>NZ_BDUD01000001.1:6003243-6314766 GCF_003113895.1 Nostoc commune NIES-4072 | reverse complement strand
TTTGTTATTTCGGGGTACTCATTTGTTATTTCAGCATGTCCATAACGCACCCTACGAAACTACTAGAATTGAAATACAGTGCTGGTAATACTTGTCTGAACTACCCTAGCCTGCGGGGAGGTTAGCTCAAGCGTAGCTTTGGCGGGGGTGGGGTTTTGCGTATTATGCTTAATTGCCCGAACATTATATTATCTACGATAGGCTTGTCTGCGATAGGCTTTTGCGATCGCAATTAGGACTTACGCAAAAATTGCTAAAAAGCTTAATTTCTCGAACCGCCAAGACGCCAAGAGCGCCGAGAATTCGTAGAGTGTGCGTAAGTCCTAGCAATGACTATATTATCCTTTACATATAAATATACTTAGTAAAATTAAAGATTTTTAATAAGTATATTTACCAAGCTAAAAATCGCAATTGCATACAATTCTGCCGTTATTGGTGACGGAGTATGTATCGATTAGAGGAGTTAAAAAGAGTTCAACGGTCAACTATGTTATGATTAACTATGTTGAGAAATATTTTCGGTCATGTGACTGACTATATAGACGCCTCCCCGAATCTAAATCTCTACACCCTTTGATTCTGGAGGTGTCTACACCATTTCATTCTAAAAGTGTTTTATGTCAGTTTATATTGCTGTATTGGAATACATTGGGTGAAACTGGTATCGCAAGGCGGAAGTCAAAAGTCAAAATGCTTTAATTTTGGGCTTCCTGGCTGTTTGGAATGGTAGGTTTATTTCCGCCGACCTGTATTAGAATGCTACTTATTTAAGCTAAATTTATATCTCCGACTTATTAAAGAAGTTGGGGATGTGGGCAGCAATTTTTACTTAAGTAAGTGGGATTGGACAGTAAAGTGTATCACAAACCCAGACAACATACGAATAATACTTGAACTTATGCCAACGGATATAATTACCCGTCCTGAATCGCTGACAGAAGATTGCTTTTTTACTTATGCCCTTGGGACTGATTTGCATGATACTAATTCGACTGCCCAATATTTACGCAGAATCAGGAAAGAAGATAAACCCTATATCGACATAGCTGTTTCTCCCAGACCGGGTTATCGATTTGAGGTCTGCCTTATCCCTGTTGAAGGGTTCGCTAAAGAAACAATATTAACAAAAGATGGGTTCGCCAAAGCTTTAGCGATTATTTGTGCTGTCTCTAACAAAGCTAGGAAGCGATTCCCCTCAGGAAATGGACAAGAAATTGTCCGGTGTCAATTTAGCAACTTAGCTGATGCAGTCGCTGTAGCGAACAGATTGTCTGCATTACCATCTGATATGTATGAAACTCTCGCCAAGGTATGAAATACCTTGTGAGTTCGCGTCCCCTTGAAGATTTATTATTAGAACTGACGCGCAGACATTTTAATGGTAAGTAATTAGACGGACAAGAGAATAAAAAACTCAATGGTTCGTATTTAATCTGTTGAGAAAAGACCTGTGATACAAGGCTTTTGACCCTAGTGGACAATTTTCCTGTTTTTACACAGTGACCCATAATTCAAAGTGAGTTTTTTTTATGCCTACAAGTCCTTTGCGTGAAGAACCTCGTAACCAGCGAGCGCCTGTAATTCGTACAAGTAATGAGTTTATTCTCTTGGAATGGTTAAAGTCAACTGGTCGTCTAATAGAACGGGAACATCAAGAATCTGAGTATTTAAATGAAGTAGAAGAAATTTCAGAAATGATAGACCTTGACGATATCCCTTACGATCATGACGATGATGATGGTGACATGGATATCGAAGCGTAATTCGTAATTCGTAGTTACCCTAAGCGTTTCATTGATTTGGAATGTGTACTTTATTAAGCCAAAAGGTTAAGAATCCCGACTTCTTTAAAGAAGTTGGGATTTTTAGTATTAAAATGCGAGTGTATTAGACATCTCCAGAAATTAATTATGCGTTACCTGAAACCCTTGTAGAGACGTTGCAATGCAACGTCTCTACAATCATTTTCACCAGATGTCTATTTAATTTTTAGACTTGAGTAATAGATAAAATAATTGTCCATTACTGACTGTAACACCAGCGCGATCGCCTGCTAATTTCCCAGTACCTAAAAAATAATCTACCCTACCTGCACCTTTAATTGCACCTCCGGTATCTTGGTCAAGAACATAGCGACTAACGATGCGCTCCTCCATTTTTCCGGTAGGATTAACGAAGGGAATGGAAGCGCGAATCAACGCTAAAGCACCAGGGGGCATAAGAGATTTATCTGTAGCGATAGAACGCTCTGCTGTTAATGGTACGTTAATAGAACCTTGGGCTGGTTCACCATGATTTTCTTGAAAAAAAACAAAACTGCGATCGCGCGGAATATAAATATTTAATTCTTGGGGATGCTTTTGGAAATAGTCAAGAATAATTGGCATAGTTATACCTTCTAGCGGTAATTTGCCATCATTCACTAATTCTCGCCCAATACTTTTGTAATTATAAGCAGTGTGACCAGCATAGCCGATTGTTGTTTGAGTACCATCAGGAAGCTGAAGTCTGGCTGAACCTTCAATTTGAGCTAGATATGGTTCGAGGCGATCGCGAAACCAAAATAGCTCTAATCCTCGTAATTTTCCTTTTGCGCTTTGTAAACCATCTGCTCCTTCTAGTTCTTCACGGGTAGGATGAGGCTTAGACCAGGAGTTGAAATCAGGAGGTAATCGATAAACAGGATAACGGTATTCTGGTGTGGGGACGCGACTGGCTGGATAAAGCGGTTCATAATAGGCGGTGAATAAAACAGAACCTTTGGTGTCTTTACCAACTGACTGGTAAAGAACAAATTCTCGCTCAATGGCTTGATGTAATTCTGTTGCAGAATTAGTTGTTAGTAGGAGTTCGCGGAATCTTTTCAAGCTTTTGATAACGCGATCGCGCCTAATCTCAGCTACAGGATAGTTTTGATAAGCAGCCGCAGCATTAGCCGTTTGCAGGTATTGGAGACTACGAGCGATCGCACTCATCAGCGCCTTTTTGTCTGGTATTTCTCCATAGAGAACTTCATCCAAACAAGAGGTATCACCTTGACAACAAGTTATTGGTAACCTCTGAATTAATGGTGATTTTTGGTTTTCAGCAGTCAAGGAAACTGGTATATCCCACTTTTTCACGCGACATTCAGGCGGACTAAGTTCCTGATGCGCTAAAGGTTGCATACGCACCAGGAAAAGTGACAAAACTAAGGGTAAGCTGATAGCGATAACTTTATTAAACTTTCCTAACTCAGCAATTGCTTCCATCAAAATTCAAATTTTTCATATTATCCCACTTCCCTCAAACTCAAAAATAAAACCGCAAATCGAGAGTCATTAGTCATTCATTCTCTGTACAATGCCCAATGCCCAATGCCCCATCCCCAATACCTTATTCATTCATATTCCGGTAAGTTGCAACTGCTGAAGGCGATATCCGATTCAAATATCGGAAGATCCAATATTTAAATATAGTATCTAAAATCACTGGAAATGTCGCAATAAATAAGAAGATAAAATCTCGATTTGCTGGTAATCCCCAATGACGCGATACACCTTCTAGAAGTACTTCCCAGCCATGAGGAGAGTGGAAACCTACAAATATATCGGTAAACAAAATAATGATAAATGCTTTAGCACTATCACTAAGTCCATAGACAATCCGATCAAAGAAATCTTTAATCACAGCAATAGAAGACTTGCTGACGAGTAAAAGCCAGATAAAAGCACCCACCGAAAAAATATCTGCAAAAACATTTTTGATAGCATTAGAGCTTTCATAACGGAATTCTTCAGCAAGCTCAACCGCCCTCTTCTTCATTTCAACTTCTATCTGTTCAGGCAACAGTGGCGGGGCATTTCTAATAAAATTTTCAAACTGGAGCTTTTCTTCAAATCTTTGTAATTCTCCAAGGGCTTCCTCTTCCATTTCGGAATTGAGGAATATTTGCATTTGCTCAGTGTTTCTAAACTTCTCAATAAATGGCCCTACTACAAAAGCTTTTGCTATTTGATGCGTCAAAAGTGGTACGATAATTAATAGTAAAATAAACCTAATAGATATTATTGTTCTTCTTTGAGCTTGACGAAAGCTTTGGATTACTTCTTGTTCCGAATTAGGATCTAATTCAACTTGCAAACGAGTGATAGTGCTTAAAATAGAGCGGGGTAAAACCCCTGTTGTATCAATTTTACCCTTTGGTTTTGCTTTTGTCTCCCAATCTTTAGTTGTTATTTTCGGTGGCAACGTTGGATTATTGACGATTAGCGATTTGTCGTCAGATATTACAGATTCAACTGGTAAATTTGGAGGTTGAACCACTAAAACGTTGGAACTTTTTTGAGCGGAAAGTGTTGTGTATTTGGATATAACTTGATCGATAAAGTTAAGCCTTTCCAAAACCAAAGAAGGGCTGAGATACTCTATACCTGTTTTTTCGGCAGCTTTTTGATTCTCTTCATTTAAAAACCAACGGCTTGCTTTCAACTCTGTAAGCCGCATCCTCACAGTTTTTAATAGCTTTTTTAGGTCTGACTCAAAATAATCCATCACGCTATTACTGTACATGGCTGAGTCAATGTCTATTTTATTACCACTGAAATGCTTGTCTTCTATTTCCTTAATCTTTAATGCTGCATCGTAAGCTTGATTTAAAGAACGTTCAGGAGTTTGTAAGTACCATCGGTAAGTATCAAGTAAAAAAGAATAGATTTTTTGGCTAAAAACAGAGTTTTTCATTGGAGACAATCATCCAGCATTATTTGGTAACTATTAACCTTAAGTTAACGCACGAGGTATACTAGCAAATCTACAAGGAGAAAGTTTGTGGTTTCTCATTCGGTTTGGATTGTTGGCACTAGCCGCAGTGGTAAGACAGCTCGCTTGGTAGAGCAATTTTGTAGTTGGGTACAACCTGAGAAGCAATACACTGAATCATTTTATACTAAGAAATCAGGACGTAAAAAAGGCGTTCATACACCCGAATTTTTATATCTTAAACAAACAGAGCCAGGAGTTTTAGTCTTAGCTGCTAATGATGATAATCGTCGAGAATTGGGGGATATAATTATTACATCTACCTTGGGGAAATATCCGGTGCGTGCCAAGACACCGCTAGGTTTTTTTCAGGATGAAGTTATTTTATTTTGGCCATTGCTAATTAACTCTTTGAGCCTGAAGGCACAGTTTCCAGTAAGATTGCGCCCAGAAACGGAGCAAGAGTTAGCAACCAAACTTTGGCGTCCCCAATTAGACGAAGAAATTTTACGTGTTGCAGGAGTGAATGAATCTCGCTTGGTGCGTCGCATTCTAGACTTATTGCAATTAGCAGCTTATAGTGGTATACCTTGCGAAGATATTGCCCAGATTTTGACAAGGGGTCTGGGGGAAAATCCTACAACTTTAGAACCGGAATTTCTCGCCTCTTTGCTTCTAGATTGGCGTAACTGGTGTTTAGAGAGGGGGTTACTAAGTTATGGGATTATTACTGAACTGTATAGTCAGCATTTATTAAGCGATCGCAATTACCAGCAGCACCTAACTAAACGCTATCAGGCGGTATTGGCAGATGATGTAGATGATTATCCTAGCGTAGCGCGTCTTTTGTTTGAGTTACTCTTAGATCAAGGTGCAGTCGGGGCATTTAGTTACAATCCCGATGGTGCAGTCCGATTGGGATTGGGAGCAGATCCCAACTACCTAGAAGGATTAGCAGAACGTTGTCGGGTAGAAATCTTGACCGGGCCCCCTCCAGAGTCCCTTGGTGAGCAAGCTAACCAGATGGTGGAATTACTCACAGAACCAATGGTACTGTTGAGTTTACCAAAAACCGTGCATTCAATTCAAACTACCTCCCGCGCCCAATTATTGCGGCAAACAGCAGAGGTAATTGCTGATGCCATCCAATCACAGCAAATAGAACCAGAAGAAGTGGCGATTATTGCACCAGGTTTAGATGCGATCGCTCGTTATACTCTAGTAGAAATCCTCGTTAAGCAAAACATCCAGGTAGAATCGTTGAATGACCAACGTCCGTTAATTAGTTCACCCGTCATTCGCGCATTACTTACCATGCTGGCACTAGTTTATCCCGGCTTGGGACGCTTAGTAGATCGGGATGCTGTAGCAGAAATGTTGGTTGTGTTGAGTAGGAAACAACAACCATCAGAAGACGCGATGAATCGGGTATATACAAATATTGATCCGGTTCGCGCTGGTTTGATTGCAGATTACTGCTTTGTACCCCATCCCGATCGCCCCAACTTGCTACCAGTGTCAGCCTTCGAGCGCTGGGATAGAATCGGCTATGCAGCAACTACAGCATATAATGAGATATTACAGTGGTTAGAACAGCAGCGATCGCAACAAGAACTGCGGTTAATTCCCAGTCCCATTTCCCTCTTAGACAGGGCAATTCAACGCTTTTTGTGGAATGGTAGTAATCTCCCCTACGAACAACTAGCAGCATTGCGGGAATTATTAGAAACCGCTCAACATTACTGGGAAATTGACACCAGACTACGACAAATTAGCCCAACAGAGACAACACCTCACACAACTCTTATCGAATTCATTCAATTACTGCGACGTGGGACTATTACCGCTAATCCTTATCCTGTGCGTCCCATTGGTGGAGCGAGAAAAGCTGTCACCTTAGCAACTATATTTCAATATCGATCTAGTAGGCGATCGCACCGTTGGCATTTTTGGCTAGATGCTGGTTCACCTCTATGGGCAAAAGGTGGTGCAGCAACTTTGTTCGGTGCGCCGTTTTTCCTGCGAGACAGATTAGGCGAACCTTGGACAGCAGAAGATGAGAAATTGGCAGAAGAACAACGATTGCAAAGAATTTTGACAGATTTACTCTCTCGTGTATCCGAGAGAGTTTATTTGTGTCACAGCGATTTAGCCGTGAATGGACAAGAGCAATTAGGGCCACTATTACCCTTAGTGAATGCTTGTGTAACGCATTCCGTTACATAAAACTTATTTAAAGTTTTCTAAATTCGCATATTCATACGCCAATACGGTTCGGATAAGGTTTTTTGATGACACGCCCTAGATCCAAAGACGCGATAAATCGCCGTCTCTACAAAGGACTGATTCTTGTAAAGACGGCGATTTATCGCGTCTCTTGCCTTAACGGAACCGTATTGATTCATACGCTAATTTAGAAGTTAATTGTTATCTTTTTCGTCCAAAGTTCAATAGTGGGGAACATTTATTATTTCTTTTTTACGACCAAAATTTAAAATTTATTTGTAAGTTAAGATTGACTCAATATCATTTTATCAATCATATCTAATATATCCGTGTTTATAGTCATATCAAACTTGCTGGCAAATAATTTTTCTGAGTTTCTAATTTTATCAAAATCATTTTTTTCTAAAATTTTGGGGTGAAGGGTATTAGCATTAGACCACTCTAGATCCGTCAAGCAAGTGTTAATAATTTTATCTTTAAATGGTGAATTTACAATTAGGATCTGGTAAAACAATTCATCTGGACAATTATCTAATGAGCTATTTCAAAAACAAAAATATTTGTTTATATAGATGTTTATATAGAGTAGTAATTGTCCCCTTGTTAACATTGGCGTTTGGGGTTAATCTTTGCAAATTTCGGGACTGTGGTTGAATTGGAACAGGAGAACGAAAAGGCACATTATCACGCTTTAAGAGCAAAGGAATACTGAGAAGTCCCAAAATAATTACAACTCCGGTCATTATCCAAACCATTAACCTATTTGGTTTATAATCTGCTCGTTCAATTTGCCAGAAAACTTGATTGTATCGCCACGCAGCTAACGCAACAGTCAAAATTCCAAAAATTACCAAAGCCAAACCCAAGTTTTCCGAATTGGATAATGGATTTACCGGAGGTTCTTGTTGAGTAATAGCAATATTCAACTGGCGCAGAAATATACCAAATCGCGCGATCGCAAAACCAAAGCTAATCAAAGCAATAGAAGTGCGTAGCCAAGCAAGAAAAGTGCGTTCGTTTGCTTGATGCTCCCTTTGACGATCAATTTTTGGTATTTTATCCATGAGTATCTTCTGACGCCAATTTATCCTTGAAAAGTATTTATTACATTGATAAATAGCACAGACTAGCGCCAGAACGAAAATCAAGACGTATATGTAAAAGTCAAAACAATCATATTCAAACAAACTCAAACTCTGTTTTTTACCACCGTTTTCCCTGTTTTTGCTTATACAAATACTCTTTTAGCTTACTTTTATGAAACTGCTGATATTCATTTAGATTATATTGATGGATACGAATTCCAGGACTTGATAGCTTTCCTTCAAGAACTTGTGCTATTTGATTATTCACATCTGGATAGTAGTGACTACCATCATAAGTATTATATGTGACTGTGGTCATCTCTGAAGGATATGAGAAATCGTATGTTATGTCGTAACTTTTGGAAGCTTCATAAATTGCCTCTAATTCGCAGTTTAGCAAGCCACGAGCATAGCTTTCATTGAAAAGCTTCCAAACTGATATTGGTGGCACATATCCAATAATTTTAGCATTTGGGAATATATGTCGTATTTGTTTGTAATAAGCAATGCGAGAAAAGTCACATTTCTCTTGAGTTTTTTTATCTATAAACTCAGGTTTGTATTTAGGGGCATTATCAAAAACTTTACCTTGAAAATCTTGATCGTAGAATCTAATCTCTGTATTTAGCCTAAAAATTGTTTTCAAGGACAACTGCAAAGTGTCTAGAGAGAATAGATAAGCCTGATAGGCAGGTTTTGGTTTTGCTACCTCAACGTTATTTTTAAGTGCTGTCTTTTTATCAAAAGTGAAATTGTAAGAGTCTATCCCCACATATATTTTTTGAGGATTAACCCCTTTCTCTTTAACGTATTCGGCATATTTAACAAATTCCTCAGCTGTTCCAGCACTGAAAGAATAATTGAAACAAACATTATTCTTGAGTGCCTTACTATTTAACAGAGTGACACGAGAGCTACCAAAAATGAGGCAATCATACTTTTGCTTATCACTATGCAACAATAGATTAGTTTTGGTCAGCCTTTCATTATAGGGAACATTTATTGGATTTAACTTGTTCCCTTGAGTGTACCAGAGTGGGTCAACAGCTACATTTACTACTCCAATAAAGGAGATAAGTGTACTTACCATTGTCAAGTAGGTTTTTAAATAAGCAAGCATCAGCTTTGATTCTCCCTAGAACTGAAAATACAAAAACTCACTAACTTTGGTAAGGTGCAACAGCGCAATTACAGTTAAAACTGAAACGACTAAGGCATAAGTTTGATTCGGTTGCCACTGTAATCTAGACCAAAAAAGGCTATTAGATGAAAGTTTTTTTAATTTTTCATAATTGAAGACTGGCTCATACTTGCCCATCCATTCCTGAACATTAGGTGTCAACCAGACGATCGCAAGTAAAATAGAAATATCAATTATTGCTTTTTTTAAGCCTGATTCAAGAATTTGAGTAGTGAATAATAAGCCATTTAATCCAATCATGCCTTTGACAATTATGAATGCCGTAGCCATGTTTTCTGCTCTGAAAAATACCCATCCGATGACAACTGCGAGAAATGTTATAAACCAACCTAGTTTTAGACTCAGCCAGTTATCTGTTTTTAAATCATACTTTTTTTGGAAAACATTCCATTCATGATTAATACTTAGATAAGCTCCATGCAATCCACCCCAAAAGACAAATTGCCAACCTTCACCGTGCCAAATTCCTCCCAGCAGCATGGTTATCATTAAATTCAAACTACGTCTAATCTCACCTTTGCGATTACCACCTAAAGGAATGTATAAGTAATCTCGAAGAAAGTTAGAAAGAGTGATGTGCCACCTACGCCAGAAGTCGCTAATACTGGTAGCTTTATAAGGTGAGAAAAAGTTAACTGGTAACTTAATCCCGAACATCCTAGCTATCCCAATCGCCATGTCAGAATAACCAGAAAAATCAAAGTACAGTTGCAACGTGTAGGCTAGCGCACCCACCCAAGATTCTAAAAATGTGGGGAAGATACCAGCAGCAGCAGTATTAAATACTGGGCTTGCATAAGCAGCAATGTTATCTGCAAAAACAACTTTCTTAAATAATCCCAAACTGAAAATGGTAATACCTACTGCCATATTCTCTAAGTTAAACCTACACACAGCTTTGTCAGCGAACTGTGGCATGATCTCTGAGTGGTGAACAATAGGGCCAGAAATTAGTTTAGGAAAAAAGGTGATAAATAAGCAGTAGTCTACAAATTTAGTGTCTTTCGCTTCCTCACGGTAAGAATCAACCAAGTAGGTAATTTGCTGGAAAGTAAAAAAGGATATCCCTAATGGCAGGATAATATTTTGTAAATTAAAGTTTATACCTAATATATCGGCTGCACTTGAAACAAAAAAATTAGCGTACTTGAAGCAACAAAGGATAATTAAATTAGCTGTTATTCCTAAAACAAGCAGTGTCTTTTTTCTGATTGGTGAGTTTAATTGGTTGAGTGTATAACCTATAAAAAAATTTAAGCCTATTGAAACTAGAAGCAATAGTAAGTATCTTGGATTCCACCAACCATAGAAAAATAAAGAAGCAGTCACTAACCAGGTGATTGCTAAACGGTGATAACCATATTTACCAAGAAAGAAAAATATGAAAAGAGTAATTGGCAAAAATAGAAATATAAACTCTAGGCTGTTAAATAACATACATGATTTTTTTGTGGTCGAAGAAAATAATACGATTACATGTATTACCAGCACACAAGTTTTATATATATATTTACTAAAATTAATAAAAAGTTACAAAAAAGCCACCGACAAACAGTTCAGTCAGAATGACTGCGCTGGGAATTCCGAGAAAACCCCAAGCGATCGCGAGAATCTTTACAATAGTAAATAAGGTAAAGATATATATCAGAGTCAAAATCAATGGCACTATTCGGATTTGGCAAAAAGGCAGTTATGCCCACACCTGAGGAAGCTTTGCCAGGAAGGGCACAGTCTATGTCAGTACCCGCAGCTCATTATGTAAATAAGAATCCCTTACAACCTCCTTATCCCGATGGATTAGAGAAGGCAATTTTTGGCTTGGGCTGTTTTTGGGGTGCAGAACGCAAATTCTGGCAACTTAAAGGTGTTTACACCACCGCAGTGGGTTACGCTGCTGGGTTCACACCCAACCCCACTTATGAAGAGGTATGTAGTGGGCGAACCGGCCACAATGAAGTGGTGTTAGTTGTGTTTGATCCCAAAGTAATCAGTTATGCTGAACTACTCAAAATCTTTTGGGAAAGCCACAATCCTACCCAAGGGATGCGCCAAGGTAATGATGCTGGCACTCAATACCGTTCGGGAATTTATGTATATTCCGAAAGTCAAAAACAGCTAGCAGAAGCATCGCGGGAAGCTTATCAGCAAGCCCTCAACGGTGCTGGTTATGGCAAGATTACTACAGAAATCTTGGATGCACCTGAATTTTACTACGCTGAAGCTTACCACCAGCAATACCTGGCTAAAAATCCCAACGGGTATTGTGGTTTAGGAGGAACAAATGTTTCTTGTCCCGTGGGTGTAGTTGAATCGCAAGTTAGTAGTTAGAAGGAGCTAGGGGGAGTGGGGAGTAGGTAGGAGTCACGACATAAGGCGGCTTTGGGCATGGGAAAGAGGACTTGGGGACAAGGAGAATTGGGGACGAGGGGAAAGACTTGTTGGAAGTTCTAAACTTTTGTCACCTTGTCACCTTGTCCCCTTGTCCCCTCTGCTCCCTCATTCCCCATTCCCCACTAAAATGCAGCTTGGAGTAAAGCGATCGCTCGAACCCATAACATAATACTAATCGGCCCTCCAATTACAATACCAGCGATCGCCCAGCCTCTTTGATGCGCTTTGAATTGTTCAATACTGTTCCACCGTCTACTTTTCCAAGCCCATTCATTGCCTTTTGCACCGAATGCGATCGCCAGAAACCACGAAAAGTTTGGTATAAAACAGAACACTCCACACCACACTTGATTCGGCCACATCCACAACCAAGGCATGAGAAATGCGCCCCAGTTCCAACCGAGAATTTCCTCTGGGACTGTTTCATTGTGATTATTTATCCCACATCCAGAATTGTTGATTATTTCTTTTAGCGGAACTAGCTGATTCTTGTTTGCGGATTTAATAGCCAAACGAGATTTGAGAACATTCAGTGCTTCGCGGGCATTAGTAAATCGTTGTTCTGGAGCAGGTTCTATCAACTTTTGTAGCCAATTGAGAAAACTAGGACTCAAGTTAACTCGGTCTGCAAATTGCAACCGCAAATCCTGTTGAGGTAAATCACAAGGGGAAGTTCCTGTTAACAAATGAATCAAAGTTGCTCCCAGTGCATAGAGGTCTGAAGCCGCAACTGCTCGACCACCAAATTGTTCCATTGGGGCATAACCATAAGTACCGACAACAGTGAAAGTAACGCCCTCTCTTGCTGCTTTATCCTGAACTGCACCAAAATCAACTAAATAAATCCGATTATCTTCGCCCCAGATTAAATTACTCGGTTTAATATCTCTATGCAACACCCCTGGATTCAACTCATGTAGATAGATGAGAATATTTAAAACCTCAACAGCAATTTTTCTAGCTCGCTTTTCACTAAACCTTTCGCCAATAGCAAGTTTTTCCTTGAGCGACTCACCAGGAATGTATTCTTGTATTAAGCCAAACCAGAGTGTGCGATCGTCGATACAAAAATAATCTATATATCGAGGGATGCGGGGATGATTTAGCTGTTTAAGAATTTGTGCTTCCCTCTCAAAAAGCTTCAGGTCATCCCACTGGACAGTACCACCAAAGGCCAAAAGTTTGACCACAACGGTCGAATTTTGGTCATCAGAGGCTTGTAAATCCTTGGCTAGCCAAGTTTGACGAATTCCATTGTTGCCAAGTTGGCGTTGGATTTGATAACGGTCTTGTAATATCTGTTCTGGTTGCAGCATTTGACACCTGCTGGCAATTTACTCTGATTCCCTTATATTCAAGGATAGTCATTATTTAGAAAAATTGTGGGAGCCAGATAATTTTTGCGATAGTAAGCTTGATATTCCGCAGACAGCAGAGGTTCCCACCAATCACGATGATTAAGATACCATTCAACTGTTAAACGTAAACCCTCAGCAATTGTTACTGAAGGTGTCCAACCAAGTTGAGTTTTAATCTTGTTTGCATTAATTGCATATCTCCTGTCGTGTCCTGGTCTATCCTTAACAAAAGTAATTAATTGCTCTGCTGGACGCACTGGTAAATTAGGTGCTAATTCATCCATCATCTGACACAAAAGCTGCACCAGGTTGAGATTTTCCACCTCATTGTTGCCACCAATATTGTATGTTTCCCCTGGTTGACCGTGATTGATTACCACATCTAAAGCACGACAATGATCGCCCACATAAAGCCAATCACGCACATTTTTACCATCACCATAAACAGGTAATGGTTTACCTATTAAAGTGTTGATGCACATCAAAGGAATTAGTTTTTCAGGAAACTGATAAGGGCCGTAATTATTAGAACAATTTGTGATAATTGTCGGGAGGTTGTAAGTATGGTAATAAGCACGCACTAAGTGATCGCTACCAGCTTTCGAGGCTGAGTAGGGACTATTGGGAGCGTAAGGTGTCGTTTCACAAAAAGCTGCATCATCTGGGCCCAAACTACCGTAAACTTCATCAGTAGAAACGTGTAGAAAACGATAATCAGATGGCTGTGCTTTTGCTTCCCAATGTTGCCGAAAAGCTTCTAGCAGCGTGAAAGTTCCTACCACATTAGTTTGTACAAAAGCAGCCGGCCCAAGAATTGAACGATCAACATGAGATTCAGCAGCAAAATGGGCGATGGTATCTATATTTTCGGTTAATAATAACTCGTCTATGAGCGTGCGATCGCAAATATCCCCCTCTACAAACCGAAAATTCTTTCTTCCCTCAACCAGCGCCAAATTCAGACGATTTCCCGCGTAGGTAAGCGCATCCAACACCACCACCCGGTCATCTGGATAAACGTGACACCAATGATGCACAAAATTTGCCCCAATAAACCCCGCACCCCCAGTAACTAATAACCGCCGACTCATTCCATTTCCTCTCTTCTCTCTGTGATCTGTGCGTCTCTGCGGTTTTTTCTATTACTTAAAATATTTCTTCTTCAGCTTCCCATATATTTTCTGAGCAAGTAATTTTGCCACACGTATTTTCGTCAAACTCTTAATATTAGATGGCTGCTGTATCTTATGGTCAAAAAACTCATTTAACTCATCCAAAATAACTTGGAAACGCTTAATAATATTTTCAGTTCGATATTCAGCTAAAAATTCTTCAGATAAACTAAAAACTACTGAAGAATCAATCACCTTCAGAATACGTTGGACATCATATTCTTGTGAATATCCAGCAATTTTATAGCAATTAAATCCAGGGTCTAAGTAATCAGCCAGTCCACCGTTTACACTAGAAAATACTTGACAACCACAGGCAAGAGCTTCCATTGGTTGTAGACCAAACCCTTCGCTTACACGCTGTTGCGTCCAGTAATCAGCCGAATCATATAGGTAAACCTTAGCTCGGTTGAATAGTCCAGGTAAATCCTTTATGTATGAATCAACAACCAATACTTTACAACGTTTTTGTAACGCTGGAATCAATTCTTTAATTAAATACTCAGAAGATTTCCGAGTTTGAACTAAAACATCAATATCCCGTTCCAGCCCTAAATTTTGAAACTCGTCAGAAATTTGATTCGGCAAATAATAAATCAGAGAGTTTGGCGATTTTTCTCCCCAATATCCCATTGTATAGCGGCTAACAGTGATGATCGGAATACTTGCGGGTAGCCTAAATGGATAACCTGCACTATGTGCATGGTAAACAACATTGTATTGCTTAAGTTTAGCTACAAGTTGAGCTATATCAAATCCCCAACTGATGACAAAAATTACATCACTTAAATTTTTCTCTTTTAGCAAATCATCAATAAAAAGCTTACCTTTTTCTCGTTGACGGTAAGTTACAACATCAGCACTACAGAACTGCTGAACCAAATTAAGTGCTTTTAATTCAGCCCAAAGACCACCACAGGCAAATTTGCCATCTGTACCAGGGAGTAAGAAGTAAACTTTTCTCATAATTTTTTAAGAGAGTGGGGAGTAGGGAGTGGGGGAGACAAGGGAGAAAATTTTACCCTGTCCCTTTTATCTTCCTTGTCTTCCTCATTCTTACTCTTGCCAGCCCACTTTAACAAAATGTGCATGACGCCCCCAAACGTCGCGTGTACGAATAATATTGTCAATTGTTAGGTTAAAAGGAATGGCTGTTGTTAGGTAACGCTGTGCCATAGAACCTAAATCAGGTGCGAGTTCGGCGGCTGTCGTTGCTGCTAAACCCAAACCAATAAGTTGCTCGATTGGTCGAAATGGTAGTAATAGATGCACACCTACAGCTAGTCCAGCTGTCAAAAGCATTGCTACTGATAAATTTGTCCCGCAACGGGGATGTACAGCCAAATCCCATTCTCCACTGGTGAGGCGATGTCGAGCAAGTATGACCGCACGCCGCAAATCACTAATATTCACCTCACCATAGAGATAGAATCCCTGCTCAGTAGACAAACCGCTTAATAGTTCGTTATCTAGTTGAACGTTAGTAGGTTCACCTTGGGCAGGATAGGCACTTTTTGATTCGCTAAGAACCCAAACAGTAGCGTGTTCTAAGGCGTGAACTTGCCGTATCATCAAAATTTCTTTCAAACCTGGAATAAACGATAGCTGTCTGAGTAAGTCGGCATCTTGTGTGGGTTGCACAAACTCTGAAAATCGGTCTTCAAGACTCGGAATTTTCTCAGATACAGGTGTCGTAAAATCAAAGTTCAAAAATTTAAAGGGAGACGAGCTACCCTCAAAAGAAGCGGAAGTATTCATTGGAACACTGCTCCCAAAGCCGATGGGGCAACATAGATTTCTTTCAAATGTAACGCTTGCACCACTGAATTGTTGCTAATTTTTGTGGATGATTTTTGAGTTTGGGCATGGGGCATTGGGGATTAATAATTCTTCTTCCCCTGCTCCCTCATCTCCCCTGCTCCCTCATCTCCCCTGCTCCCTCATCTCCCCTGCTCCCTCATCTCCCCTGCTCCCTCATCTCCCCTGCTCCCTCATCTCCCCATTCCCCATTTCTACCCTGCTTAATAAGAAATTCTGATCTTTTATAGTTTCCGAGTCCGACGGTCAGCTGGCTCCACTAACATAAACTCCGGCTGAGTGAAGGACTCGGAACTTTTGGTAGAGTGTTCACACTGAAAACTTAGGCGTGAAGAGGGAAATAATCAGTAAACCTTAAGATTGGTTTGTCATTATACCAGACCAAAGCAATTACCTTGCTACTAAATAAATCGTTTATTCGATCTGCTTAGGAAGAGTACAGCAATTGACATCATTCAAACAGACTTTGCCCCACTGTAAAGCCCAGCGAACAAGAGCTACTCGATTTTCTGTCTCGGTCTTGGTAAGAATATTACTGATATGGTTATCAACTGTACGCTTGCTAATCTCCAGTTTTCCTGCAATCTCTTGGTTAGTTAAGCCAGCAGCTACTAAGTCGATAATTTGCAGTTCTCTGTCTGACAGACTAACGGGGGTCTCAGACTTGCCACCAGCCATGACTATTTCTATCCTCCCTTGGTATATGTACTTAATCACTCTTTCTAATTCTAGAAGATTCTTTTGTTGGGAGGGGTTTCAAGTTTTAGCAGTAATCCAATTGTCAATATTTTCTTTGGATTTAAAATTAGCAAAAATATAAATCATATCATTAAATAAGTAACTTATTATACTAATAAAATTATAGCTTCCTGGTGTTAACACTTATGAGATTTAAGCGATATTTATAAGCATATAGATGTTATGGAGTAGTAAAAATTGCCATTTAATTCTATGAAGGGCTGGCGACAGATTAGCGAAAATTGTTGTAGATTTTATACTGTAAATTACTAATCCAAAATCGAAATCTAAAATCTAAAATAAAATGAGCAATCCCCGTGTTTTGTGTCTCGGTGAAGTTTTGTTTGATTGTTTAGCCGATCAATTAGGGCTAAAGCTGGAAGAAGTAAAATCCTGGACTCCGTATCCCGGAGGAGCACCAGCTAACGTAGCCTGTGCTTTAGTCAAGTTAGGGACGCCAGCAGGATTTATCGGAGCCGTTGGTGAAGATGAACCAGGGAATGCACTGGTCAAGCTATTACAAGATATAGGTGTAGAGACGACGGGGGTACAACGCCATCCTACAGCACCAACGCGGCAAGTTTATGTTACACGGGATCTCGCAGGCGATCGCACCTTCGCCGGATTTGGTCAGTATGACACCGCAGAGTTTGCCGATACTCGCCTGCAAGCTAAACAATTGCCAAGTTCGCTGTTTGAAGACGCAGATTTTCTGGTTTTGGGTACTTTGGAATTAGCCTATCCTGAAAGTGAGGTGGCAATTCACCGCGCCCTAGAGTTAGCAGAACATTACGACCTGAAGATTGTGCTGGATGTGAACTGGCGTCCTGTATTTTGGGACGAGCCAAACATCGCTCATCAAAAAATTCCAGAATTATTTAAGCGAGTCGATTTCCTAAAACTCTCTAAAGAAGAAGCTGAATGGTTATTTGAAACCGCAGATCCCGGAGCTATCACTTACCGTCTAGCTTCAATTGAAGGGGTACTAGTAACAGATGGCGAAAACGGTTGCGCCTACTGTCTGGGTGAGAACGAAGGCAAATTACCCTCGTTTTCCATCCCTGTAGTTGATACAACTGGCGCAGGCGATAGCTTTTTAGCAGGATTCATCCACCAGTTGAGTCAGCATGGCATCCACAGCTTAAGGGATGCAGAAACCGCAAAACGTATCGTTACTTATGCCAGTGCTGTTGGGGCGCTAACTACTATTAAACCAGGTGCGATCGCTTCTCAACCAACAGATGCTGAAGTTCAAGCTTTTCTAGCCTCTCATCAACTTTAAGAACTAGCATAAGCCATTGGGATATCAGCCACCAAAGACTGATACTCCCGACTAGAAAATGGACGAAAATCCTCATGCCATTCTGCGGTCATATTGCACAATAAACGTAGTTGAAGTGTTGTGGGTACTGGGTTCACGCGCTCAACTTTTACTTTTAGAAGTTCTGAATTTTTGTTCTTGAGTTTAAAAACATCATCCACAATATACCGGGAAATATAAGAGTTCACCCGTTTGTAATTGATTAATCCGTTCAGTTGCACAAGCAGGAAGGTGTCGCAGTCCATGTGCAAAAAAATGGATATGGTATAAACCATTCTCATCTGGTTCTGGACAGGGGAAAACTTCAAAATAATCTGTTACCTTGCGTCCACCACTCCGAGAAAGAACGCTAATTGGATCGTCTTCTCCTTCTGGAATATTTAGCGATTCAATATAATCTTTGTAGTCAGGGCGAGAACGTCGCATTAATCGATTAGAAAACAAGGGGAATAGTTCAAATGATACGTATTCTTTGTTCAAGTCTGGAAAGGAATATAATAGCTGAAAATTATGTTCAGTTTGAGCTTTAATAGCACCTTGCGTATATACAAACTGATATTTTTTTCCGTCAAATGTTAAGCGACCAATGGGAAGCCAAGCGCGACTTTTAGGATCTTGCCAAGCTAAAAAAAGTGTTTTCATAGTAGGGTGTCCAGCAGCTTAGTTTGATTTAACTCCAATATCTTTTGTGCAAATTCAATTGCTGTTTGCGATATGCGATTAGATGGAATACACTCAAAAAGCTCTAACGTATCATTGCTTGACACACTTGCTAGATTATTTAACCATACCCTGGCTGCATCTGGATACCGTTGTTGCGCTTCACAAAATGCATTAAAAGTCTTGAGAGTTTTTTTATCACCAACTCTAGCATACAACGCAGAATTACATTTTTCTATATACGCTTGGACAGAAAAGCCAGCGTCTTTTGTTGTTAGTCTGTTTTTTCTTTTAGAATCAGGCTCGTTCCTACCGAGACAGGTCTTTAGAATCTTGTGGATAATTAGATACTATCCGAGCCAGAATTTCATTACCAAGGGTCAGGATTCCACCTTTTTGAGATGGTAAAAATGACGGTGAAATGATGCCATTGTCGTCATTGTATACCGCCAGTTCATAATCAGCATGAGGTAGCCCAAGCAATTCGCATAACTCGGCTGCAATCTTCTCTGCCCAATCTTCTCCTGTGTTTGGTCTAGCTTTCTTAAATAGACAACGACCTAGATCCTGATGACGAAACCAAAACTTTTCTTTTGTTCCCAAATCCTCATCAGCCTCTGGGGCATCTAGGGGAACCTCAATGAGAGGAAACTGCTCTGGCATAATTTATGAGAAAGCCTGATTTAGAGCCAATTATTAACTTTATCTATGCTTAAATGTGTAACAATCAATGGTTAGTTTTAGCTTGCTGCCATAGAGTATTAACAGTCACAAACTCATAGCCTTGTTGTAGTAGTTGCGGAATGAGAATTTGAATTGTGGCAGCAACATCTTGTCCACCGCAAGCACCATCATGTAAAACAATCAGCGAACCATTTTTAACCTGCTGCATAATTCGCTCTACTACAGTGGTTACACCTGGTCGCACCCAATCTTCTGGTACAACACTCCACATAACCGGACGGTAATTACACTGAGAGAATAGTTTTAAAGTAGCAGGCGTAAATAAACCATTGGGGGGGCGGACATCTCGCACTTGTTGAGGTTGCAGGTTGCAGGCATTGTAGATGGCAACTTGGGTTTTTTCTAAACTGTCCTTCAGATCATTTGGGGAAAGCATGGCAAAAGAGCGATGATCGTAGCCATGCAATCCGATCCAGTGTCCGCGATCGCTAACGGCTTTGGCAATGGCTGGTGAACGGTTGACACAAACACCCAACCAAAAAAAACTTGCTGTAATCTTGTAACGATCTAACACTGCCAATACTTCCGGTGTGTATTGAGGATGCGGCCCATCATCGAATGTGAGGGCGATCGCTTTTGTATTGGGATTTCCGGCCCAAAGGCAGTTGGGAAAACTCGGCTGGAGAATGCGGTAGAAAATTGGGAACAGGGGAGCTAGTTGCATAAAGTTTTTTCTTTTTTGCGTAATCTTGCATAAAAACACTGATTACTTAATGTTGATAACTGTTAAACATGGGAACCATAGCTTAAATCGCTTATATCTAGAACTTACTGTACAAACAGAGAGTTCCAGATATAAGCTCTCCTTATAGTTTCAACCATCATGATCGCTTGGGTATGGCAATCACTACCCAAAATCATATTTTGTAAAAAATCTCTAAGAGCAATACTTTTTGACCTGGTACTCGTCTAAATTCAGGAAAAATCTATGAATAAACACTGCATGAAAAGTTAATGTTGTTCAAAGATATACGAGATTATCAAATTTCATTTCTGGGCTTGTTCCTAGTCGTGGGAATCAGTACACGAGACTGGACATTGCGACCAGACTTGATTGGGGTATTGATTGCTACTTGTCTATTAACCCAATCGATATTGTCATTTGTCATTAGTCATTGGTCATTGGCTAATAACATAGACGCCCCAGGCAGGTTAGGACAAATTACAAATCTTCGCAGTGCTTTAATTACCTCATTGGGACTCAGTTTACTGTTGCGGGCTGACCACTGGACGACAATGGTAATAGCTGCAATAACTGCGATCGCTAGTAAATTTCTCTTCAAATTCGGTGATAAGCATTTCTTCAACCCTGCTAATTTTGGCATCATTTCCGCCTTAGTTCTCACCTCCGATGCTTGGGTTTCGCCGGGACAGTGGGGTGAGGAGTGGTGGTATGCGCTGTTATTTGCTGGGACTGGCGGCATGGTTTTGCAGCGCATTGGTCGCTGGGACACCACAGCCGCTTTTTTAGGTAGCTATTCCTTACTAGAAGCAATTCGCAATCTCTGGCTGGGTTGGACTTGGGATGTTTACTGGCATCGGTTGATGAGCGGCTCGTTATTGTTGTTCGCTTTATTTATGATTACAGATCCGCGATCGATTCCCAATTCAAGAATTGGGCGGGTAGTTTGGGCAGCTTGCATCGCTGGATTAACTTTCATCCTGCGGAATTATTTCTTTATTCCTACCGCAGTCTTCTGGGCACTATTTATCCTTGCCCCATTGAGCATTCTGCTAGATATTCTCTGGTTAGCCCCTCAATTTTCTTGGCAAGAGAGAAAAACAAGTGTAGAGACGTTGCATTGCAACGTCTCTACAGACATCATCGACCTCAAGATTAAAAATATAGAGGTATAAAAAATGAAGATTTTTCGCTTTTTAACGCCATTACTGTTGACAATTGTCGCAGTATTTTGTTTTGCACCCGCAGCTTGGGCATTTTGTGGATTTTATGTAGCCAAAGCTGATACGAAGCTGTATAACAAAGCTTCTCAAGTAGTGATAGCACGGAATGGCGATCGCACCGTCCTAACAATGGCAAATGACTATCAAGGGGAAGTCAAAGATTTTGCGATCGTAGTACCAGTACCAACGGTGCTGCAAAAAGACCAAGTTCGCGTTGCCCTACCCAGCATTATCGAGCGCCTAGATGCTTTTAGTGCACCGCGATTGGTAGAATATTTTGACCCAGATCCTTGTGCCCCGCTACCACTATTTAATAGAGGCCTATCTTTAAATGTACAAACAGCAGCAATAAATAAGGCGGCACCTCAGATAAGCGATCGCAGTTTGGGTGTGACGGTAGAAGCGCGTTTCAATGTGGGCGAATACGACATCGTGATCCTCAGTGCAAAAGAATCTGGGGGACTGGAAACTTGGCTGACACAAAATGGCTACAAAATCCCTCAAGGAGCAAAACAATTACTTCAGCCCTATATCCGTTCCTCAATGAAATTCTTTGTTGCTAAAGTCAACTTGGATAAATTCGAGGAATCAGGCTACCAACTCCTGCGTCCGCTACAAATTTCTTATCAATCACCCAAGTTCATGCTGCCAATTCGTTTAGGCATGATTAATGCTACGACAGAGCAGGATTTAATTGTCTATATCCTCTCACCTCAAGGAGAGGCACAAATCACTAACTATCGGACGGTGAAAATCCCCTCCAACGTCAATCTTCCCGTGTTTATCAAAAATGAATTTGGTGAATTCTACAAATCCCTGTTCCAAACCGCTTACACCAAAGAAGGCAAGAGAGTCGGCTTTTTGGAATATGCTTGGGACATGGGTAGTTGCGATCCTTGTTCTGCCGATCCCCTTACCCAAGAGGAACTCACGGAAGCAGGCGTATTTTGGCTAAATGATAATTCTCTAACTAAGCAAACTAAGGTTACACCAATCCGCAGGTTTGTTCCTCCCCCTTTTAACAGTAACGTCTTCATCTCCCGTCTGCATGTCCGCTACACCCGCGACACATTCCCTGAAGACTTGATGTTCCTATCAACTGCCAACCGGGAATTATTCCAAGGGCGTTATGTTTTGCAATATCCATTTGAAGGGGAACTGAAGTGTGAAGCAGGTAAGAAGTACAAACAGTCTTTGCCCAAGCGTTTTGAAGAAGAAGCGCAGACTCTAGCTAGGTTAACCAACGGGAATATCCAAGATATTCGCAAAAAAATGAAGCTGAGTGTTGGAGACCTCACATACACCTGGTTGGAAAATGTCCAGTCCTGGTTTGGATTAGATTGAGAGGAGTAGGGAACGGGGAATGAGGGAACAGGGGAAGAAGAACTATGATTATTGACCAATGCCCAATGCCCCATGCCCCATTCCCAATGAATAAATCTTGACGAAAATTCTTTAGACTGTTGTTATACGCAATACTAAGATATTCTTGCTTTCTTCGCCAAGATTCTCATGGTTCAATTCGATGAACAGCTACGCTACTTGGTTAGCGAAGCCTGTGAACACCCATCTGGAAGTCCTCAGCGTCAAAAGCTGCTCACGCAAATTATTCGCTTGAGTGCAAGTAGACTCTGGAGAGAAAGTACCCCTTATTATCAAGATGCACTACAACAAACTTGGTTGTATTTTTGCCGTAATGTTTGTGAAGGTTTGACAGGTCAAACCTATGACCCCACCTATGGGAGTGTTATCACCTGGCTAAATGCTTACTTAAAACGGAGACTACAAGACTTTTACATTAACCAGAACCGGGAACAAGCCATAACAATCCCTCTTTGGGTTCGTCAGTCAACATCGGGTGGAACAAGTGAAACCATTGATCCTGTAGATAACCTCCCTGCTACCCCCCAACTACCTCCCATTCTGGAAGACTTGGAGATATGGGCTAAGACAGATTCTGAAGGAGAACTGTGCGGTACTTACATTAAAGGGCGTCCAGATGTGAATTGTCAGGTATTAATTCTCAAACGCTTACCCCCAGAAGTTAGCTGGAAAGAATTATCTGAAGAATTTGGGCTGTCAATTCCGACATTAAGCAGTTTTTATCAGCGCCAGTGTTTACCACGTTTGCGAAAATTCGCCGAATTACAGGGATTGTTATAAAAATACGTTGTTTCAGGCTTTTCTTAATTATCCGGCGATGCCTACGGCGGTAAACTACGCAAATAGACCATTTTGTAAGGGCACAGCATTGCTGCACCCTTACCAAAGATGTAGTCACTTAGTAATAGACAAAACCCAATCGCCTAAAAGTTGGTTTACTTTATCGGGTATTTCATCATGGGGACAATGACCGGCTGTTAGGAAATGTTCTCTAAGTTCAGGATAATATTGACGAAACTTCTGGGAACGTTCTCTAGCATTCATCCAAGGGTCAGCTTCTCCCCACAACATCAGTAATGGACAAGTTAATTGCTTTAGTAGCAGATCAACTTTTTCCCCTTGAGGAGTGCTAAAGACTGACACAAATACTTCCATTGCACCAGGATCGTAAGCAGGGCGAGCAATTTCTTCTACTAACTGATCTGTAATGGCACTTTTGTCAAGATAAACTTTTTCTAGAGTTTGGCGAATTACCCAACCTTGGCGCACGTATTGAAATAACAAAAACTGGGCTAAAGGTTGTTGAAAAATCCACTTAGTGCCGTCACC
The DNA here is from genome assembly GCF_003113895.1 of Nostoc commune NIES-4072. NCBI lineage: Bacteria > Bacillati > Cyanobacteriota > Cyanophyceae > Nostocales > Nostocaceae > Nostoc > Nostoc commune. Next base: position 6,290,692 of record NZ_BDUD01000001.1, on the reverse strand, counting down.
AAGAAGTTTCTGCAAAGTAGCGGGTTGTTTGGGAGGCTGAATTTCTGATTGTAAAGCTTCCGGCTCAGATGTCGCCTGGTTTTCGCTAAAAGGCCCTGCACTATTGAGCAAAACTAAACCAGCCGCACTGTCGGGACGTTGTGCTGCGACACACAAGCAAGCATAGCCACCAAGGGAATTACCTGCTAATACTGCTTTTTGACCAATTACTTCACTGATAAAATCATGGAGTTGGTCGCGCCATAAGTCGGCACTATACTGCAATTTCGGTTTTGCCGATCGCCCAAATCCTAAAAGGTCGATCGCAAATACTTCAAAATCTTGACACAATCCTGTGATATTCTTGCGCCAGTGGTCTGTGGAAGCACCAAATCCATGTACCAAAAGCAAGGGCGGACGTTGCGCTTGCTTCTCTCCCACACGCACGTAGTAAACGTTGTGCCCGCGCCACTGCCAATATTTACCAGGAATTGGGGTTGTAGAGGGGGCTGTAGTTGCCTGCATGATTCAAAGAATTGTTAAGTAGCTTTTAATAATTGTAGGCTAGTCCAAGGAGTGGGGGAGCAGGGGAAACTGGGGGGAAATCACTAATGACTAATAACTAATAACTAATGACTAAAGAAAGATTAATTACAGGCAAAACTAAGCTATTAGGGGTAATTGGACATCCGGTGGAGCATTCGCTCTCGCCAGCAATGCATAATGCTGCGATCGCTCATTTAGGATTAGATTATGTTTATCTTCCCTTTCCTATAGCACCAGAGAATTTAGAAATAGCGATCGCAGGTTTCGCAGCTATTGGTATTGTCGGTTTTAATGTGACAATACCTCATAAACAGGCAATTATGCCTTTGCTGTCAGAAATTACCCCTGTTGCTCAAGCTATAGGCGCAGTGAATACTGTTAGTCGCCAAAATAATCAATGGGTGGGGACAAACACAGATATAGAAGGATTTATCGCTCCTTTGCAGACAACGTATCAGCAAGATTGGAGTCAAAAGGTAGCAGTGATTTTAGGCAATGGTGGCGCAGCGAGAGCAGTTGTAGTAGGTTGTCACCAACTAGGTTTGGCGAAAATTCATGTTGTCGGGCGTAATGTGCAGAGATTACAGGAATTTGGCAACAGTTGGAATAATTCACCCATAAGTGAAAATCTACAAGTTCATCAATGGGAAGAATTGCCAAAGCTAATTCCCCAAGCTAATCTGCTGGTAAACACAACCCCTATAGGTATGTATCCCAAGGTTAATGAGTCGCCTTTGAGTGTAGAGGAAATAACGAATTTACCAAAGGGTGCGATCGCTTACGATTTAATATATATTCCGAAACCGACGCAATTTCTAAAGCAGGCTCAAAAACAAGGTGCAATTGCGATCGATGGATTAGAAATGCTAGTTCAACAAGGAGTAGCAGCATTAAAAATTTGGTTGCAGCAGGAAATAGTGCCTGTAGAAGTGATGCGCGAAGCGTTGCAAAACCACTTAGGTTTAGGTTGATGGATAAATAATTATCCTGAGCTTGTCAGGTCAAATTCGATTGGCAGTCAGTCAGCCTGGAAGGTGGAGAAAGTTCGATAATGAATTTGATTGAAGCAGTCATTTTTGGTTTCTCAATCCAATAAAATAGTTCCCGCTCTTTAACAGCCATGCAAAATCTCACCAGAATTACCCGCAATCCACAAGTGATGGGAGGCAAACCCTGCATCCGTGGAATGCGTGTTACCGTTGGTACTCTTGTCGGCTTAATGGCATCTGGACACAGTAATAGCGACATCCTCAAGGCATATCCTTACCTCGAAGAAGCCGATATTTATGAAGCGCTTGCCTATGCTGCATGGCGAGTTGAAGAGATTGAAGTCCCGCTCCAAAGTGCATGAAAATTTTGATTGATATGAATCTTTCCCCTGATTGGGTTGGGGTTTTTGAGAAGTACAATATCTCCTCTATGCACTGGTCTTGTGTTGGCGACCCTCGTGAGAAAGATTCGGTAATTATGGAGTGGGCAAGAACTAATGGTTATATCGTATTTACCCATGATTTAGATTTCGGCTCCCTGCTAGCTGCAACAGGTGCTGATACTCCAAGTGTCATTCAGGTTCGCACCCAGGATATTTTACCGAACAGGATCGAACAGTTAGTCATTTCAGCCCTGAACCAGTTTCAGTCCTTACTGGAGTCAGGCGCATTTAGGACTTACGCAAAAATTGCTAAAAAGCTTAATTTCTCGAACCGCCAAGACGCCAAGAGCGCCGAGAATTCGTAGAGTGTGCGTAAGTCCTAGCATTGATCACTGTTGACCAAGCTCAATCTAGGGTACGTATTTTACCGATTAGACGTGGATAGCTGAGTGCTTTGAGTTGGGAATATATAAGTTTTTCTCAATTTAGTTTGAGTGATGATGAGGGATTTATTTATGTATTAGGTCAATTCATATATGTTTCTTAAACCCAAAATAGTTTTCTCATGGCTTGTATTATTACTCAGTTTTGCAAGCCTATTTCTCAGTTCTTGGATTCTTCTTCCGGCTCCAAATATGTTTTTACTCACCCTAGCAGTAGGAGCGCCAGAAGTCAGTCCTTGGTTATTGTTATTAAATTTTTTCTCTTTATCACTTGCTTTCTTCTACATCCGTCGCCGTAAATTACAACGTTTAGCTTGTATTTTCAGCTTAATAGGATTGCTAATTTGTGCATGGGTGCTAGTGAATATCCCACAAACTCAAATGCAGATGGCTAAAGCGATGAAGCAAGGGTTGGGAGCAAATTATCTAGAGCAAATTCCAGCCCAAGTAACGGTAAAGATGCAAAGGCATCCCTTTGATTTAGTTAATTCCTTCCGGGGTATTGCACTAGCTAAAACGCGTCATCAAAAAGATATTGTCTTTGCTTCTCCTGCGGGAGTGCCTTTAAAAATGGAAGTTTACCAACCCTCAGAGGTAGGGAAATATCCAGCAGTAGTAGTAATTTATGGTGGAGCTTGGCAATATGGCAACCCTCACGCCAATTCCGAGTTTAATCAGTATATCGCTCATCAGGGATATACGGTATTTGCGATCGCTTATCGACATGCACCTAAATATCGGTTTCCAGTTCAGTTAGATGATGTGCGTACAGCCCTAAATTTTATTCGCAAACATGCAGCAGAATATGAAGCTGATCCAGAACGGATGGTACTTTTAGGGCGTTCTGCGGGAGCGCACTTAGCAATGTTAGCGGCTTATCAACCAGATGCACCACCCATTCGTGGTGTGGTGAGCTATTACGGGCCTGTTAATTTAACGGAGGGATACAAAACACCACCAAATCCCGATCCTATTAACACCCGCGCTGTTTTAAAAGCATTTCTCGGTGGTTCTTTAGAAGAGTTACCTAATCAATATGAAATTGCTTCACCGATAAATTATCTGACGCACCCTTTACCACCAACTTTATTAATTTACGGCAGTCGCGATCATTTAGTAGAAGCACGATTTGGTAGACAAATGTATGAACGTTTACATAATTCTGGTAATACTGCGGTTTTTCTAGAAATTCCTTGGGCAGAACACGCTTTTGATGCCGTTTTCAATGGTGTGAGCAATCAATTAGCGTTATATTATACTGAGAGGTTTTTGGCGTGGGCGTTGTTTAAGCAATAAAATTGGTCGAAGTTCATTAAACATTTTCATTACATCTCATCCTTGCAAAACTAGTTAAGTAATTTTTTCCTTCTCTTTCTTCTCTCTGCGTCCTCTGCGCCTTGGCGGTTCGTTAAAAAATTGACTTGGATAACAGAGTTTTAGCTTTAACTGAACCGTATTGCCTCCTGCTTTGCCTTTAGTGGCTTGACGAGAAGTGGAACCTCTTAGAATACGTTCGGCTGGGAACAAGGTAACATAAACCTTTGCACTTTATAAGCGTGCCATTCGGCTCATTAATGGAGTTCAAAGACTCCTAACTCCTAACTCCTCACTATTTCTGCGGCCAGCGCCAGTTATAGCGATTCCATTCGTAAATGCCTTGAATTTCATACTCAGAGCCGTTGAAGAAGCGGACGACACAGTTAGTAGAGGTATCATCACCGTTGCTAATTTCCTCGACCTTGATCACCATACAGGGAAACCATTCGCGCTTACAAGGCCCATCTTCTTGCACCCATTCCCATAGTGCATTGGAAACTTCAATGCGATCGCCTATTCTTAGCTTTAGTGCATCCTCAAAATAAGAATACTTATCAAAATGATATGACTCTACACGATTGAGCCACTGTAAACCATAGCGTTGCCGAATAAATTGTACTGTTCCAGAGTCATTTTGCAATAGCCAGTCGTTGAGTAATTGCACTTTCCAAGTGCGGTTGCGTTGTTCTTCATCCTTAACAAATTGTAAAAATGCTTCTAACTCCTCTGGGGTAAGTTCGTCTAAGGGATTAGCAATAGCTGATGCTCTAGAGGTAGAATTTCCCTGAATTTGCTCCACGACTTGCAGTAATATCTGTTTCTGCGTGTCAGTGAGAGGACAGCTTGCTGCATCACAATCATTAAAGGCTGCGAGCATAGATGCTTCAATCTCATCTGGAGTCATAAGTTAATAGCAATTGAGGGGTATTTCCCTAATTATTACAAACATTAAATTAAAGTCTTCAATTCCTTGTAGTGAAATTCAGGTAAGCTGAGATTATAAGTTACATATTGTTAGATTAAGTCACGGAGTCTTTTATGCGCTTGCGCTCACTCACGGTCGTTTTCATTTCCTGTCTCATCACCTTTCTATCGTGGGTGAGCATTCCCCCTGCTATAGCACTGACACAGATTAGATTGTTTGATGTTTCCTATAAAGATTGTCCACCAGAACTTGCACAAGGGGCTGTTATCAGTAGTGGTAGCGCGGCTGCTAATTGTTTTCTTGTCTTTGGCAAAGCAGAAAATGGCACTTATAAAACAGTCTACGACGCAGATATTTTTGGACGCATTTATGATGCCAACAATGACTCGGTAATGCAAAACCGCACTCGCTTAGGTTCTATTGCTGAGGTTCCACCAGGTATTAGCGATTTTGAATTGAGAATTTCTGTACCTGCGAATCAGCCTACTCCGTTAAAGCTGAAGCAGTTTAAAGCAGCCGGATTTAGCGGCCAAGTGCGTAAGTAATACCAATATTAGATTTCAGACTGACTTATCTGGCATTGTGCCCAAAATCTAACTTACCCAGATTTCCACAAAGCAATCAACTAAACAACAAGCGCAGACTTCTTATCTTCCTTTGCGCTCCTCTGCGCTTCCCTTTACGTTCCTCTGCGTTAAAAAACAATCTCCTCCCTCATCCTCTCTTCCAGCACATCCAACAACCCATCCACATCCTTCCCAACTTCTTCAAAACAAATCGGTGGCGCTGGTTCCGGTGCAAACTGAATTAACTTAATTTCCCCCTTACCAATCCCAATCATCACAACCTCCACTTCCGGCTTGTGATTCTCAACAATTCCCAAAATTTCTTGCAGCCGATTTTCAACTCTAATATTTAAATTCTCTATCTGCTCTTTCGGACAATAAACAAAATGCGGCGTTGGTTGCAAATCAATACCAACAGTACCTTGACTGTCACCATTTGCTAACCACAATCCCCAAAACAGCGCCGCCAATTCCTGCTGATTTGCTTTCACAAATTTATCCAACTGGCGACGCCACTTAGTATCACCTGATTCTGGTTGACTATTACCAAAAAACATAAATAATTCGTAATGAAGACACAAAACTTATCTCAAACCTGACTGTACACGCCAGAGACCGGAATAAATACCGTCTTTCTCTAGCAGTTGCTCATGGGTTCCCGACTCTACTAATTTTCCATGTTCCATGACATAAATGCAATCGGCATTGCGGATAGTGGAAAGACGATGAGCGATCGCAATTGTCGTTCTATCTACTGTAATCCGTTCGAGCGATCGCTGGATAGCCGCTTCTGTCTCATTATCCACTGCTGAGGTCGCTTCATCTAAAATCAGAATGGGCGGATTCTTTAAGACTGCACGAGCGATCGCAATTCGTTGTCTTTGTCCACCCGATAACTTTTGTCCTCTTTCCCCGACAATTGTCTCATAACCTTGGGGCAGATCAATAATAAATTCGTGCGCCTCGGCTATCTTCGCCGCCGTGATAATTTCTTGCTCTGTATTCTCAAAGCTACCATAAGCAATATTCTCTGCTACAGTGCCATGAAATAGAAAGACATCTTGACTCACTAAACCAATACAGCGCCGTAAATCTTGTAAATTCAAACTTTGCAAATCAATGCCATCGAGAGTAATGCTTCCCGTTTGCACTTCGTATAACCGCAACAAAAGTTTGACTAAAGTGCTTTTACCAGAACCAGTTGAACCGACAATTGCAATGGTTTTCCCCGCCGGAATATCTAAAGACAGATTTTTAATAACTGGAAATCTATCTTTATAGGCAAAATAAACATTTTTAAATTGCACTTCACCGCGCACCTCATTCACAGGTAACGATACATCACCTGTATGAATAGCGATGGGAGTATCCAACAAATTCATGACTCGATTAGTAGAAGCCATTGCTCGTTGATATTGGTCAAATGTTTCGCCTAATCTAGTTAAAGGCCACAGCAATCGCTGGATTAAAAATACTAATACGCTGTAAGTACCTACAGACATTTTTCCAGAAACTGCTGCCATCCCGCCATATAAAAGCAATGCTGTGAAACCGACTAAAATCAGCATCCGAATTAACGGGACAAAAGCAGCAGAAAGAGTAATTGCTTTAGAGTTACTCCGGCGATAAGCTTCACTATCTAATTCCAGACGATAAGCTTCATAAGCTTCGGCGGTGAAACTTTTAATAGTAGTAATTCCGCTAATATTGTTTGACAAACGCGAATTGAGGAAACCTACTTTTTCGCGCACATCGGCGTAGCGAGGTGCTAGGAGTCGTTGATAAGCAAAGGAACCCCAGAGGATAAATGGCATCGGTGACAAAGCCATCCACGCTACACTTGGAGCCAAAATGAAAAAAGCACCGCCAATAATTAGAACAGTTGCGGAAACTTGGATAATATCATTCGCTCCTCCATCCAAAAACCGCTCTAATTGGTTAATATCATCACTCAAGATAGACATTAAACCGCCAGTGCTGCGTTCTTCAAAATAAGCCAATTCCAACTCTTGCAAATGTTTGTATGCATCCAAACGCAAGTCATGCTGAATATTTTGAGCCAAATTCCGCCAAAGTCGAGCGTAGGCGTACTCAAAAACAGATTCTAGTATCCAAATGATGACGGTGAGGAAGGAAATAATCAAAAATTGTTGAAAGACATCGCGTACCCCTAACTGGGCAATTATAGAATCCTGTTGCTTGACTACCACATCCACTGCGACGCCAATTAAGCCGGGTGGTGCTAAGTCGAAAAATTTATTGAGGGTAGAATAAGTAGTCGCCAGCCAAATTTGTTTACGATACTGGTGTCCATACTCTAGCAATCGTTGTAGAGGATGCGTTGAGTGTTTACGCCTTTTTGATGCCCGATGAGATTTTAATACAGTAGCCACGGCTTTTTGCGGTTTCGTGCAACTGATATTACCACGGAAAAAAGTTTTAAGTCTTGAGTCTAAAGATGGGCAATTACCTACGGTACGCTACGCGATCGCAATTATAGTTCTATAGGATTACTATTTGATTTTTGAACGAAATTAGGTATTGTAGTGGCGTGTCTAGACTAATTTTGTGCATTAACGAACCGCAGAGGCAAAGAGTTGCCAGTGCGCCCTTGCGGGTTCCCCGACTTGTAGCAACTGGCGCAACACAGAGATATTAGAGGAAATCTATTGCATTATTTTAGCCTTGACACGCTAGTAGAGTGTGTTAGAACGGAGTTCGTAACGCACTATGAGCAAGAGTTTGATGCGTTACGCTGTCGCTAACACATCCTACAGCTATTTTCTCCAAAGCAAACCGGATTCCTATATCTGCTGTAATTTGTTCGAGCGATCGCTAGATTGCTGCCTATGTCTAATTATTTATCCACTGCTGAGATAGCTTCATCTAAAACCCAAGTGGGCAGATTCTTCAAGACTGCACACTAGAAGTTAATCAGAAATAATTTTGACTTTTTTGCAAGATGTCTATAATAAAGGAGATTTTACCCGCATATCATATCACATGTATGTATGCATCAAAAAATTGTGTATTAAGAGTCAAAACTAAATATGGCAATATCTGATATCGTCGAAGAACCACAGCTTATGCGTCTACGTCGCTGGTTTAGTGGACTGCGTGGTGATTTCACGGGAGGATTAACAGCAGCAGTGGTGGCATTGCCCTTAGCTTTAGCCTTCGCGGTAGCGAGTGGGGTAGAACCAAAGGCAGGACTTTATACCGCTATTGTGGCGGGAATTGTCGCGGCAATTTTTGGTGGTTCTCCAGTACAAATTACAGGGCCGACAGGGGCAATGGCTGTAGTTTTGGTGGGAATTGTCGCCAAATACGGACTTGAGAAAGTTTGGATTGCTGGGGTGATGGCTGGGATTATCCAAATTGCTTTAGGGGTTGCCAAACTTGGACAGCTAGTAAAGTTTATTCCCTATCCAGTGACAGCAGGCTTTACCAATGGTATTGCCGTGATTATATTTTGTGGTCAATTAAATAATTTCTTTGGTTTACATTTACCACGTAGCGAACATTTTTTGCCGGGACTTTGGCAAAGTTTAACTCATATAGAAGCTCTAAATTGGGATGCTGTTGGGTTGGCAATGGTGGTGATGGCAGTCAATATTTTATGGCCCAAAATTAATACAACAATACCCGGTTCTTTGGTAGGGTTGGTGTTGGCAACGGGGATAGCAACTTATTTTCATCTGGATGTACCGACAATTGGCAGCATTCCCCAATCTTTACCGATGCCCCAAGGTATTCCCCACTGGAATGATTTTAGTGTGATTCGAGAACTGATTAATCCGGCTTTGGCTTTGGCGGCACTGGGAAGTATTGAATCGTTACTGTCGGCGGTTGTGGCTGATGGGATGACAGTGAGCGAAAAACACAATAGCGATCGCGAATTAATTGGTCAAGGATTGGCAAATATTATTATCCCATTTTTTGGCGGCATTCCGGCAACAGGTGCGATCGCTCGGACAGCTGTCAATGTCCGTTCGGGCGGCAAAACCCGACTATCTGGAGTAATTCACGGCGTTGCCTTAGCCATTATCGTTTTAACTTTAGCACCCCTAGCAGCACAGATTCCTTTAGCCGCACTTGCTGGCATTCTGATGGTGGTTAGCCTGCGGATGGTTGAGTGGGAAGCCATTGGTTTATTGATGCGTGCTACCTACTCTGACTTTGCGGTGATGATTCTCACTTGGTTAGTGACAATCTTATTTGATTTAGTTCTCGCCGTAGAAGTAGGATTGATGGCAGCCGGAGCATTATTCATCAAACGGATGAGCGATTTAAGCTTAGTTAAAATACCTGAAACCGAAGTATTTCCCCCTGGTACTCCTCTGGAATTAGGTAAAGAAATTGCCGTTTATCGCGTAGATGGCCCCGTATTTTTTGGTGCTGCTGAAAGATTTGCTACTTTTCTCCGAGATGAACCGGAAGTAAAATATTTAATTCTTCGGTTGCGGTTTGTGCCAAATATGGACACAACTGGGTTAGTAGCTTTAGAGGATATTTACCACGACTTAAAACGGCACAATTGCCGTTTAATTCTCACAGGTTTACAACCCGAAGTCAAACAACTATTAGAACGAACCGGATTGTTAGAAACAATTGGATTATCAAATTGTTTTGAAACAACGACAGATGCGATTTGCTCTATCTCTCCTCAAATTCGAGAATGTTCTCAACCTGTAGCGGCTACTTTGAAGACAAAAGAATTGATGGAATTAAATGACTGAGAAGATTTTGCCATTAACAGAACAAAATCGACATTTGTAATCAAAACTAAAACCTAATAGTTTCAGAATTTACACACTGAAAAACTGAAATTTAGATACCCTCTAATCGCTGTTTGTAAGGAGATTAGGGGGTATATTCTCAGACAAAAAATTCCTAACTAAAGTAATTTATCCATACTCACCTAAAGATTGATGTTTATTCTATATTTTATGAGATTATGAAAACAATATGAGAAGGAATTAACGGTCAAGTAAATGACTCCCCCAGAAAACAAACCTAGCTTACCAGAAGTTCACCGTAGTATTAGAATCCCTACCAGCAGCAGCTTTTGGCGTAAGATGATGGCTTATACAGGGCCAGGGTATCTGGTTTCAGTGGGATACATTGATCCGGGAAATTGGGCAACAGACATCGCTGGAGGGTCAAAGTTTGGCTACACTTTATTAACAGTGATTCTGTTGTCGAACCTGATGGCGATATTACTCCAATCGTTATGTGTACGTTTGGGAGTTGCTACGGGGCGAGATTTAGCACAGGCTTGTCGGGACTATTTTAGCCCAAGGGTAAGCTTTTGTTTGTGGGTGCTGTGTGAAATTGCGATCGCAGCTTGTGACTTAGCAGAACTATTAGGAAGTGCGATCGCACTACAACTTTTATTTGGTATTCCCTTAGTGTGGGGTGTTTGCATCACAGCATTGGATGTTCTGGTATTGTTATTCCTACAAAATAAAGGCTTTCGCTATACAGAAACTTTGGTAATAATGCTGGTAGCAACAGTAGGCATCTGTTTTACAACAGAAATTCTGTTTTCCCGTCCTGATATGGGGGGGATTTTGCTGGGATATCTGCCTAAGAAAGAGATTTTACAGAATTCAGAAATGCTCTACATTGCTATCGGCATTTTAGGGGCAACAGTGATGCCTCACAACTTATATTTACACTCTTCAATTGTCCAAACTCGTAATTGGCAACCTAATACTAAAAAAAGATGGGAAGCAATTAAGTTTGGTACAATAGATTCAACTTTTGCTTTATCACTAGCACTGTTTATAAATTCAGCAATTTTAATTGTGTCTGCTGCAACATTTCATTTTTCTGGTAATCAAAACGTGGCAGAAATTCAAGATGCTTATAAATTACTTACACCATTGTTAGGAGTGAGTGCTGCTAGTGCTGTTTTTGGCATTGCTTTACTTGCTTCTGGGCAAAGTTCAACGCTGACTGCAACTTTGGCAGGACAAATTGTTATGGAAGGCTTTTTGCAATTTCGCTTTCCGTCTTGGTTACGCCGTTTAATAACCCGTTTGCTTGCCATTATTCCAGCGTTAATTACAATCATTATTTTTGGTGAAAATAGTACAAGCAAACTCATAGTTTTTAGTCAAGTTATCCTCAGCTTACAGTTACCATTTGCGGTGATTCCATTGGTGATGTTTACGAGTAATCGCCGTTTGATGGGTGAGTTTGTAAATCCCTTATGGTTGAAATCTTTAGCCTGGTTAGTTGCTATTATTATCGTTGGCTTAAATATTTGGTTGCTATTACAAAGTATCTTGGGATAACTAGTAGCGTAAAATGGAAGTCAAAAGTCAAGTTGCGATCGCTTGCTGTAGTATTAGCCTAAATGACTTTAAAGATCAAGAAAAATGAGCATTATCGTCTTCGGCAGCATAAATATAGATTTGGTAGCAACAGCACCCCGCTTACCAGTCGCCGGAGAAACGTTGCTAGGAGAAGAATTTTTTAAAGTTTCGGGAGGAAAAGGAGCGAATCAAGCGGTAGCATTAGCAAAATTGGGAATTCCTACGCAAATGGTGGGGCGTGTAGGTAAAGACGATTTTGGTGGGGAACTTATTAATAATTTACAAGCATCTGGTGTGCAGATTGAGAATATTGTCGTGGATGAGACTGTTAGTTCTGGAGTCGCCATCATCGCCGTGAATCATGCTGGTGAAAATCAAATTATTGTAATTCCTGGCGCAAATGGTTGTATCAATCAAGAAGATGTAGAACGATTGTCTCATTTATTACCAACAGCAACAGCATTGCTTTTACAATTAGAAATTCCGATTAATGCCGTGGTTGCAGCAGCTAAAGCCGCAAGAAAAACTAAAATAACGGTAATTCTCGACCCTGCACCCGCACAATCTAATTTGCCAGATGAATTTTACCCATTAGTGGACATTATTACACCAAATGAAGTTGAAGCAGCACAGTTAGTGGGTTTTGCTGTGGATGGAGAAGAACTTGCAGCCAAAGCAGCTGAAGTTTTATTACAACGAGGTGTGAAATGTGCGATCGTTAAACTGGGTGCTAAAGGTGTTTTTTGTGCCACTGCTGAGGAAAAGTTTTTTGTACCCGCTTTTCCAGTTCATGCAGTTGACACAGTAGCTGCTGGCGATGCTTTTAATGGCGGCTTGACTGCAGCACTTTTTGAAGGACTTTCTTTACATCAGGCAGTTGTTTGGGGTGCAGCAGCCGGTGCTTTGGCGACGACAAAACCAGGCGCACAAACTTCGTTACCAGATAGGTTTACGTTTGATGCGTTTCTTAAAGAAAGCTAAAAAGCCCTCATCTTACCTTGAGGGCTTGGCATTTGGAAGCATCCACTTCTAGCATATTGACTTTTTTAGACCAACCATACAGCAGAGTTTTTGGCATCAAACAATTATGTTTCTTCCAAAGATGGATGCTCCTAGCTTTTTTTGCTATGTTACTCCGATTTGATTTTTGAAATCCATGTAGGGTGTGTTAGCCCACGAAAGTATATACAATTCCAGTTTTTTGGAGCATTACGCTCCGTTAACACACCCTACAAGAATACTTAACTTTTTTCCAAACAATTTACGATTTCCATAGATATCAACTCAATCCCTTCTAGCTACGAGCAAGGGTAATTTGGGCAGCGTCAAAGTCTTGTAGCCGAGTCATGTTTCCACTATTCTTATCTATGCTATATACAGCATTTGGTGTCTCATACCTCTGCGCTCCAAATGCTAGGAGTTGACCTGCTCCAGAGCAAACCAAGCTTTGTAAGCCATTATTCCATGCTCTACCATTAAGTTTCAATTGTGCCAGTCGGATCGGGCTTTTTTGATTTGAGTCTAGTTGCACCAAAGTTGTATCACCATTTAATCCAACTAAAGAGGTATAGAGTTTTCCATCTGGGCACTGTGCTAGATTACTGGCTCGCTCATCGCTGGGGAATCTAACCCTACTAATAGTACTGATCTCTCCTGTTTGAACGTCAATATCTACCAATGTGATTGGTGGTGTACCGTTCTTTTTACCTACTAAACCGATGAGTCGCCCATCATTAGTCCCTAGCAAGCTCCCAAGCTGTTGATCCTGTCTAAGTCCTGAGATTATTAAAGTTTTTACAGGCGTACTCAAAAATGTAATGCGAGTAGGTGTCGCCTGTTTACTACCAATGGTAACAGGAGTAGCAGCTACAACAAGTGTGCCATCGCTTAAAGAAGTAAAGCCACTCAATGTCTCATTAGTCTCTACTAAAGGTGTAACCTGATTGGAAGCCTGGTTGGGAGCCTGATTGAGAACTACGCCATTGGTTAAAGAACCGAGGCTACTCAATATATCATCTACCTTTCCTAAAGCTGTACCGATCTGGGCAATTGTGCCATCGCTTAAAACAGCGAAGCTAGTCAATGTCTCATTAGACTGTACTAAAGCTGTACCGCGCTCGGCAAGTATTTGAGTAACTACTGGACTTAGAAGCTGAACCCTTCCTGTATTTAAGGATTGCAAAATAAAAGATTCTAAAACAAGTCCTAGCCCTACAGGCTTAATATTTGTCGGTATAACGTTTGCGGTAATGCTATTTAATTCAGTGGTATCTACCTCTGGACTAACAGTTTGGTCATTAGTAATGATAGAGCCAGAACCTATACCTACAATTTTGAAACTTGGTGTTTGCGCCAAAGTTTTACTGCTTAGATAACTAAGCCCAGACACTATAGTTCCACCAAGTACCAACTGGCCAAACTGCCGACGTGATAGCTTGAAGCTCATATTTCCACTCCTAGAATTAATGACTTTTATTAAGTAGCAATGTATCGAACGTAGACAAGTAAAATTATGATATTCGCGTCCAGGTTGCTACTGAAGGTGTTCCATTGTTGTCACTAATAAAAAGCATGTACCAGCCTGGTACTGCTATGTTTCGATTGGTTGCTAGCGTGACATTGAGAGAAGTAGAGTTCCTAAAATTAATCCGCACATCCACTAACCTTTGTTCTGTATCGCAGGAATGAGTGGTTGCCATTGGTTTAATCAGACTAACCCATTTAATATTCCCAGCTTGGGGTGTTTGAATTGTAAATTGCTGTCCGTAGGTCAATACGTCAGGAGCGCTCTGAATAATTGGGCGCGATCGCGACATATACGCAGGACTGTAAATTTCTAATCGCAGTTCATTGATCCTCCGGTCAGGGTTACCTCCTGCTGTAACTACCCTACCATCTGGTAAAAGTAAGGCCACTGAGTGATATACACGGGGGACATTTTGTTTAGCTACTACTGTCCAGGTATCTGTAGCTGGATCGTAGATTTCTGCTGGTAGCATTGATTGCTTTGTGTCTTCATCCATTTTGCTACCATTGCAAACAAACACTGTGCGATCGGGCAACAAAACTGCACTCAGATGCATCCGAGCATAGTTTAGAGGCTTTGCTGCTACATAAGTTGGGTTAGTAGCTTTTAAATCTACAATATTGACCCTGTTTGTTGCCGTACCAGCCCTACCACCACCGATAATCATCACTTTTTGGTCTTGTGCAGGTGGTAAAAGCACACTAGTAGCTTGATTTCCGAAGGCTGGGTCTTGCAGCCCTGGCACCACTTGTTCTGTAATTGATTCTGTAAATGTCTCTGGCAGGGTTAGTATAGTTGGCGCTACTCCATTGTTACCGCCCATCTGGGCACCTGAATAAAAAAGCTTTCCACTATCGAGTAGAAACAGATTTGCGTATGCCGGATAGGGACGAGTTATTGGAAAAGCATTCCAACCATTTGAAAAGAAATATGAATAAATTTCTGGTTGTCTGTTGAGCTTGCCATCTTTATCCGGCCCAGATATTGCAAAGACCCGACCGCTACCTAGTGTTACCAAAGTAGGATACCAACGCCCATTATTCATTGGTAGTATCTTGAACCATTTCTCGCCAATAGGATCAAATATCAGAGCAGAGGGTGAACCATAAAATGGGTCATAGCGCAAAGTTCCACCCGCCACTAATAACCCACCATCAGGACGGAAGGACTGACCGGCGCAAAAAATATCAATAGGCTGATTATTACTATCTAATGGAGCCTTTTGACGGGTAAAGGTTCCTTCGTTCACATTCCAAACCACGCTGTCATAGGGAGTATTTAATTGACTGGGATCATTACCTGAACCGCAGAAAAAGAATACTTTACCAGTACGAAGTAAAGCGGCATGTATAGGCAGGATCGGGGCACTATACGGCAATACTTCCCATTTATCTGTGGTACTAGCCTGAGCGATGAAAGTCCCTAAATCCGTTTCCTCTAGAAGGTTAGGGTTGTTATGAGATTGAGTCACTTTATTTACAATTATTCCTACGTAGGTTTGATGTTTTTGTTCTTTGTTTCAGTAGCTTATTCTTAAAATTATATCTATACTTTGTGGACTTCTCTAATGTTAAGATGTGATGTTTTTTATAACAAGATTAGATAAATACCGATTTTTTATTAGTAATTACGCTGTCAATTTTAGCTGTCATTGAGTATCTAATTAAGCCTTGCACTGTGTTTTTTCGGAAATAATGAATCACGCTTTTAAATTTGACGTGGATATCCTTCAGGGCTTGGCATTGAGCATCATTGACTAAAAAATTGTGTTTTTGACCTTTGATTTGTAACTAGTTTTGCATGCTCAAGTGTCGCACATTTAATTTGCCCAACTAGGACGCGCAAAATGCCTACCCCACAGGAGATTGGTTTATTGAAGGACGCCAATTAAAATATTTTTAGGTTATTTTGTATTAAAAGAAAAATGATTAGCTAAAATGCAAGTTACAAGTATAATACAACACTTAATACATAGTTAATAGAATTAAGAGGATCACAACCGATCGCTATGAGGTGTGATACATTTCCTGCAAAACGCTACGCGTAGCTTGCTTCCCCTTAGGGGTACAGTGGGCTTTGCCTACGCAAATTTGAGACAATTAGCTGAGAGATTTTAGCCATGAGCATGATACAAAGTACAATCAAAGCGTAGTAAAGTAAAGTAGTAAAGCTCAGAGTGGGTTGTAAAAATCGAAACCTACTTAGTAGAAACAGTGGTAACGTCAATCGCTCTTAAAGCAAGATTGTCGCCATGAGCAACTCAACTTCAATGAATGACGAGAAAAATCTTTCCAAGAAAAAGGGCAGGACACTACCTCCCAAGCTGATCATCTGGCTGGGGAAGTTTGTCTGGACGACTATGTGGCGGATCATGATGTCAAAGCTGGCTCCTAGCAATCAGTCGGGAGCTTATATTCGTCCTAATAGCCAGTTTCGGAAGTTCATTGGCACAGAAGAAGGAAATCTCCACCCACCAGCAGCTGGGCGCTACAAACTCTATGTTGGGCTGGGGTGTCCTTGGGCGCACCGAACCCTAGTTGTGCGATCGCTCAAAAAACTCGAAGCGGTAATATCAGTATGTATCGTCTCTCCTTCTCCCATTGAAGGCGGTTGGATATTCAACGAGGAAGAAGAAGGTTGTCGCACACTGGCTGAATTTTATCAGTTGGCAGAACCTGGTTACAGTGGACGCTCTACAGTTCCAATACTATGGGATAACCAAACAAAAACCATCGTCAATAATGAGAGTTCAGAGATTATCGTCATGCTAAACTCTGAGTTTAACGAGTTCGCCAACAATCCCACGCTGGATCTTTATCCAGAAACACTCAAAGAAAAGATTGACTGGTGGAATGAAAAGATTTATCACGCCGTAAATAACGGTGTGTATCGCTGCGGCTTTGCCCAAAGCCAAGAAGCATACAGTCAAGCTTGTAATGAACTGTTCGCAACTCTTGATGAAATTGACATTGCATTACAAACTAGTCGATATCTGTGTGGGGATAATCTCACCCTAGCAGATGTCCGTTTATTCACAACGTTATTTCGGTTTGATAGTGCCTACTATGGGTTGTTTAAGTGCAATAGGCAGCGAATTCGAGACTATCAGAACTTGGGAGCTTATTTACGTGATTTATATCAGCTTCCAGGTGTAGCTGACACCTGCGATGTAGAAAGTGTGAAGCGGGACTACTACGGGAACTTATTCCCACTCAATCCGGGCGGGATAATTCCCGATGGGCCTGATATGGCTTATCTTTATCAACCATCTGGGCGCGATCGCATTGGTAAAGTGAATGCTTCATAAGGTAGATTGAGAACTAATACCTCGATAGCTGCATTCTGGAGTTGATGAATTGTGAACCAGATTAATCGAGTTGCAATTGTCGGTGGAACTCATGGCAATGAGTTTACAGGAGCCTACCTGATCCAGAAATTTTCCCAGTTTCCCAACTTGATTACTAGACAAAGTTTTGAGACAGTGACTCTGTTAGCAAATCCTAATGCTTTTGCGGCGGGGAGGCGATATGTAGAAAAAGATTTAAATCGTTGTTTTCTCAAGCAAGATTTACAAGATCCGACTCTGAGCAGTTACGAAGAATTGCAAGCTAAATCAATCCAGCAGACTCTAGCATCAAACAAAGATAAGCAAGCAGATTTTATCTTAGACTTACACAGCAGTACAGCTAATATGGGTTTGACAATTATTTTGGTAAACAGTCATCCCTTAAACTTGAAATTGGCTGCTTATCTGAGCCAGATTAATCCTTTAGTTAGGGTTTATCGCTGCTCTTTTAAATCAATTGAAGAAAACCCATTTGTAAATTCTCTGTGCGAATTAGGCTTTGCGATCGAGGTTGGCCCTATTGCCCAAGGACTCTTAAAAGCGACGCTATTTCAACAAACAGAAGAACTTGTTTATGCGATTCTAGACTATCTAGAACGGTTTAACCAGGGGGAAATTCCATCAGCTAACGAAACGTTGATTCTATATGACCATTTATCAGTTGTGGATTATCCAAAACAACAGGATGACACAATCTTTGGGATGATTCACCCAGAGCTTCAAGATAAGGATTATCAAGCCTTAAACCCAGGAGACCCAATTTTTATAACCTTTGATAATAAAATAATTATTTATGAGGGAGCATCTACCGTTTGGCCGATTTTTATTAATGAGGCAGCTTATTACGAAAAGAGAATTGCAATGTGTTTTACCCAGAGGCAGCAAATCAATATCTAGATGTGTAGAGGATTTTTTGGGCGTAGTTTACCACGGTAGGCATCGCTTTTTATTGCAATTAATGATAAAAGAGCATCCAAATCATCAATTATTTATATATATAAAGCATTGCTAAAACTTACTTATACGTTTAATATTTCTTGGTTATGATATATTGATGACCAGCAATTATTATATATCAGGGTAAAAAGTTGTCCGAAAGGCTGATCAAGTCGAGATTAAAGGAGCGCTGAGTCGAGGTACAAAACTTGATCAATAAAACCCAAATCTAACATTATATTTACGCTTAAAAATAATGAATATCAAGCGGCAAGGAAACAAACCAATAGCCAGTCTTTCTTTAGACTTGGATAATGTTTGGTCTTTTCTAAAAAATCAGGGCGCTCCGGGTTGGGAGACTTTTCCCTCTTACTTGGATATTGCAGTCCCTCGTTTCTTAGATATTTTTCAGCAATGGGATTTGACAATCACAGTCTTCATTGTCGGTCAAGATGCAGCACTGGAAAAAAACACTAAGGCATTACAAGCGATCGCCACTGCCGGTCACGAAATAGGCAATCATTCATTTTACCACGATCCTTGGCTACATCTCTATTCAGAGGATGAGATTGAACAAGAGGTGGCCTTAGCTGAACAACATATCAAACGCGTCACTCATCAACATCCTATTGGCTTCCGGGGACCTGGATACAGTTTCTCTCCTGCGGTATTGAAAGTCTTAGCAAGACGGGGATATGAGTATGATGCTTCGACTTTTCCCACATTTTTGGGGCCTATCGCGCGAGCATATTATTTAATGACTTGTAAACTAAGCAAAGAAGAACGCAAGAAACGAGAAGCCCTTTTTGGTGGTTTCAAAGAGGGTTTACAGCCTCTAAAACCTTACCAGTGGAAGATGGGTAAGGATAGACTCACAGAAATTCCTGTTACCACCATGCCAATTTTTAAAGTACCAATTCACTTTAGTTACATAATGTATCTAAGTACATTTTCTTCGGAAGTGGCGTTACTCTACCTGCGAATTGCCCTGTGGCTGTGTAAACTGACGCGTGTACAGCCTTCTTTGCTCTTCCATCCTACAGACTTTGTAAGTCAAGAGGATGTGCCAGAGCTATCATTCTTCCCTGGAATGAGCCTTCCCACTTATAAAAAACTGGCAATAGTCAACAAAAGTTTGGAACTTATATCCAGTCAGTTTAATGTTTTGACTGTTGGAGAACACGCCAAATCTGTAGCAGGTGCCCGTCAGTTGCCTGTATTAGTACCTCAAAAAAGGTAAAAATATGAGCTATGCGATTGATAAGTGTAATTTGTATCCTTAATTACAAATAGAATTAACTTTAATCTGTTTTTGAAAAGGAGAAATAGTGTTGGCAAAAAGATAAATTTATTTTTATAATAGTTCCCTATTCCAATGTATTTATTAAAAACTTCTGGTGATATCCCTTCCCCAGAGGTTATTTTTTATTCGATTTCTAATCAGATTTTTTAATCGTTATGTAAGTTTTGATAGGAGCAAATTATCTTGAAACCAGCTGACATTTGCTAGCAAGTATGTGTAAAGTAATTGAGAGTGAATCACTATCTCTAATTTTTGACACATCTATCTATGGTTAGAAAAACGCAACGTCTTTTGCTGCTAGTTGTTTGCTGTAGTATAACTGGTGTAATTTTAGGAGGTACTGCTGCTTGGGCAGAAAGCAGCCTCTGCTTGGAAGACAGTAAGCTTACAAGTGAGTGTCTAACCCAAGATCCGATCCAAAAAACTATCCAAGGAATGAGTACTGGATTATTAGCTGGGGCTGGGGCCGCTTGCGGTGCAGCATGGCAGTTACGGCATGAAGATTGAGTGTAAACTACCACTAGCCCGGAGTTCCGGGTTAGACCCAACTTCTGTACTAAAATCCTGATTTATGTAGGTTTGGAAGAATATCGGTCTATTAATACACGAGCAAATTTCTGGTGTTGTTCAGCTAGACGTTGAGGATAGATGAACTGAGCATTTTCCATGAAGCGGTACACGCAGCGACAAAACTCCTCTAGCGATCGCTCAGGAAGTTTAACAATATAATCTATGTAAGTAGGTTTGCTATGTGTCTTATTCATAAGTCTGGGTTAATCGCCTGGATTAGTGAACGAAATAATCAGCTTTTTGGTCACTTACGTTGTTTTATTGACAAAAGCTAGTCATCTCAAAATTTTTAACCTTCTGCTGGTTTCTGTGTAACTGAGGCAGTTGAATTTAGACTTGAAGTGATGGGACTGGAGGAAAGACTGGTGACGAAAGCAATTGGTCTAGAGCAAATTATTGCCCAAAAGGTTCTTACCTTATCAAAGGAACAACAGCAGCAAGTACTTGACTTTATAGAATTTCTGCAATTGAAATCACTAACAGTGGAGTTTAAACACCATGATGGCACGCCAATGTCTGCTTTAGAAGCAGCAGGAGACTTGGTTGGCTGCGTGGATTCTGGGCCTGGGGATCTCTCGACAAACAAGGAGTACCTTAAAAGACCATTAACAGAATGAAGCAAGCGGTACTGCTAGATACAGGGCCATTAGTAGCTTTAGTCAACCGGAGAGAGCAGTTTCATAAATGGGTGACAAATCAGTTTGGACAGATTGAACCACCTTTGTTAACTTGTGAAGCGGTAGTTACAGAGGCTTGTTTTCTCTTACAGAATGTTTATGGAGGAGAAGCAGCAGTAATTTCTTTTGTACAAAAGGGAATTATTCATCTCCCGTTGAGCTTGAGTGAAGAAGCTGGGGCGGTTTATGAGTTGATGCTGCGTTATCAGTCTGTACCGATGTCGTTAGCGGATGCCTGTTTGGTGAGGATGGCAGAACTATATCCTACTCGTGAATTGCTCACATTTGATAGTGATTTTAGGATTTATAGGAAGAATCGGAATCAATTAATTTCTGTGATTATGCCAGAAGAACTGTGAGCCTACAAATTTCAATCCCTAATAGGGATTTTGGTTAATCGCAAGGCATTGTTGGGATTAAAGCTTGCTGTAGAAGGATTCTAGTAGGGTTTTTAATTAAAAGTGATCGCACCTAAACTAGTTTTGGTGGCGTGGTGACTGTGGCTTGGCATTGGGCGTTGCCGCGCTCTCTTTTGCACTCGCCACGGAGAGCGGGTTAGGGCGTTGGGAAGCGGTTTATACTGATGTTTTTTTGATATTTTAAATGCCACATTTATTAGACGTTTATATTATTGGTGAATGAAATGGCAAAACGAGATCATTTTTTTAAAGATTTTAACAAAACTAAGCTAGAAAAACACATTCAGGAATTACTAAAAAACTATGATTTCAATCAGGAATTTGAGTCAGAGTTGATTAGTGATTTGATTACTGAAAAGCATTTTAATCATAAATGAGTTTCATGAGAAGTAAAGTAATTAATTTAGCTGATTGGGTGAGTACACAATGAAAAAGCTTTTACAGATAAAACAGTGTTAAAACTAATAGCATTATTTTCAGGTTTGGCTTTGTTAGGCGCTGCTGGTGGGTATTTAGCTGTCAAATATCAAGAAGATGATATCAAGATTTTTGAGTCTTTAATTACTCCCAAGCCTACCATGTCGTCAGAAGTGGTTAATGATAACAGTGGATTAATTAAAGAGTCAGAACACCAAAAAACTATCAGGGAACAGGTGAAAGCTGAGGTATTAGCTGAATTGGAAAATCAGCGTGTTGTAATTGCAAACCAACAAGAAGTACAAAAACAGGCTATTTTACAGCAACAGAAGGAGATTTATCTAAAACAGCAGGCAGAATTGGAGCAAGCCAATTGTCTAACTGTGCTAACACTTCGCTGCAACAGACTGAATTGATATCTGGGTTGGGATACAAAGAAGTAAGCGTCTGGGCGCATTTGCATTCTTGGTAGCTTATAGAGAATAATCACAGATAAAGCAGCTTTGGCCTCTTCGTGCGAGATAATAAATATAAAATATGGCGATCGCAATCGATTTTGGTACTAGCAACACAGTCATTGCTCGTTGGAACCCCGTAACCCAACAGCCAGAAACCCTGAATCTACCAGGTTTATCAATTAAACAAAGCCTCAATCCGCCACTGATTCCTAGTTTGGTTTATGTTGAAGACGCAATAAAAAATCAAGTCTTAGTAGGGCAACAAGTACGCGATCGCGGTCTTGACCTCAAAGGCGAAACTCGATTTTTCCGCAGCTTCAAGCGGGGTATCGGTGCAGATATCCAAGGTTTCTTACCCGAACTAGATGGACAAATTGTCACCTTTGAACAAGTAGGGCAATGGTTCCTCACAAAAGTAATTGAAGAACTAGCTCCCTTGGAAGGGGGGTTAGATTCTCTTGTGTTAACCGTACCTGTAGATAGTTTTGAAGCTTATCGTCACTGGTTGGGGACAGTTTGTCAAGCCCTCCCCGTCGAACAAGTACGGATGCTGGATGAACCTACAGCAGCCGCCTTGGGTTATGGCTTGGCAGATCAAGAAATTCTCTTGGTAATTGACTTTGGCGGCGGCACTTTGGATTTATCCCTTGTCCGGTTAGATCAAGGTGTACAAGCAACCACAAAGCCGCTCGGATTTCTCCTCAAGTGGGGTAATAAGTCTCTGGCTGAAGATTCAAAACAAAAAGTTAAAACTGCCCGTGTCCTGGCAAAAGCTGGGCAAAATTTGGGCGGTACTGATATTGATAATTGGTTGGTAGATTACTTTGCCAAAACTCAAGAATTGGCGATAAGTCCTTTGACAACAAGATTGGCAGAACGGGTAAAAATTCAGCTATCAACTCAAAACCAAGCTAGTGAAGTTTATTTTGATGATGAGACATTTGAAAGCTATGAACTGGAGCTAAACCGCGACACTTTTGACGATATCCTCAAAGAACACGCATTTTTTGAGTTACTCGATGATTCTATGACCACACTGTTGCAGCAAGCAAGACGGCAAGGAATAGAACTTCCAGATATTAATGCAGTTTTGTTAGTTGGTGGGACAGTGCAATTACCCGCAGTGCAGACATGGATCAAACAGTATTTTGAGCCAGAAAAAATCCGTTGCGAACGTCCCTTTGAAGCGATCGCTCAAGGTGCATTACAGTTAGCACAAGGGATACAAATCAAAGATTTTCTGTATCATAGTTATGGTATCCGCTACTGGGATCGTCGCAATCAGCGTCACAAATGGCATTCTCTGATTAAAGCTGGACAAGCATACCCAATGACTCAGCCAGTGGAATTAGTCTTAGGCGCTTCAGTAGAAAATCAGCCCAGCATTGAACTAATTATGGGAGAATTGGGAGCAGATACGGGTAGTACTGAAGTTTATTTTGATGGCGATCGCTTGATTACGCGCCGTATGGACAATAGTGAAACCAGTGTCAAACCTCTCAACGATCAAGAAGGCGCAAGGACAATTGCTAAACTTACACCAGCCGGATATCCTGGAAGCGATCGGATAAAAATTCTCTTTCAAGTTGATGAACAACGCTTTTTGCGAATCACCGTTGAAGACTTGTTAACGAATGATACGCTGTTGGAAAATCAACTTGTGGCACAGTTGAGTTAGATATAATGCATATCATCAGTCGTAAAAAGCTGCGCGAATTTTGCCAAAATTATGCTGATTCCTGTGATGCACTTAAAAACTGGTACAAAGCTGCCAATAAAGCTACATGGGATAATCTTACCCAAGTGCAAGAAGTTTATCCTCAAGCAGAAGCTGTTGGTAATTTCACTGTTTTTAATATCAAAGGCAACAAATATCGTCTGATAGTTGATTTGGTTTATAGTGACCAAATAATTTATCTTAAATACATTTTGACGCACGCAGAATACGATAAGGATAAATGGAAAAATGACCCTTACTTTTAACCGTGAAACTTATGCTAGTTTGCTTGTTAAATATCAACCCAAGATTATTAAAACAGATGAGGAAAATGAGCAAGCTATTACACTAGCTGAGGAACTGTCTCATCGAGTTAACCGAACTTTGGAAGAGTCAGCATTATTAGACCTGTTGATCGCTCTGATAGAAAAATATGAGGATGAGCATTATCCAATGGGAGAATCAACAGCAAACTCAATGTTTCTCCATCTGATCGATGCTCAGAATGTTAAGGAAGCTGAGTTAGTAGCAATTCTTGGTTCAACAGAGGTTGTTTCTCAAGTTATGAGTGGAAAACAAGAAATTACTCAAGAGATGGCTAAGGTCTTAGGGAATTTTTTTCACGTTGATAGTAGTTTGTTTGAGAACTAAGCGATGTCTACGATGGGTTACGCCTACGCACTTTATAAGTTATTTCTAACCGCCCATTTTTAACCATCCAAAAACTTGATTGACGGTTAGTGCAAGTTGAATTTCTGGTAACACAGGCAAAAAATCTTCTCCCTGGAGTAACACTGGTTGTTGCTCTGGTAGAAATGCCAAAATACTGAAATCATCAGGATCAAGAAACCATCCAAGACGGCTACCATACTTTAGACAGTAGAGAATGTTGCCAATTACTTTGTTGGGTTTTTGTTCTGGCGAAAGAATCTCAATCGTCCAGTCTGGTGGAAGTTCAAAATTATCAGGTACTTCATTATCAACAGTGAACGGTATGCGTCCCCACTGAAATACAGCTACATCAGGTACAATTGAGCGATCGCCAAAACTACACCGTAATTCGGGAAATGCATAGGCAATTTTCTGAGTCTCTGTAACTTCATTAACAACAGCGCCGAGTTTCCCTTGCAAGCGGCTGTATCTCCCTTTCGGCATTGGTTTAGAAATAATCTCACCATTAATATATTCACTCGCAGGCTTTGTTTCTGGGAGCTTCAGAAATTCCTCCAAGGTAAATAGTTGAGTAGTTGAGTAGCTCATAGCTCCTAAATCCCTCAAAGATGTGTTGTAAATATTCATTGATTTTATACCCATATATACCCAATAACTGTAATATGGGTATATGAAATTATCTGATTACGCAAAGAAAGTTGGAGTAAGCTATAAAACAGCACATCGTTGGTGGAAAGCTGGGCAACTAAATGGTTATCAAATCCCATCGACAGGGACGATTATTATTGAGTCTGATAATCCAACAGAAAAAGAGCAAATCGCTCTAATTTATGCCAGGGTTTCATCGGCAGAAGCAAAACCAAATCTAGATCGCCAAGCCATTAGATTAACTGATTATTCTATCGCAAGAGGTTATCGTATTTACAAAGTCGATTCGGCTCAATGCTTTAACTTGTAAGCGCAACAACCGAATTGATAATTACTTACACAATGCCAGTAGATGGATCATTAACCATTTGGTTGGTGAGAAAATTGGAACATTGGTTATTGGGAAAAATCACCAATGGAAACAAGAAATTAATCTTGGGACAAAGACTAACCAGAACTTTGTTAGTATTCCTCATTCACGGTTTATTGAGCAATTGCAATATAAAGCCGAACTGGTTGGGATAACCGTTTTGATTAATGAGGAATCCTATACCTCAGCCTCGTCGTTTCTCGATTTAGACCCAATTCCTGTTTACAAAAAGGGTGAAAAACACACATTCAGTGGTAAGCGAATAAAGAGGGCTTGGTATAAATCCAGTAATGGCAAACTTATTCATGCAGATATAAATGCCAGCCTGAATATTACAAGAAAGGTAGTCCCAGCGACGTATAGTTTAGGGATAGAGGATATTGCAGTTTATCCATTTTGCGTAACACCGGGAAAAGTTGCTTGAGGACATTTGTCCATAAAGTTACTAACTGTTTTTAGTCTAGCAGTATGTATGGACAGGTGCGTTCACGGAGTTAAGCACCTGTCCATACATCAAAGACAGAATTGCAACTCTTAATTACGAATTATTTCCGCACCACTACTAAAGTTCCGGTTGAAGCCCATCTGTAAAGATTGCGAGCTTGCTTAACAGGTAAATTTACGCAACCGTGGCTAACTGGAGTTCCAAACCGATTATGCCAGTAAGCACCGTGGATAGCATAGCCTCTGTAAAAATACATTGTGTAAGGAACATCAGGAATATTGTAGTCCCTGCCTCGCATCCGGTGAGTACGATATTTAGAATTAATCCGAAATCTACCTATGGGTGTGGGGGTCGATCGCTTGCCTCCAGAAATGCGGTATGAATAAACAAGTCTTTTACCTTCCCATGCACGTAAGCGTTGCTCTGACAAGTCAATTTCAATCCAGCGAGGTTGGGATGTTTGCCTGATATTAGATGCAGTGATGCTGTTTTCATCCACTGACGCGGCTGTTGCTGTAGTAAAGTTGGGTGTACCTGCTAAAGGTGATGACCAAGAAAATAGAGTTGCCACCATCAGCGCCACGCCTGTACAAAAAGTTCCTGAAGAACGAATCCTATCACTGCGAATCCAAGATTGCATTATGCCTCACCTTCTAAACTACGCAAAAATTATGAAGCGAAGTAATTTTCCAGAAAGCTAAAATTTCCAGATAGACTACTCGCTTCCTATTGAGGATTTACGCAATTCATCCGCTAATGCTTTTCAAAACAAGTCCTAAGCTAATCTGCATCCAATTTGCACATTTGTCATTTGTCCTTAATTAAATGATGAGTTCTAATTAATGACTAATACTTCTCTACCAGAGGCTGCGCTGTTGGCACCCCTTAGTACAAATGACCAATGAACTAATGACTAATTACAAAGGACTCCTTTACAAAAAATCTGTCATTGAAATGCCTAAATACAAACTTTCCCAAAACTTATATTTGCATTTTTAATTTCACACGGCAATTGTCAGGATTTACGCTTATTTTCTGGGGCAAATCGTTAAATGCCCTCTTCTATATTTTATTCCAAATTCAGTAATTCCGACTCCGAAGATTCCCAGCATCAAATATTGCTGGGAATCACTCAATTGTCTTGATTTGTTGTTATTAATTATTTTCTCTAAATTGCCTTTTGGTTGCTTCACCTACTATTTCTGGATAACTACTGGTGTCCCTACCGATGCCCACTCAAATAGCCATTTAGCATGTTTAGGTGGGAGATTTACACAGCCGTGGCTCACTGGAGTGCCAAACCTTTTATGCCAGTAAGCTCCGTGAATACCGTAATTACCTTGGTAAAACATCGCATAAGGAACGTTGGGAACATCGTAGTTTTCCCCCTGCATCCGCGTAGTTTTGAACTTGGATTGAATTTTAAAAGTACCAATAAGAGTGGGAGTACCTTTTTTGCCAGAGGAAATGGCACTTCCATAAACCACTCTGTCACCTTGCCAAGCTATTAACCGTTGCTTTGAAAGATCAATTTGAATCCAACGCTGATCTGATTGTTGTAATGTCTGGATTTTTTGGGCAATCACTTGATCTTTAGTATTTGCCCAAACTTCACTCGTTCCAGTAGTAGTAAAAACACTTAAGGACAGTGCTGTACCAGTAAGGAGTATTTTTAAGTGACGCACCCAGTCAGGATACAGTTTTTTCATTTTAGATACACTCACACTCAAATCATGGGGTCTTGAGAAACTTATCAGTTTTCACCTTTATTTCTCTATCTATTACTTTAATAGACGTGAACTTTTGATGATTTGATTCTAAGTTAACTTAACTGTTGTATCAGCTTTCTTGCCCCAGATGCGATCGCTTCCCAATTCCCCTCTGTGACAAGCTTTTTCGGAAATAATTCCCCGCTCAAACCGACAGCGATCGCTCCGGCTTGTAAAAATTCTTTGGCATTTTCTAAAGTCACGCCGCCAGTAGGAATTAAGGGAATCTGACCTAGTGGCCCTTGCAAACTTTTGATATAATCTACCCCTCCCACTGCTTGTACAGGAAACACTTTTACACAACTAGCGCCCTGACTCCAGGCGGTAACAATTTCTGTAGGAGTCATAGCTCCTGGGATGATCGGCACATTTTTTTCTTGTGCTGCTTGAATCATTGCGGAGTCAACGTGGGGTGTGAAGAGGAATTGCGCCCCAGATGCGATCGCTTCTTCTAACTGTTGCACATTAAATAGCGTACCAGTGCCAATAGTACAGGCTGGTAATTCTGAACGTAGTTGAGTGATTAATTCCCCAGCCTGCGAGCTATTCCACGTAATCTCAATTAAATGCATTCCCCCAGATGCTACAGCCATTGCCATTTGCTGTCCCACTTCGATTTTAGGGGCGCGGATGACTGCGATCGCCCGATGTTTTTGCAATTGTGATAACCAAATTTGATTAGGCATTTTGACTGGAAATTAGGAATGGGGGATTAAGGATTATGGATTGGGCTAATGCAAATTTTCCCACTCACCAGTCCCCATTCCCCAATACAAGCGTGACGGTGATGTTGCTAACCTTGGTGAGTCTGATTTTCCTAAGTATGCATTGGTCTTATCGCAGACTGTCTCCATTTCTCAGCCATCGAGTCATTGACTAGGCTCGTTCTATACATCGCCTAATTTTGCTTCCTTTACATTACTTTAGTAACAGTCTTTAAAAACTCAGCTTAATTCTTCTAGTAGAGGAGAGAGTTAATTAAAAATGCATATACTGCAATTACCAAGCAATAGTTTGATAAGCCCCTAGTTGAAGACCTACTAGGAGCTTTTTTTTAATTGATTATCTAGCTCAATGGAGGTATATACGAAAAAACCTAGTTACAATTCAACTCTTCCTTCTGGTGATTAATGATTAATTCTGATGGTAGATGGAACAAAAGATGAGGATTGATAATATGAATTTGTGAGTAAAAAACGTTTATCCAATTAATAACAATGAATATTCTTGCTTGGATTGTTTTAGGTCTAATTGCTGGTGCGATCGCTAAGGCTATCTACCCCGGTCATCAAGGTGGCGGTATTCTGGGAACAATCTTACTAGGAATCATCGGTGCTTTTGTTGGCGGTAGCTTAGGCGTATTCTTCAGTACAGGGGTGTTAACTTTAGCACCTGCTGGTTTTAGTATTCCTGGTATTGCGCTAGCAGTTCTTGGTGCAATTGTTGCGGTTTTCCTGTGGAACTTAATTACACGTAGCAGTGCTGTATAAAAGCAAAAGTGCAGACAAGAAGTGAGGGGAACTTAAAAAATTAATTTAACTATTGTCAATTAAATCCAAAAAATAGCGCCAGCCTTAATTAAGGTGGTGCTATTTTTTGGATTAATTTTCTTAAAATTTGTTAGGGTGCGTTAGGAAATTAGTCCATAACGCACCGAAAATCTAAGATGGTACGTTAGCCTACGGCATAACCCACATTACAGCTTTTCCGCAGGTTGGCGATCGCTAATTGAGGATTAATTTCATGCCAGTAGGGACGTTATTTAGTTTACAGCAGCACTGACTAAACCATTGTGCCTGAGCAAAGCGATCGTACTCGGTTCACGACCCCGGAAAGTTTTAAACACCTCCATTGGATGCTGACCACCACCAAGTGCCAGCACTGTATCTCGATAACGCCGACCTGTAGCTTTTATAGCCTCTTCATCTTCTAGCCCCGCTTCTTCAAAAGCGGCAAAAGCATCAGCACTTAGTACCTCAGCCCATTTGTAACTGTAATAGCCTGCTGCATAACCACCCTCAAAAATATGTCCAAAAGCACATAAAATTGAATCTTCTGGAAGTGGCGGTAAAACAGTAGTAGTCTTGGCTATGCGATGACGCACATCTGAGGGAGTTTCATTACTACCAGGTTGATAGCGGTAGTGGAGTTCTAAATCAAGGCTGCTTAGATGGATCTGCCGCAACGTCGAAGATCCACTCATATAATTACGCGCCGCTAGCAGCTTTTGATAATAATGCTCCGGTAAGGCTTCACCAGTTTCGTAATGCTTCGCCATTCCAAAGAAAGTGGTTCGCTCATAACACCAGTTTTCCATAAACTGACTAGGTAGTTCCACTGCATCCCACTCCACATTATTGATGCCTGCGGCTCCGGTATAGTCAACCTTAGTGAGCATGTGGTGCAATCCATGACCAAATTCGTGGAACAAAGTTTCTACTTCATAGAAAGTCATTAAACTAGGTTTACCATCTACGGGAGGACTTTGATTACACACCAAATAAGCTACAGGTAAGCGGATAGCAGTAACACCATTTTCAGTGATTTTGGCTCGATTGATGCACACATCCATCCAAGCACCACCGCGTTTCTCGGCTGGACGGCTGTAAGGGTCTAAGTAGAAGTAGGCTATGGGGGAACCAGTTTCGTCAGCAATTTGGAAATAACGGACATCTTCATGCCATACTGGCGCTTGACCATCGGCAGAGGTGACAGTAACGCCAAACAGCCGCTTAACTAGTCCAAATAAGCCGTCTAAAACTTGGGGAAGAGGAAAGTAGGGACGCAATTCTTCAGAAGTAAAGGCGAATTTTGCTTCTCGTTGGCGTTCTGCCCAAAAGCTGATATCCCAGTGTTTTAAATCCTCAGCTTCTGCTGCTCCCTGTGCTGCTGCAAAAGCTTTGAGTTCTGCCAAGTCTTTGACAGCAGCATCATAACTAGCGCGGCGTAGTTCTTCTAATAGGGCGTTGACTGCCTCAACATTGGGAGCCATCTTACTAGCTAGGCTCAATTGAGCAAAACTTTTAAAGCCTAGTATATCTGCGAGTTCTTGGCGCAACTTCAAAATGCGCTCAATTAAAGGGTTGTTATCCAAATCGCCACTAGAAGCGCGGGTGATATGAGCTTTGTAAAGCTTTTCGCGCAAATCTCGACGGGTACTGTGCTGCATGAAAGGGCCATAGCTGGGGAAGTCCAAAGTAATCCGCCAGGGGCCATTTTCTGGTGTAGCATTGCTTTCGCCAGCAGCACGAGCCGCTTGAGCGGCTAAACTTACTAAGCTTGGTGGTAAACCGTCAATTTCAGCTTGTGTTGTTAGGGTTAAGCTGAAGGCTTTAGTGGCATCAAGTACATGGTTAGAGAATTTGGTAGAAAGTTCTGCTAACTCCATTTGTATGGCGTTGAAACGCTCTCTTGCCTCTCCTTCTAAGCCAACACCAGAAAGTTCTGCATCTCGAATAGCCGCTTCTACAATGCGCTGTTGGGCTAATTCTAAAGTTGCCCAAGTATCACTGGTGCGGAGTGCCTTAAAAGCATTATAGATAGGTTTGCTTTGACCAAGCTTGTTGATAAATTGTACAACTAGTGGCTGTACGATTTCATGAGCTTCGCGCAGTTCTGGGCTATTTTTAACACCCATTAAATGATTCACTACCCCCCAACTCCAGGTAAGCCGTTCTGTCAGCTTTTCTAAGGGTTCTACTAAACCACTCCAAGTAGGCTGTACATTAGATTCTAAGGTGGCAAGCTGCTGCTCAAGTTCTGCCAGCAACTGATTGAAGGCTGGTACTACTCGCTCTGGTTTAATCTCTGCAAAGGCAGGTAAACCAGTGCCTTGAAGTAGGGGATTGTCGGAAATAAGGGTACTTGCACTCATGGTTTTGTGTGAACTGCGGATGAATAAAAATCAACAATGGTTTTGATTTATATATTTCTAATGTAGCGATCGCAGCACGAGTTAGTCTTGCCATTATGACAAAAAGGCGAAAAAAGCGAGAATTCCTCACAAAAATATCCCGATACAGCAATTTTGTTTAGTTTGTGAACAATATCTGACAACTTTACCAAAGGCGATGCCTATGGCGGGCTACGCCTACGCAAAAAGACATCATTAATGTACTATGTCAAACAGGTAGCGCGTCCGCCAGCATGGGCGTTATCCTGAAAACGCAGTTTCAGCCCAAGAATCCTACACTTTCAAGGCGTAGAAGTGTCAAATTAACTTAATGCGATCAATCATCCTTGCCGAACCGAAAAGGTAGGCTGTATATTTATGATTTTATTTGGCAACTCATCTTTTTACTCGTAAAATCGAAAACAAGATCAAGGTAAGTAGAAAATAGTCCCTAAATTAATGAATACGTTAATCAGTCAGGGTGGAAGAGCTATCACTAAATTTCAGGTGGTAGACCGGATAAATGATATCGTTTGGCAAGCTCACCAAGGTAGCGTTGCTGCCATTATTCAACTATTGAACGAAAAGCTAGCCAAGTCTGGTGTCAGAACTAGAGCCATATTTTCTGATGGTGTCTTACAACTTCTGTGCGAGGCGGCTAGAATAGAGCAACTTGAGCAATCTCCCCTCGTAGAACAAATCCAGCAAATTCTTGATTCCATCGCGCCGCGTCACATTCGGCGAGTCAATATCAACAGTCGGATTGTTCGAGAACAACAATTATTGTGGTTAAAGGAAATAGATAGCGATCGCGACAACCAATTGCTTTGGTCACAGGAAATTACGTTAATTCAGCCTAATCTTGTAAAGCAATTAATTGCAGATTTCACAGAAGCTAAAGCTGAACTAGGAAAGCCAAATTTTCCTAGAACTCAAGTTTCTCGTCCTTTGGTACTTATTAACAAAGAAAAACACAAAAATAAGCCTAAAAAAAAGATATTAGCTGCGGCTGGTTTATGCTCACTGTTGTTGCTTAGTTGGGTTGTTTATGCCCAGTTAGGTAATAATCTGAGCAACCTAATGCAATTACAAACTTCTAAATCTATAACTCCAGAAAATACGAGCCAGAAGAAAGTTCAAACACCACTTAGTCCTGCTAAGAATAACATTTCTGACCCGTCTGATGATCAATTTTCCACAGCCGTGAGAATTGCTAACCAAGCTTCTGCATCTGGTAAAACAGCCACAGTCTCAACTCAGTGGTTAGAGATAGCTGCTAAGTGGCAACGAGCCTCAGATTTAATGAGTACGGTACCAAAAAACCACAGCCGTTATCAGGAGGCAAAAATTAGGACTCAACTATATAAAAAATATAGTGAGGCGGCGCAGAAAGAAGCAGATAAGATTAAATCTTAATTTTTTGTTGGAATACTTCGATTACTGATTAATATTCTCGCAGTGGGAAATTGATTATTTTCTTTACTTCTTGTAACTCCCCCAAGCAATCAATAAAATCAGGTACAATAATCATTCCGGGAGGAACTTATGCAAGAATCAGTAATTTATCAAGATATTTTGCATCAGGGAGAACAGAGGGGAGAACAGAAGGAAGCGTTGAAATATACAAAACGTCTTTTAAACAGACGCTTTGGTGAGATAGATTCATTAATAATTGAACGTCTCCAAGTCTTATCTACTGAAAAATTGGAAGGATTGGGCGAAGAATTTTTAGATTTTTCAAATGTATCTGATTTAGTCGCTTGGCTTGAGCAAAATACAAGCGACTAAATCTATCTCTATGTGTAGATTCACTTAAGGACTTCCAAGAAATAAATTACTCAATAAAAATCAAAAGCCACATTTTAATAATAATCAATTTTTTGGAAGTTCCTAAGTAACTGTTCACATGAGGGGTCAAAAAAATGTCCGATATTAAATCTTATAAGTCCTCTAATTCAGGAGTTCTCCTGTTTCTTGCAGGGAGTGCAAGCGGTGGTAAATACCTTCGTGATGCAAGAGTTCTTCGTGGCTACCGACTTCTACAATCTTTCCTTGCTCAAGAACCACAATTTTATCAGCTTCCCGCACTGTACTTAGACGGTGAGCAATAACAATGGTGGTGCAAGTACCCTGAATTGATCGCATCGCTAGTTGAATTGAACGCTCAGACTCATAATCTAAACTAGAGGTGGCTTCGTCAAAAATCAGCACGTCTGGTTCTACTAACAACGCCCTAGCAATTCCTAACCGTTGTCTTTGTCCTCCAGATAGCCTGACACCTCGTTCTCCCACGACGGTGTAATAACCTTTGGGTAAGTGCTGCACTACTTCATCGACTCTGGCAATTCTACAGGCTTCTTGAACCTGCTCTAAACTAGCATTTGGTCTGCCGTAGGTGAGGTTATCTAATATAGTACCGTTAAAAACGTCTACTTCTTGGTGAACGATCGCTAGCCTTCGTCTATACTTACCCACATCCAAAGTGCGAATATCTTGACCATCAATCAGAATTTGACCTTCTTGAGGCTCAAAATATCGCAACAGCAATTTCACTAAAGTAGACTTACCAGAACCGGAACGCCCCACTAATGCCACTGTTTGGTATGGCTCAATCAACAAGTTAATATCTTGTAAAACTTGACGCTTGGCATCATATCCAAAAGTCAGGTGGGACAACTCAACTTTTCCAGTAAATTTATAAGGAGATTCTGTCTGGTTGCTCTCTTCTAAAAGACTAGCTGAATCAGATGCAGTTGGCTCTTGCAGAAATTCGTGAAACCGCAGCATGGGAGAATAACGACGGGCAAAAACTTCTGCCAAGGCACTAATAGGTTCTAATTCAGCATAAGCCATGCTAGAAAGAGTTAAGGTCATGACAAAGTGACCAAGAGAAATTCTCCCATCTAATGTTGCTGCTAAAGTCAAACCCAGAATTGTAAATACACAAAACTGAATTACAGTTCTTTGCCAAGTAGTCAGTATCGTATAACCTTTGTGGATGCGACTCTCAACCACCGTTAGTTCACGATCTAAACGTTGCTTTTGCCGTTTCAGTTCCCTAGCTTCTCTAGCAAATGCTTTCACCGTTTTGATATTAGTAATCAATTCGGAAGTACGGCTTTCGGTGTCTTCACCGTATTTATCTAGAATAGTTTCGTGCCCAATCAACCGTTGTAAATCCTTCAAAGTTAAGCCAAGGATAACTACAAAGGAGATTAGATATAGAACTGCAATTCGCCATTCAATCACCAAAATAAACAAGAAGATTCCTAGTACACGAGCTAGTTTAGGAATCAACTGTCCGGCAACTTCAGGGTAACTAAAAGTGTGATTAGAAATACCTCTTGCTATTCTTCCAGCAATACGTCCGGGGTTATTTTCATCATAAAATTCCAGTGGGAGAGTCAGAATTTTTTCTATGGCTGTTTGGGCTTTCTCCCGACGCACCCTTAAAGCTATATCCCAATGAAACCAATTGGTTAACCAGGGTTGTGTGGGCGCTCTCACTACGGTGACAACGAATATTAAACCCAGTAAGACACCTAAAGATAGAGTTTTATTGACTGGGTAATTGGTGATGTTTGAAAAAGTTGCGATCGCACTTTGAAGTGGTTTATCCAAAGGTTGATTAGACAAAACGTTTAAAATCTGCCCAATCGCGTAAGGGACAACTAAATCAATAACTTCGTAAATGCTAGATGCTGTAATACTGAAAACACTCTGCTTCCAGTAAGAGTGAAAGTAATTGACAATATCTTGAAATTTGGCCATGATGCACACCGTCCAAGAGCGCGATCGTAAACTTGGAATTTATATACTACATTCGTATTACAAACTAGTCAAGTGCTATGGATTAAATCACTCCTTTGGAGTATTAGACAATTGTGCAGGGATAAATTCTAGGCGATAGCGATAGAGAGCAACTGGTCGAGAACCAGTTTTAAAGTAATCTGGATCTTGGGGTGAAAGGTAGACAGCAGTAACTTGATCTGCCTCAATTGCCGGATTAGCTGTTGGAAGTTTATGATAAGCCGTGGTAGATTCTACAGAGTTTAAATAAGGGCGTGAACCGCCTTTGAATAGTTGTTGAAACACTTCCGTAGTGATGAATTTGTCATCAGGGGTAGTTTCTGTAGCCCGTGCAGTCACAATGGAAACTAGTTGACGGCTGCTACGCAAGAACGTAATCTGACGATTAGGTGAATCTGGATCTACTTTGACTAATAACACAGCTTCATTCCCTAAATAAGCTCTTGCCAAATTCAAGCTATTAAACGCTCTATCTGCTACTAAAATTGGGGATTTTTTCTTTATCTGAGGTAATATCTTTAACCCAGTAATAGATGGTTGCTCTTTGACAAATCTTACTACAAAACTCACAGGCTGATTTAATTGTCGGCGATTACCTTCAAATCCTGGAGTTACGATTTCTGGTGCTAAAGGTGCAGCTAAATCTACTAAAGTACTTGTAACTTGCCAAGTACCAGCCATCCATTCAGGATAAACCAAATCTCCTGAAGCCGGTTGTACGGAAGTTAATTTTTCCCATTGGGGAAAATTTGCTAACCGTTCAGACAACTCTCCTGCAAAAGCATCGCCACCCCACAAAAGGAATAAAAGCAGCAAGCAAAAACTCCAAATCGCCTTTATTGTAAGCATTAGCAGTTTTGTATTTAACGTTGATTATTTATCGATTAAAAATTAAGTAAGTTTGTGTAAAAAATTAAAACTTTGTAGTAAGATATTTTACCTTACAATCCCAAACTATGGTGACAGCATGACATTGGCACTAGGCATGATTGAAGTTTATGGCGTTCCCACAGCAGTGGAAGTGGGAGATGCTATGTGTAAAGCTGCCCGTGTAACCCTTGTTGGTTATGAAAATACTGATTTGGGACGGATTACCGTGTTAATTAGGGGAGTTGTGGGCGAGGTAAATGTGGCGGTGACAGCAGGACTAAAGGCGGTGCTGCGAGTTAACGGCGGTGAGGTGATTTCTTATCATATTATTCCCCGTCCTCACGAAAATTTAGAATATGTTTTACCGATTCATCGCAGCATTAATGTGGAACAATTCGGTGCAGATATCCGATTTCCTGCACCCCTATCAGTTTAGCTTTAAATTTCTGCTGGTAAAGGCTGCCAAACTTCACCATACTTCTCTTTTAAAGTCTGCCAAGCTTCTACCTGTCCGGGTTCATATTCGCCAGGTTTACCCCATTGTAAAAATAGGCTTAAAGCAGGCTCTTGTTTATCATCTAAAAACCGAATAGCATAGGTTGTAAAATTTCCCCTCTTCGCTTCACCTGTTTCAAATTTCACCTGAGTGATTTTGTCCATATTCAAGTGAAACTCAAAGCCTTCAGTATGCATATTCGCATATTTACCTTTGGGTAATTCTGCATAAAATAACTTTTCTATTTTGCCTCGTGCTTCTAATACAGCAGCACTGCTAGTAACAATTAAACGCAAAGTTCCTAAAGTCTCACAAGCTTCTAAAAATTCTTTCAATGTTGTGGCCATTTGTCATTTGTCCTTTGTCATTTGTTATTTGTCGTTAGTTAAACGATGAGTCCTAATTAATGCCCCATGCCCCATGCCCCATGCCCCATGCCCAATTCCCAATCCCTATTTTTCATATTGTTCATAAGCAGCAACAATGCGCTGAACCAAAGGATGGCGCACAACATCTTTTTGGGAAAATTCGCAAAAGGCAATGCCTTCAACGTGTTTTAAAATTTGTAAAGCCACTCCTAAACCCGATTGTTGATGAAGTGGTAAATCAGTTTGTGTCATGTCGCCTGTAATTACCATCCGAGAACGGAAACCCAAACGAGTCAAAACCATTTTCATTTGAGCGGGTGTAGTATTTTGCGCTTCATCCACAATTACAAAAGCGTTATTGAGAGTGCGTCCCCGCATATAAGCGAGTGGTGCGACTTCAATTACACCGCGTTCCATTAAGCTGGGCACTTTTTCGGGGTCGATAAATTCATAAATAGCATCGTAAAGTGGGCGAAGATAGGGATTAACTTTCTGCTGTAAGTCTCCAGGCAAAAAACCAAGTTTTTCACCAGCTTCGACGGCAGGGCGAGTTAAAATTAGCTTTTCAAACTCGTTAGCAAGGAGTGCTTGCACGGCGACAACAACAGCGAGATAAGTCTTACCAGTACCAGCAGGCCCAATACCAAAGGTGAGATCGCGTCTACGGAGTGCATCGATATACTGACGCTGGCGGAAGGTTTTGGCACGGACTTCTTCGCCCCGGCGACTTTTGGCGAGGACGTTTCGCTGTAAATCTTGCAGTTCCCCTTGCCGATCGCTATCTATGGCTTGACGAGCTGTTAAAATATCGGCACTGGAGATAGTATTGCCTTTAATCCAGAGGTCTTCAAGCGATCGCACTAATCGAGAAGCCAGGTCAATTTGCCCTTCGGTACCAGAAATCACTAATTCCTGTCCGCGTAGCACTAAAGTGGCTCCTGTTTGCCGAGATAGCATTTTGAGATTTTCTTCTCCATCTCCCCCAAGAGCGATCGCACTGGTAATATTGGGCAGCTGAATTGTTAAGGCACCTGCCATAGTATTTCTTAATTCGTGAGGATCTGTGTTTGACAAAGGTTAATGTTTTTTCGCCCTTAGCGAAATTACGTTTTTATTATTTACATTTTGAAAAAATCTTTGCAATAAATTAATTGGCTGTAGGGGCGTACAGCTTTGTGCCCCTACAGGTCAAAAAGAGGAAAAGGGGGAAGGGCGGGGAGCTGTCGGGAATTCCCATACATGAATGTATTGGATCTGAAGTAAGGACGTATTATTTCTCGTGTTACACATCTCGAAATAAATACTTTTACTTTTTGCATAAATAAATTTATTTGCTCTCTAACCCTTGTGGCAGGGTAATTCCAGTATTTTTCTCCCTGCCCCCTGCCCCCTGCTCCCCTGCCTCTTAGGTCTTTACAAAAATTCTGAGCGGAGGTAACTACAACCGCTCAGACTTGCTCTCTAGTTTGAAACTAGCGGAGGCGGGGTTTAACAATGGGTTTAGGCCCATCATTTCCACGCGGTTCTCTCCTAGTCGGTGGTGGCGATCGCTCTTCTGTCTCTTCATCAAAAGACATGCCTTCGCGCCCCGGCGTAGTGCTGCCGTAGATATCCAGATATACTGATTGCCCAGTAGCGGCGGCGGCGGCGGCAATTACTGTACGAATCGCCTGAATATTGCGTCCCCCTCGACCAAACACTTTCCCTTTATCCGTGCTTTCAAAAGCGATGCGAATCCAAGCCCGGTTGAGGGCCTGAGAAATTTCACAATCGACGCTTAAAGTCTCTGGAGATTCCAAAAACGGTTGCACTAAAAACCGAACCAGCCCAACATAGTTGGGACTAGCTGTTGGGGATATTGTTCTCGAATTATGATGCGGCTGTAGCTGTGGCACTGACCTGTTCAAAAACATTGGCTTTTACTAAAATGCGACGGACGGTGTCAGTGGGTTGAGCGCCTTGTTGTAGTCGCTTGACGATACCGGGAACGTCTAGTCGCACTTCATCGGTTCTAGGGTTGTAGAATCCCAACTCTTCTAGGGGACGACCATCGCGGCGAGCGAGGTTGTTAATGGCGATAATGCGGTAACTTGCTTCCCGCTTTTTACCGTATCGCTTTAAGCGCAGTTTAATCATGGTTGAAGAATCTATTCTCCTAATTGGTTAAGTATGCCGAAATGCTAATTTTAGCACTGGTCTAGCATTTGGTGCTATTAGTCATTTGTCATTAGTCATTTGTCATTAGCAAATTACCAATGCCCAATAACTAAAGATTGCCAAAGCCTTTTTTCTTTTTATCTTTGGGTTTTTTCTTTTTCGTGGCTGGGGCACCGCCATCATAACCTCGCCATCCAGGGGCTGGGGGACGATTGCCTGCGCCTGCGAAGGCGTTGCCCATGCCGCCACCGCCGAACATTCCTGGCATTCCAGGGAAGCCACCTTGACCCATTTGCTGCATGAGCGATCGCATTTTTTGGAAATCACCCACTAGTTTAGTCACATCTGACTCTCTATAGCCAGAGCCAGCAGCAATCCGCCGCCGCCGACTGGGAGAACTGGCTAATAAATCGGGGTCATGGCGTTCTTGGCGAGTCATGGAGTTAATCATCGCCTCACAGCGTTTGAGCTGGGTTTCTCCTTGCTTGAGCTGATCGTCTGAGAGCTTGTTCATCCCTGGAATCATCTTGATGAAGCCTCCCAGAGAACCCATGTTCTTTAGCATCCGCAACTGCTTGAGAAAGTCAGTAAAGTCAAACTTCGCTGACAAAATTTTCTCTTGCATTTTCTCAGCGTCTGCTAAGTCAAACTCTTCCTGGGCCTTTTCTACCAGGGTCAGCACATCGCCCATTCCCAGAATTCGGGATGCCATGCGATCGGGATAAAACGGTTGCAGTGCCTCGACTTTCTCTCCTACACCAACAAACTTAATCGGCGCTCCCGAAATCTTTCGCACCGAAAGTGCTGCACCACCACGGCTATCACCATCCATCTTGGTAAGAATCGCGCCAGTAATTCCGATCTGCTCATGGAAGGTACTGGTAAGATTAGCTGCCTCTTGACCAGTCATCGCGTCCACCACTAACAGAGTTTCATGGGGTTGGACTGTTGCTTTGATGCGGGCTAATTCCGCCATCATATCTTCGTCAATTTGCAAACGACCAGCAGTATCAATAATTACTGTATTTACACCTTCTGCTCTTGCGCGTTCTACACCTTGTCGAGCAATTTCTACGGGATCGGCATTGCTTCCTAGTTCAAATACTGGTACGTCAATTTGCTTACCTAACGTCACCAGCTGGTCGATCGCTGCTGGGCGATATACGTCTGTCGCCACCAATAAACAGCTACGATCTAATTTTCTCAAATGTAAGGCTAACTTAGCGGTAGCTGTGGTTTTACCAGTACCTTGCAACCCAGCCATTAACACAATAGTAGGCTGTTCCTGGGCTTCTGCGATGGGAACATTTTCTTCTCCCATCACCTGCACCAATTCATCG
This sequence comes from Nostoc commune NIES-4072, assembly GCF_003113895.1. NCBI lineage: Bacteria > Bacillati > Cyanobacteriota > Cyanophyceae > Nostocales > Nostocaceae > Nostoc > Nostoc commune. Next base: position 6,250,014 of record NZ_BDUD01000001.1, on the reverse strand, counting down.
TGAACAATTTTGATGAACTGTTGGTCAGGTCGCACGCCAGTAATCACCTCGGCTCCCTGTGCCTTAGCTTCGACTTCGCTAATAAAATCTTTGACTACCTGGAGATTGACATCTGCTTCCAACAAGGCGCGGCGCACTTCGCGCAATGCATCTTGAATGTTGGATTGAGAAATTTTGTCCTGTCCCCGCAGTTTTTTCCAGGCGGCTTCTAAACGGTCAGATAGAGCATCAAACATAATGTAATTACAGGTAGTTCGCCAATGAGGAATTTTGAACCGCCGATGAATGCGATTCCGAATTTCCGTTAAAGTTTAAACGTGCTATCTACCAGCTTAGTATTTTTCACCCCGACTGTAGCAACCAGATACCTACCTTTATAGAAGATTGAGCTTAAAGTACAATGAGGGCAAGAAGGGCTATTGTACAGCGAGAACCTACACCACATATCGCTATGACTAGCAACACACTGCTTCAACCCACAGAAATCATCCACCTATCGGGTATCAGTTGGCAAACTTATGAAAACTTGCTAACTGAACTTAGTGCTAGTCGCCGCCTCCGGCTTACTTACAATCGAGGTACTTTAGAAATCATGGTTCCTTCACCTGAACATGAAAGTTATAAAAAAATTGTGGGTCGATTTGTTGAAACTTTAGCGGAAGAACTAGAAGTTAAGATTCAGCCCCTTGGTTCTACTACTTTCAAACGTCCAGAGCTGAGTGGTGCAGAACCAGACGAATGCTTTTATATTAAAAATGTCAAGTTTATTAAGGGCAAAAAAAGAATTAATTTGCAACAAGATCCGCCGCCAGATTTGGTAGTAGAAATCGATATTACTAGCAGTTCTAAAAATCGCTTTGAAGTCTATGCTGATATGGGTGTGCCCGAAATCTGGCGATATGATGGCAATTCTTTTAGTATTAACGTTTTACAAAATCAGCAATATCTATCTGTTGAACAGAGTTTAGCATTTCCCAATTTGCCATTAACAGAGATTTCTAGGTTTTTAGAGCAGGTGGGAGAAAAAGATTATTTAGAATTAGTTAAAGAATTTCGTCAATGGGTTAGAAGCCACATTTAATACTAAAATTGCGAGTGAATTTAGACAGATGTCGCAGCGAATCAAAGTATATTCATACTCGATATACCACTCGGCAAATTCATACATTGGTGTTGCTCTTGCCAAAAAAGCATTGGAAGGCTTACCTGTTGATATTGAACGAAGACCAATCTATATACCAAAAGAGCGAGGTATAAAGGTAGCTGATTTACAAGGACGAAGTGAAAGCGCTTTGTTATCGTCGTATCACACAGAAGATTGTTTGCGGTGGGCGAAAAAGTACGGCATTGAAATTCGGCTCAAGGAACTTGAAGAATTTGGTAGGTGGGTCAAGCGTTGGGAGAAAATGAAATTTGGTCGGGAAGAACTTCCTGCGAGAGCGTATTATGCTGCTTGTGGAACTGGGAAGGAGCATCTGCTGGATGAAGCTTTTTTTCGAGCGACGTATATCGACCTTCTTGATGTTAACGATGAGTCTGTGATTAGGAAAGTTGCAAATGATGTTGGGTTGAATGGCGATCGCATTCTTGAATTGATCCACGGGGAAGAAGCAAAACTTGCAGCAGTCGTAGCCTTAGCAGAATACGAACAGTTTGGCTGTCCCGGAGTCCCGACTTGGGTAGTTGAAGGCGAGAGATTTTGGGGAAAAGATCGCGTTGATTGGGTTGTCGAAAAGGTAAAGCAATTATCTTAACTCTTCCTCAACGAGTCGTTGGTTTTGAACGTTGTTGTTGGTAAAAACGGACAACTTTTTGCACATACTCAGCAGTGAAGCCTTTGTTACAACCTGTATAGCTACCAGTCATCCACCAACAAGCTGCACCACGCACAGATGCAATTTCATTATTGTTCGTGGCGGCAAACTGATTAGTTAATTCACGGCGCGTGATACAGGATACAACTTGGCGAGCGATCGCAGGGCTGTTTTCAAACTGCGTCGGTGTCAGTTCTCGTTTGAGACAAGTTCTTGACCAGCCTTTGAGGGTTTCTGGTTTAACTTGCCATTGGCTGTAATATCCATCGTTGGGATTTTTGGTCTGTGGTGCAGCTTGTCGCAATGCCTCTACCATCGCCGCAACTTGGGTATCAGAAATCGGCTGCTGTGCTTGAGCTGGCAATAGTCCGAAGGTGACAATAACTCCGTTGAGTAGTAATCCTATGGGTTTTTTGATCATAAGATAACATCCTATGTGTTTACGCTATCAATTAGCAAGGCATGATGTACAAATTAGGAACCTACTAAATTTTCTATGGTATCGGCATCATTTGGTAATGCGGCTGTTAAAACTTCGCTACCTTCTGCGGTAACTAAAACATCATCTTCGATGCGGATTCCGCGCACATCAGCAAATTCAGATAAACGCTGCCAATTCACTACATTTTGATATTTTGAGCGAACATTGGCATCATTTAAAATTGCTGGTACTTGATAAAAACCAGGTTCAATTGTGACTAACATTCCTGTACGCAAAGGACGATTTAAACGGAGGTAGCCTAAGCCAAAGCGATCGCTCCGAGAACGTCCCTCTTCATACCCTGCTAAATCACCCAAATCTTCCATATCATGAACATCTAAACCTAGTAGATGACCGATACCATGAGGGAAAAACAGCGCATGGGCATCCATTTCTACTAAATCTTGAGGGTTTCCTTGTAAAATGCCTAACTCTACTAAACCTTCAGCTATAACCGTAGCAGCTAGCAAATGAATATCCCCATACTCTGCGCCAGGGTGGATTTTGGCAATGCAAGCATCATGGGCTGCCAGCACAACATTATAAATATCTCTCTGGGTAGATGAAAACTTACCAGAAACTGGCCAAGTTCGAGTTACATCGCCTGCCCAACCCGTCTCAGTTTCAGCACCAACATCAGCAAGTAATAAGTCACCTGGTTGTAGGGGATGGTGATACTGTTCATTATGCAAAACTTCACCGTGAACGGTGACAATACTGTTATAGGAAGTTGTCATATTGTGGGCAATAATTACCCCTTCCATCGCTGCCCGAACTTCTGCTTCTAGCTTGGCTTTAGGTGTTGCTGCCATACCAGCTTTGTGTGCTTCAACTGTGACAGCAGCAGCTTTTTGCAACTCGGTTAATGCAGCTTCATCATGAGTGAGGCGCAGAGAAACGATCGCCTTAGCTAACTCCAAGTCAATTCCTTGGGGAGGACTTTGTGGTAATACCCATCTATTTAATAGCTGCGATTGTTGCGTCCAAGTAGCTGCATCTTGTACAGCAAGTGTGGCAGCATCTTCTACCCAAGACTCTAATTCTGCCATTGGCCCTGCCACATCCGCTCCAATCTTCTGAGCTATTTCTTCCCGCGTTGGCATTTTTCCATGCCAAAGAGCGCTGCTGGGTGATGGATCGTCGATAAATAGTTCTAGTTTGCCGCCTTCTAAACGAATTGCTGCATTTGATAATGGCAGTCCAGCAAAATAGAGGAAATGACTGCTAGCGCGAAACGGAAAGAGATTTGCAGGAAAGTTGCGCGGACTGTTGCTACCTGACCACAGAATTGCTGGAAAATCAATGAGGTTGGCTAATTGTTGCCGTCGGTGGCGTAAAGTATCGACGAGGGAAGTGGAAGTTTGTTGAATTAGCATAAATAGAAACTCAAAGAGAAGGATAAAGGTTATATATAGTTTTGCCTTTATTTAGTCGTTATCATCTTTATCGTCTTTATCGTCATCGTGTTTATCATTCTTGCGATCGCTATCTTTGTCGTCGTCATCTTCATCGTCGTTCTGCTTTATCTGGTTAGGCTGTTCGTTAGGTTGTACGGCTGGTTTTTGTTGCTCAGGTGGAGCAGATGGCTGCGGTACCTCAACAACACAACTAACTAATCCTCCAGAAATTAGCGCTAAGTTGACAGCAGCAAAGATGCTTCTGAAGATTTTTATGGTCATGTTTCCGTTTTGCTTTGACATTGACCCCAGTTTTTGGAGATTGTATTCCTAATTTATCAGGTACTGTATATGACGGTTCTCATTTGGATGTAACACGCGTGCTAGCACAACTGTGCTACACTACAAATGATGCACCGCCTAATAATAATGATAAATAAAGGCATAAATATCTAATGCACTTCTAATAAATATAATGCTGTCTAATTTTCAAGGTGACTCTAATGGGACAAACCATTACTCAGGTTGATGCTTTTACCAATATACCTTTTGCAGGTAATCCTGCTGCTGTCTGTGTTTTGCCTACTCCCCAAGAGGAACGCTGGATGCAGAATGTAGCGCAGGAGATGAATTTATCTGAAACAGCTTTTCTAATTAGACAGGATGATGGCTTTAACCTGCGTTGGTTTACGCCTACGGTAGAAGTACCGCTTTGTGGTCATGCAACTTTAGCTAGTGCCCATGTACTTTGGTCAGAGGGACATTTGTCACCTAATGAAGTTGCGCGTTTCCACACTAAAAGCGGAGTGCTGATTGCTAAGTTGCAAGGTGAGTGGATTGAGTTAGATTTTCCTGCGAATCATTCACAAGAAACAGTCGCACCGCAAGAACTCAAGGCTGCTTTGGGTATCCCATACAAATCTGTTTTCTTGAATTCCTTGGGCTATTTAGTGGAATTGGAATCTGAAGATTTGGTACGGCAAATACAGCCAAATTTCCAAATACTGAAAACATTGCCTACTTCGGAGATCATTGTCACCAGCCTCACCCACCCTGATTCTGAATATGATTTCGTCTCTCGCTTCTTTGCACCAGGTTTAGGGATTGATGAAGACCCTGTAACTGGGGCGGCTCATTGCTGTCTCGCTCCCTTCTGGCGCGATCGCTTGCACAAAGATAAATTATTGGCTTATCAAGCATCCAGTCGCGGTGGCGTGGTGAAGGTAGATTATAACGGAGGCGATCGCGTCTTTCTGAGCGGACAAGCGGTAACTGTTATGCGAGGCGAGTTAATTACCGCATAAACCTAATATTACAAATCAATCGCATCTGCTAAAAACTCAGCATCAAGAATTTGGGCAATGTAATAAGGACACTCCACTGGAAACGTATTTATTGGTAAAGCAAAACTCCGTCGTAGCTGTTGTGAACTTGCTACGGCGGAGAAAGGAAAAATTAAAACGCTAAGAGTGAGCAGGCTAAATGCTTGCATCACAAGGATAGAAAGAAAGCAAAAATGAAGAAGTAAATTTACCTTTTACTTTTTACCTTGTACATTTTACCTAGTCTCTCTCGGCGTTTCCTACTGTGCTAGATGTGCAAAATATATAGTTTTTACTTGAACAGAAAAGTATTATAAGGATCATTTTTTATGTATTATCTTAAAGGCTAAATACAAACAATTCACTAAAAAAGGTTGATGTGCGACCATTTAGGCGATCGCTACGGAAATTCAAATAAAAAATAAATAAAAAATTAAATTTAGTAGAATTACTCTAGTGAATCCCCAGTCGCCATCGGTTTAATCATGACTTGATCAACCAAAATTGGCTAATAACTATAAAATTTGCATAACAACTAGTGTCATATCATCAGTGTTTTGCTTATCAGCACCAATGAATTGCTCAACTTGGTCAAATAGGTAATCCACAATCTCCTCTGGGCCATTGCAATACTTGCAAGCCGTATTAAAGCCAGCGACAAAGTTATCTTCATCGAAGCGATCGCCACTAGCAGCAGCAGCATCAGTCAAACCATCTGTATAGTAAATAATTGTATCCCCAGGCTCTAACTGTGCCTGGGCATCTTCATATTGGCTGTTAGCATCCAAACCGATTAACATTCCTAGAGTATCTAAACGGCTGACAGTTTTCGTGGCTGCGTGCCACCACAAGGGAGGATTGTGCGCCGCATTGCTATAAGACAAAATTCGGCTGTGGGGATTATATTCTGAATAAAATAGCGTTATAAAGCGGTGGGAATTTTCTAAATCCGCATACATAACTCTATTTAAGTTTTGTAGAATTCCGGCAGGGGAATTACCATGTAGTACTTCTCCCCGTAACATTCCCCGCATCATCGTCATAATCAGCCCAGCTGGGACACCTTTACCCATGACATCTCCAATAACCAAACCCCAGCGACTATTTTCCGTGCTGCCTTTGGTCTTGGGCTGAATCTTATTGTGATTGGTAGCAATAAAGTCATAGTAATCTCCGCCGACGCGATTGGCAGGTTTACAACGTGCCGCTAAAACTGCACCAGGGATTGTGGGACATTGACGTGGCAAAAGTCGCCGTTGAATTTCTGCGCCAATTTCTAGTTCTTGGTCTAGACGTTCTTTTTTTCTTAGTTCTACAGCTAGTTCATCGTTTTCGATCGCAACAGCTGTTTGGTCTGCTACCAACCTAACTAACTTTTGCCTGGTTTCTGTCCAACTATATTCTGGATCGCGGCTCAATACGTAGAGCCATCCCCGTTCTGTATGCTTCACTAGAATCGCCGTACCAAAGATTTGTACATCTGGCCCCAGATAGCGATGCATCTGATCATCTAAAATCCCCGTGGCATTGGCTAAAGGCGCAGCATTGGGCAGAAGCGTGATTTGACTGCTGGCTATTTCTAGCGCTTTGCGGATATTTTTTCGCTGGCCACTATCTTGCCAATGTAACTGCTCTAATCTTACTTGACCATTAGGTTTGTAGAGAAACAGAGCGCTGCCGTCTGCATCTGTCACTCTAGTTGCCATCAGGGGGATCAGTTCCAAAAACTGATTTAAATTATTGAAACTTCTTAGGGCAAATCCTAAAGAACTGAGCAAATCTTGAATTTTGTTCTGTTCCCGGTGCAACCTTGCCACGAGTTCTTTTAGTGCTACGACTGGTGTGACATCTGTCGCGGCACTACTATTGTTGTCAATGGGTTGAGAGGGCAGTTGAGACACAGGCACAGGTACTATTGCACTTTATATTGGCAGATTTTAGATTACTTATAAATCTTTTGGCTTTGGCATTGCTAAACCATATTTAGATAAGACTTGTCACTTTAGCAAGAGTATAAAGACGTAACAAGCAACTTTTATCAGTATTTTATTTGCTTATTGTATTTCTGATGGAATATTTGTGATTTCAAATCATGTATTTTTAGCCAAAAACCAATCCGTAAAAATTACTAGTTTCATTGAGAGTTAAGAAAGCTTTTTATTTTTTCATAACTTAATTACCAAAGCATATCTCTAAAGTCATAAAAATACTTTATTCAAAGAATAATTTATAACGCTTTCAGAGTAATTGTTTGGGCAGAGGCAACTAGGAGAGGAGAATTTTTTTGAGTGAAAACCCGGATTACTAGAGAAAATATTTGTAGATACTTTCGCAAGTAAGAGATGAGAATACACCTGGAAGTGTTGAACCAGCTTACTTACAGCAATTCGCTTTTTGAGTCCACAGTGGACGATTTTGCGAAGTTCTGATGGTCGGAAGCTGTCCTTTTTCTAATGTCGGCATTGGGCAAACAGATGATGCTCGTACTTTTACTCTTAAGTAAGTTACGTGCAGTGTGCAGTTCTGCCAACTCGCTAACGCAGTTCCTTCGATCTAAGAATACAAGTTACCATAGCCAACACCAATCACCTGCAAAGGTAAACCCCCACAGTGCTGAACTTTGTGCTGGCTCCCCAACGCACTACTCACCGTTCTGCTGTCCATCTTGCAATAGTTTTATTTGCGGGGATGAGCGTCTCGCTTGCCCTTTAAACACCTTGCTGCAAGATGGAAGCTTCGGAGGTTTTGTGTGTTGCGTTTATGCCCATTCAAAGCGTGAAAAAAGGCACTAGCTTGAAATTTTAGCAAAAGTTATCCATTTATTGCGACAAACTTATGATTTACAAGAATTGATCTGTTTCTAATGAGTTCAAGTGATAATACCAGATCAGTAATCCCTAAATTTATCAGTTGTCAAGAAAAATATTGAACTCCAAAATTTTCAGTTAGCCGCTCAAGAGAGCTTCGACAAACTCATAGCTAGAAAAGGGGCGCAGGTCTTCAATTCCTTCACCAGCACCAATAAAGCGAATGGGTAAACCTAGCTGTTGCACAACGGCAAGGGCAACACCACCTTTGGCTGTACCATCGAGCTTGGTTAAGACAACGCCACTCAGTTGGGCAGCTTGGGAGAAAACTTCGGCTTGCCGCAGTCCATTTTGCCCTAAAGTGGCATCTAGAACCAAAAGAGATTCTACTTTGGCATTTGGGGCTTTTTTGTCGATAATTCGCCGGATTTTGCTAAGTTCGTCCATTAAATTTTTCTTGTTTTGCAGACGCCCAGCTGTATCTACCAGAAGTAATTCGGTTTGACGTGCTTGGGCGGCTGCGATCGCATCAAACACAACTGCTGCCGGATCTGTATTCTTTCCCGGATTGGAAATTACTTCTACACCACTTCTACTACCCCAAACCTTCACCTGCTCCACGGCGGCGGCGCGAAAGGTGTCTGCTGCCCCAATCAAGCATTTATAACCAGATTTTTGTCCCAGATGGGCAATTTTGCCAATGGTGGTGGTTTTACCGGCACCATTCACGCCAGTGATTAACCAAATATTTAAGGTTTCTTTTTCTGGGGTAAAGATAGTTTTGTGGGATGCCATGCTTGGTGCATCCAACATATCCCGGAGAATCTTTTTCAGATAAGCGATCGCTTCTTCAGGTGCAGTAACTTCTTCTCGAAGTTTTGTCTGTAGGGCATTGATAATAAAGTCTGTTGCTTCTACACCCACATCAGCTTGCAGGAGCAATGCCTCAATTTCTGTTACAGCAGCTTGGTTTAGCGGCCCTTGACCAACGATCGCCTTCAGTTGGTTAAGAATGCTACGACGAGTTTTATCTAACCCTTGCCGGAGCTTTTTGAGCCAAGTAATTTCTTCAATAGAAACGTCTTCTGGACTTCTACCTTGAGCTGCTAAAACTTTCGCCGACCAGACAAACCCATCATCAAATACCAGTCCAGGAATTTCCTCTCCTGTCTCTGAAGTTGCAGCTACTGGCTGTACTACCTCTGGTTCTGGAACTTCAATGGCGGTGGCCATTAGTTGTTCCAGCTTGGCTTGCCGTTCTGCCGCCGCCCGTTCTAAGAAAGATAGTCCTGTTGGCTGTGTTGCCTCTGACGTAGCTACTGGTTCGGTGGGCGTTGGTTCAGCTTCATTTGCCGTGAGTTCTGGGCTGGAGACATCTGGCTCTTGGGCAATTGCTGCTACTGAGGAATTTTCAGTACTTTCTTCCTCAGTAGTAGCTTGGATAACTTCTGGCTGTGCTGTTTCTATGGTTGTACTAACAGGCTCCTCAATTGCTTCTGGTTCGGTAATTTCCGCAATTGTTGTTTCTGCGGTTTCCGGTTGTGCTGATACTGATGAGGCTTCTGCTGAATCAGCCGGGGTTTCTACTACCTCTGCTTGTTGTTTTTGCTGAATATTTTTGTAAGCAGCTTTAGCAAACGCTAACAAGTCTGTTGTTGTGTCTGGAGCAGTTTCAGCAGTTGCTGTTAATGTTTCGGCTGGCTCTGGCTGAGGTTCTTGTGCAGGAGAAGTTTCTTCCTGTTTTTTATCAGAGGGAGTGTCAGAGGAATCGTTATATTTACGACGGAACCAATTAAAAACCATTGCAGCAGTATTGGTTATATGAGTTATAAGTTATAAGTTATGAGTTTAATTTAACTTGGGGCATTGGGCATCGGGCATTGGGCATTGGTTTAAGTTAATTCCCCTGCCTCCCCTACTTCCCCTGCTCCCCCTGCTCCCTCATCCCCCTCACTTTGGCAAGTCAAAAAAGCTATGCTGTCTTTTTCTGCTCAGTGACTCGGCGCAGAACACCGTTAATAAACCGATGACCATCGTCTCCACTGTAGCGTTTGGCTAGTTCCACAGCTTCGTTAATGGCGATACTGTCTGCAACTCCTAAGAACTTCATTTCAGCCACAGCGATTTGCAAGATATCGCGGTCAATTTGGGCGAGGCGAGTTACTTGCCAATCTACTAAGGCAGCAGAAAGGAGTTCATCTATAATTTGTCGATTTTCGTTGACGGTAATTACAAGCTCTTTAGCGTAATTACGGACTCCCTTATCTTGATTAGCTAACTGAATCAATACTGGAAAATCAACTGCCGTACCCAATTGATTGATTGCTGTCTGGGTGCAGGCGATCGCTTCTTGAAGCATTGTTCTAGCAGTATTAAGATCGGAGGCGCGAGTTTGGCTACTTAAAAGGCGATCGTTACTGCGTTGCAGTTCACCTGCGGCATTATCGAGGGTATCTTGCACTTCTGAGGTCAAAGTACGTACTGCTCCTAGCACCAACTTGGATACTAGTTGATCGTCTTCCAACTGATCTAATTTTTTTGGGTTGACTGGCAATTGGCTAAGGCTTAGAAGTGCCAATTCACGAGCAATTTGCTGGGGTTTACGAGGTTGCATAAAACTGAGGGGTGATTAGGTAAGAACTGATTAACTATACGGGGCAAACTTACAATTATATCAACTTTGGTACAGTCAAATAACAAGATTACTCTAATAAGGTACTGGGTACTAGGAAAGAAATTATTTTAAGATTTGTTTAAGGTATGAATCCCCATATTCATCTTCCCCAGTCCCGAATTTAACTTTCTTCAACGGGAATAACCTGCTGCTTGATTTCGTTGTGTTTCCCTTCTAGCGTGGACTCTTTGGGGAAAACCAAGGGCGTATTGGGGGCGACGATGCCACCTGATACAACTATTTTAAAGGCGTCTTCAATGGACATGGAGAGGTTTACTACTTCATCTTCAGGAACTACTGCGTACCATCCGGTAGTCGGATTGGGCGTAGTCGGTATAAAAACACTTAGCACGGGGCGAGGCATCTGGGCTTGGATATCACTGCTGATTACACCAGTAACAAAGGCGATCGCCCAAATTCCTCGACGGGGATACTCTACCAAAATTACCCGGCGAAACTTGCCATTAGAATCTTTTAATATTGTTTCTAAAAGCTGTTTAAGGGTTTTGTATACCTGTCCTGCTAAAGGAATTGCTTGTAATAATCGCTCACCAAAATCTAACAACCACCGCCCAGCAATATTGCGAGCCATCAAGCCCATCAATAAGATACTTAGTAGTGGTACAGCCAATCCTACTAATAAATTCAGTAAATTTACTACAATTGGGTTTAACCCATCAAAGGGATTCAGTTGTTTGGGAATTTGGGTGAGGAAGTTGATTACCCAAGTGGCAATGGTAATCGTTAGCCAGATAGTAGTTGCTAGGGGAATTACTACCAACAAACCAGCGATCAGGTCGTTTTTTAAGTCCTGTTTTAGGCGATCGATTACCAAGCCCCGATTCTCCTGTTTTAAGCTAGAGGAACTTTTGTTATTGGTATTCATACCAGCAGATTTGTCAAATTCCGAAGACTTTAACTTTAGGCAGTTTCTACCGCAAGTAACTGTCCAAAACGCTAGCAGCTTGGCTGCTGACGCAAAAACAAGTACTTGTTGCTGAAAATCAGCTATTTTCCTACAAGCATACACATAGACATTAACCAATCTGATACCGACTGGTTATTTTAAAAGGATGTTACTTTTCTTTGTAAGACTTGTAAACGATTGTTGCAAGTCCTTAGGTATTACTAATCTACCGCGCTCAATCAAAAGCTGCTCATGATTGTGAAAGTACGAGCGGGTAAACAGAGGAATTATTTTATCTGGTCAGTTGAGCAGGAGAGGCTTTTATGAAAATGTTCTGGTAAAAATATTAATTTATAATTATGGAAGTTTTTGTTTAAATGTAAGACCGCCTATAGTATTACATCTGTGCTACCATACTTCTGAATTTTGCGATCGCTTACCTGTTCGTCGTGGGCGATCGCTGCTTCAAATTTTACGCTACATCAGCCTGTGTCGTTTCAGAATCCACGCACTGTAACTGTTGTGTACTTTCCTGTGCCAGAATTTCTGTTGCGTCTAAATTAGGTTTTGGTAAATACTTCATTTCCCAGACTTTGAGCAAAATCAGATATTCGTAGAATGCCTGCAATGTACACCAAGCAAATCCGGCGCGTCCATCTAAACATCCGCCTAAAATAAAATACATATATACAAACCGTAGTAACGGCCTGGCGGGTAAACGCAAAGACAAATCTTTCAAGGCGCGGCGTCTTTCTACTTCCGATTTGCCAAAGAATAAATCTTGCCAGTTGACCTTTCCCTGTTCTAGTTGATATAGCGTTTCTTGAGCTTCGTCTGTAGAATAACGGTTATGCTTGTCAATCCAGCGACTCAACCCTTTGCTACAAGTGTAGTGTGGGTATGTCTCTTTTAAAAAGCTAGTTGCACCCTCACAAACTTCCCGTTCAGTATGACCATAATCTGTAAACCAGACCTTACCGTGGCGAAAGAGGCGCATTTGGTAACGGGGATACTGGGTGCTGTAGCGAATCCAACGATTCATGAACATGACACGTTCAGCCACGTAGTAACCGATGTAGTCAAGACTCTGACTTGCCTTTTCGCATTCAGCGAACAGTTCTGGTGTCATGCGCTCGTCAGCTTCGAGAATGTAAACCCATTCGTGCTTCGGAGGGATAGACTCTAACATCCAGGTGCGTTGGCGACCGTGGCTTTCAAAAGCGTGTTGAATGACGCGGATGGGATAGCGACTAGCGATTTCCACAGTGCGATCGCTACTGCATGAATCCACAACAATGATGTCATCCGATAGCATCGCCGATTCGATACAAGCAGCAATATCTAACTCTTCGTTATATGTCAGTATGTAAATTGAGAACATTACCTAAGTTTTATAGCGATTTTACTGAGTAATAATTGCGTTTTTATTGTTATTAGCTATTAGGCGTATGGCAGTATAAGCCTTTAAACGTCCTACTGCCATACCGATAATGGATTAGCGTGCAGCCGCTCTAGGTTTACCACCTTGTACAGCACCGCTACCTTTTAAACCTGTCCAGCCGATGATAATGTAACCAATGGACAACAGTAAACTGCTAATCCCAATTCGCAGTCCAGACTTCCAAGCAGTATCTTTAGCTTGTTTCTCTGCTTCGTCTCTGCGCTGGCGAACTTGGCTTAGTTGTTGAGTTCGCAGCGTCTGAATATCTGTTTGTTGTTCAATAGCTTTGTCAAGTACTTGGGGATTTGTTTTAGCCTTCGTTAGCAACTCTTTAATATTTGCAGGAATTTGAGGGCTTTCAATCGCTTGCTTATATTTTTGGTCATCTTTGAGGATTTCACTAAACTGAGCTTTGGTTTGGGTTCGCAGTTGATCTAGTTGAGCTTTTCCTTGCTCAGTATTCAGTTGTGCTTGCAATTGCGAAAACCGATTGTTCAGTTGAGTTTCTGCCTGATCTCCTTCTTGGGCAATGCGGTTAAGTGTTTGAGCCTTAGCTTGATTGACGTTATTGAGGTGCAGGGGAAAAATCAGCAAGAACATCAACCCTAAAATACTTGAAAGGATCACAGCAGGAAATCTTAAATCGATACCTTGGGGGCGATCGCTTGCTGCATCAGCACTGTCAATCCAATAGGCAGCAAACAGCAGCCCCAAACCGACTAGAGGCACAATTCCCCGATCAACTAGCGCTGTTGCCAAGTTAATTTGCCATACTCGATCAGTCGGTTGAAAGGGTAACAACAGAATCAAAAAGTCAACAAAAAACGACAAAATGCAAATTATTCCAACTACCTTAAGTGTGAGGGCAGTACTCACGGAAGTAAAACGGTTAACCATAGTTTTTGGAACTGGCGGTGAATACGAGTGATTTTCATATTTCAAGCTACTTGAATATTGTGCCTATGACCGTGACTATTGTATAGAAACACAAAGCAGATTCAATATTGCTAAAGGCTATCTGCCTCTTGGTTTTCAACTAGGCCAGAGTAACATTTGTTATGTACAGTGTCTTCAGAAAATTATAGTATTTTAAAATACAAACGTGATGCGGTTCTGTAAGAAAAGACTGATTAATTACCCGATTTACCTTATTACAGTTCTTAATCGGTCATAATATACGTATTTTGTAGGAATACACACATGTGCATTTTTATCAACTTAAGGTAAAAGTTATGTCCCGCAAGGAACTGAACTTCCTTGCTAATAGCAAAAGTCATCTCTTGATGACTAAAATATACCCAAAAATCTTTAGTCTACTTGAGTAGACTTTAGCTATTAGCCTTGGAATTTATTCCCAGGCGGGTGAGGAAGCAATACGGTTCAGTTAACAAAGTTATCTTTTGAGGCAAGCAGTTCTTGAGCAGGGGGAGTAGAGTTGCAGGGGAAGAGAAATTGCTACTTTCTTTCCTCCCCTGCTTATCCGAACCGTATTGGGTGACGAAGCCAACAGTTAAGCTATTTCTAGCTTCAATTGACACCAATGATAAATGTGCGCCCCTAGTGGCTTTTGCATCCATATAAAAATCGCTATACTCCCTTATTTTTCCATCTCCCTTGCAAAAGCTTGTTCCCAAATTGGCAGATCCTCCGGTCGGTCAACATCAGCTAAAGACAACAAGTTCACGTATGATAAATTAAGTTTCTCAGCAATTTCCACAGTTTTCTGGAATACTTGAGCAGTTCCCCACTCGATGTTAACGAATAACTCCGGGATGGGTTGGCGCAACCCAATTAAGTAATATCCACCGTCGATCGCAGGCCCAAGTACTAAGTCAAAGCTGTGTAACTTTTCAAAGGCTGTCTCTAAAATCTGAGCATTGACTCCAGGACAATCTGTACCGATGATAATTACTTTTGTGGCATCAGATTCAAAAGCCTCGAAAAGCGATCGCGCCATCCGCGAACCTAAATCGCCTTCACCTTGAGACTGGTAAACCAAATCCAACCCCAGCCAGTCTTGCATAAGTTGCGAATCCCCACCTGTAAATCTCACTTCTACAGATATGGCAATGGCTTTTTGCAATTCTTGAACCTGAAATATTGTATGTTCAGTCATTTCCCGTTGAAGATTGGCAGCACCAACAGTTCCCAAAGCAGGTATTAGTCTAGTTTTAGTCTTCCCTGGTTCTGGATAACGAGTGAAAATAATCAGGTGCTGTTTTGAGATTGTTGGTAAGTTCAGCACACAATACCTTATTTGAATAAACTAAAAATATCTTAATAGCAATACTTACCGTTTTCGGCTGTGGTATGGTCTTTTTCCATTCGCATTGCTCCTAAAATCGTAGAAACAACAACACAACGTTTAGCTTTACCACCATACTTGCTTGATAGTGTTATCCGTCCTAATGGCGGTTGTCTGACATTACCTCTGTGATCAAATTGGATTTGTCTGATGCCATTTGACTCTGATAGGGTTGTTTCTGCATCTAAGCGCACATTGAAATTGAGATTATTCCAGTTAGCGTTAGATGGGTTGACTGTGGCAGGATGAACCGCCCATTGAAGAATACTGTTTTGTTCCCGAAAGCTGGCTTGCCAAGGCAATTTTTCCTTAGTAGCTTGGCTTTGGGCTTGGCGCATAGCATAATAAACCTCGTTTTGGGCAGAGTTGAGGTGGCGATTCTGCACAAAGCCTAGCCAGTTGGGTATTGCCAGCGTGGCTAATATACCAATTAATAAAACAACTACTAAAGTTTCTAGTAGGGTAAAACCACTGCTGGAGTTTTTATTCAACAGATTTTTAGAATTAACTAGAAACAGTAACTGCACTCTGATATCCATTTTTGTTTTCTGATCGCTTTTCAATTACCCAACCGTTGAGCAATGTTTCAACTTCTTGCCTTCTTACTTCGCGCTGGTTAGTAATATTGTCTAACAAGCTAGGCATTATAAGGATTATGACTATTTTCAGTAATAGTTTTAAAGTGAAATTTATATTCTGAAGTTTTAAAGGGTCATGAAGAAAATACTTCCATAAAAATATAGCGGCTGCTAGACCTTTTTTGTTGTTCAACGGCTTTTGTAGCGCTTTACAGGTCAAGTATTTGTATAAATTTGCTAGGCTTGTATTCCAATTATGCTTTAGTGTTGAACGTGCAGAAGCATCTCGTAGATAAGAACTTTGCTTGTAAGCTCTTTTAAGTACTTGCAGGCAGGATTTTTCCTGTCTGACAAGATTAGAAGAAACTGAATTAGCACTTATGCGATATAAGATTTGTACAGATGGCACACATACAAAATCAAACTGAAAAGCTAATCGCAGCCACATATCCCAATCCTGAGCCGCACTTAGAGATTCGTCAAAGCCACCTAATTTAGTTAAAGCTTTTCTACAAATTAAAGGATTAGAACCATTCTCTAGAAAGTTATTTAATAACAAACTTTCATAAACATTTCCATTTAGATTGACGCGCTTGCCTGAAAGTATAAATTCCCCATTTGCATTAATATAATCAGTCCAACTGTAAGCAACTTTTGCAGTAATATTTTCTTGCAGAGCCTTTAACTGAGAATGAAGTTTATCAGGTGTCCAAAGATCATCTGCATCTAAGAAACTAACAAATTCTCCAACTGCAAGGTGTAGCCCTCGGTTACGGCTGACGTTTCCGCCAGCATTGGGGTAAGAAAATACTTTTATTCGTGAATCTTGAATTTCTGCAATAACTTCTATTGTTGAGTCTTGCGAACCATCATTAATTATAATTAATTCTAGATCAGAAAAAGTTTGATTTAAAACAGATTGGATTGTATACTTAATAGTCTTTTCACAATTGTAAGCAGGGATGATTACAGAAATCTTCGGCAATTTTCTGCTAGTAGATTTAATCATTGCTATATGGCTATTTTATTTTTTAATACTTTGCCTAAATTACATTTAAAGTAGTAAAAAGGACTCATCATACTAGCTAAATAAAACTCCATCTCAAAAAGTGGAATTAGATTATTTTTAAATTGCCCTCTATATCGAATGAGATGTTGTAATACTCGGCGTAAATTCCCCAAGATAGTTTTCACAAAAACTATCGGTTTTTGCCAATTTTTAGTATTTATCAAGCGTAACTGAAAAATACACAATCCACAGCCGCGTGCCAACGTTAAGAGATAATCTTGCTCAAGTCGCCAATGCGGTATTTGATGATAAGTATGCATGGTAGGGTTATACCAAATTTGCCAACCTGCATAATGTATATAAAGCAATGGTTCATAGTCATCACCCTGTACCAAAATACCAGGTAACTTACCACTTAAATTAGGTTGTTGTGGTACATTTTCAAGCCATACTTTTGTTCTAACAACAAGCGCCGCACCAGGAGGAAGCCTTAAATTGTCAGCATCAAATAAATGTGGATTTGAGCCATGTTCTCTAATAGCTAAAAAAGCTTGAATTCTTTCAAAATTTTCTGGTGGCTTGACTTCAAAATCACCATGAATTTGTCCACTCCAAGCACCTGCTTGCGGATGCTCCAATCCAAATTTATATGCTTCTGATAACCAATCAGGTGCAGGTAAGTTATCATCATCTAAAAATGCGATTAGCTGCCCTCTGGCTTCACGTACTGCCCGCAGTCGTGCAAATGCTGCTCCTTGTTCGGTTTCTAAAAAATATCTTAAATGACAGTTTCCATTAAATATTTTTTGGTAATTCTGGATGATTTCAGATGTATTATCAGAACTATTGTTATCTACAATAATAATTTCCCAGCTAAGTTGTTCTACTCCTGTCTGGCTTAATAGTTTATCTAAAATTTTAGGTAATCGAGTTGCTCCATTATATGCAGGAATGGCTACGCTAATGTCTAAACTTTCAACTGTTAGTTCAGTCATAATACTTGGTTGTTTGATAATTTATTTTTTTTTAAATATCCATTTTTCCAAAGATAAAAAGGGCTAATAAAACTACTTAAAAAAAGTTCCATTTCGCAAGCAACTACTAAATCTTGCTTTAGCTTAAATCGATATTTGAGTAAATGTAAAATAATTTTACGCAAGTCATTTATCATATAAACTAAAAGAGCAACTGGCCTATATACATGTTTTATAGTTACCATTCTAGTTACATATCGGCTAAGTCCAATACCTCGAAAAAATGGAATTAAATAGTCTTTTTGCAATCGAGAGCTTGGTATTTTATGAGAAACTTCCATTTCAGGGTTATACCAAATCTCCCATCCTGTTTTTTGGATATAAGACAACATTTCTAAGTCTTCACTGGTAAGCATATTGCCTTTAACTCTACCAGTTAAAATCGGCTTATCTGGTACACTTTCTAACCAAGTTTGTTTACGAACAACAAGTCCAGCACATGGGGGTAATAATTTTTTACTTGCTTCATATAATAGCGGTAAATTACCTCGCTCTGTAATTGCCAAGAATGGAGCAATGCGCTGAAAGTTTTCTGGTGGTTCTATTTCCCAGTCAGGATGAATTTGGCTGCCATAAGCGCCCGCCTTAGGATACTTTTCACCAAAAGCAACAGCTTGGGATACCCAATTTGATACTGGGTAATTGTCATCATCTAGAAAACCTATGAATTTACCTTTAGCTTCTACAACTGCCCTTTTTCGAGCATAAGCTGCTCCCTGCCGCGCTTCAAAGCAATACTTTAAAGGATAAGGACACCGCCAATTTTGTTGATAGGTTTGAACAACTTTAGCTGTGTTATCAGTGCTGTTGTTGTCTACAACTATAATTTCCCAAGTTAAATTTTCGGTGTGAAGTTGGTTTTGTAGCCGTTCTAGTAGTTCAGGCAAACGACTTTCACCGTTATAAGTTGGGATAGCTACAGTAAAGTCAAGGTTTTCAGTCATTTGACAAAAGGGATATTTTGATTAGGACGCTTTTATCTGCTCAACCAATAGCTAATTTATCAGCGATTATTTTATTAAATCAACTCTCAAACATGAAAACTGCACCTGATGTTTTAATTTTGCGATCAATGTGCAGTTTTATATACAGTATTACTACGTATTTTTATAAAAAATTACTATAAAAACTACTTAGTCGCAGTTGGGAGAGCCTTTTGCTGTGATCATTGAGCCTAAGAGAGTTTTCACAATGACGCATCGCTTTATGCTACTAGCCGATGTAGAACTTGTAGAGCTTGGTACTGCTATCACTATTTTTAACCCAGGTGGCTCTGTTGAAGGGGCTGTAGGTGTTCCAAAGTATGGAGTTGGTAAAGTCAAAGCCCCCATATAGTCAAAAGTAATTTTTATTGGTGTACTTAAAGTATAGGATACAGGAGAATTAGTAGTAGAATTGGCAGTGTTTTCGCCACTGAGATTTGCACCTAGCAGTAATTTATTAGAGCTGACGCCTACATCTGCCCCTAAAGGTTTCCATGTAGGGCTTGCAGCATTGGTATTATAAACAGCAACCTCTATATTTTGGGTTGTGGTATTTTTCTGAAAACTGACAGTATAGCTAAGTTTTTTGTTTTTAGCTTCGCGCTGTCCTTCTTGGAGTGCGGCTAAAACGGCATCGTTAGCCTTACTTACCTTCTGTCTATTTACAAAAGCAACCCAACTAGGAGTTGCGATCGCTGCTAAAATTCCAATCATCACCATCACTACGATTAATTCCAGCAAGGTAAAGCCAGCATCTTGTTGGGTGCATCCAGAAGCACAGCGTAGTTTATTAATTAAAAATCGCTGTTTACTGGTTTCATTTCTACTGTTTGGGTTAAATAACTTCAAACTTAACTTTCCCATAATTTGCTGCCATTAATTAATTCCTTAAATTTTCAGCACTTATTTAGTAAATAAGTATCCGCGTCCTTGCACCCGTATACTTGCACTTGGAAAATAAGTTTTGTTGGTATTTATGTAATTAAAGTTATTGCTTTGTAAACGTGCAAGTGCATTGCCTCGTAAAAAGACCTGGGCTGTTGTGTTAACTCTATCGATACACGCATAGAAACCAGTCATTTTGCTAGTATTACGTGTATTAAAGCTAGTAGTATTTGGTGATACTTTCTGCCATGTATTGTTATCAGTAGGACATGTTGCCGCAGGTGCTGGTGTTGTGTCATCAGTTTTGGTTTGATCAATAAAGTCAACAAGTACTGTAGTATCGGCAGTATAATCTGGTGTGGCTTTTACCCAAGCATTCATCTTGTCATTAATAGTGCCTACTCCATCCAGCTTAAATAGGGTAAAACCTGGACTAGGACAATTACCACTAATATATTTGCCAGTATAGCCAGTACAATCAACACCAGTACTAGCTGGTACACCATCCTTAATTTGCCATCTCGCAATCCGAGCTGCATTAGACCAAGTAGAACTAGAAGTAGCGTCTTTAATTAAATAGTAGGCAACCAATGAGTATACAAACGTATCATCTTTTTCGGTTCCTGTAATTGTAAGCGCTTGATTAACTAATTCTCGTTTCCAAAAGACAAGAACAGGGACTCTATCTGTTGCGCTCGAATTAGGTAATTGATTTTTGATAGCTTCAATCCCGTCAGCATCATAAAGATAAATTGCCTGTTGTAAATCACGGGCAATATAATCTAGCGCAGCTTGAATTTCTTGCTCAGAATTTGCCTTTGCTTGCTCCTTTCGGTCTGTGTCCATAATGTTAATCATGAATCCTAGCAACGGAGTAATGATCAGGAATGCCAGAAGCATGGCAATCAACAATTCAATCATAGTAAAACCGTTAACTTGCTGAACTAGCCTAGAGCGTTTTAGCTGGCTTTTGAGTAAGAATTTTAGTGTACTCACCATATTGTGGTATTCTTTTTAGTGATAAATGCACAGTGAGCATCGCATAATCTGAAACTGCCTAGTTTTTTACTGGCAAGCTTGATTTGTTGCAGTACCCAGTCGTCGGCATAAAGCCTGAAAGGTAGTGTTAGTGTTGCCAATGTCGGTTGTCATTTCGATTAATGGTGCTTGGCGATCGCCTAATCCACCAGTGAATGTTTTTTGTCTATTTTTAGTAGTATCTGTGCTAGCTTTGAGAGTTTTGCTAAAGTCAACATCTGCCCGATAGATCCGAATTGCCAGACGATAGCCATCATTAGCCCCAGTACTTTGGACAATTCGACCTGCTTGAATGTAAAACTGATCGCTTGAACAATCTGGATTACTAATAGTGCCATTCTTATTGAAACAATACAGACCAGTTGCCGATGTGGGAGTAGGCATATCTGTAACATTGTTAATTAAATAATCTTGTGGTCTACCTGTTATTGCTGATATAGCTGGTGTAGTTGCTGTAGCTGGTGTACCTGCGATATCTGAAACTCTTCTAGGTGCAGCCGCAGTTGGAGTTGCAAGTGTAACTAGTGTACTTGGCACTGTAGTAATAGCGCCAGTTCTGATGCCATCAATGAATGCTTTTGTTGCTTGGGTTGCAAGTTCCACTCGTCGAGATTGAACGCGGGTTGCTGTTGAGATGACGATCACAGGTGCGATCGCTGCTAATAAAATAGCAACCACAACTATTGCTACCAACGACTCAATAATTGTAAAACCAGACTCATCAGCAGGGTGGATTTGTTGTTGTTTATGCTTAATCATTGCTAATTGCCAGCTTTTGAGATTTGATGATGGGGAACTATAGCGGTTCTCACTTGGGTACAGCACAGTTTTAACCTCTCTCCAAACCTCTCTCCTAAAAGGAGAGAGGCTTTGAGTCTTACTCCCCAACGCTAGTAGGGAAGGGACTGGGGGTTAGGTTTCTATTGAACTCAACTGCAAGGACGCTGATCTGGATCAATTGCAAAATTACCATCAAGTTTTTTCGCACACAACAAACTTTGCACCCATGCGTCATCTCGACCAACTTCCCGGAAGTACTCATCTGGCAAATCATCTGGTATCGTTGCCAGTCTTTGGGCTAATAAGTCAGGCGACTGAGATAGCAGTGCTACATCATAACCCCATTGCCGTGTAGGAGCCAGATAGAAAGGAGTTCTGCTGTCATTACCTTGAATCTTATACTTAAAATCATTAGATTGAGTTGATATGGATGTGCTAAATGGTGCAGTGGCATAAGCACTTCGTTTAATTTGGATGAAAGAGCCGCTAATCCTAGCTTTAATGGCATCGCCTGTTCCTCCAGTTGGGTTCCAGTTTTCCATAAAGCGCACAAAGTTGTGTAAACCACCGTTATCTTCCGTAGGACGCGCTGGGGTATCTCCAGCTATTGCAATTAAATTAAAAGTAGTTTCAGTAGCTATTTGCAACCAATATCTGTGTTTTCCTGGCGAAATATTACCAGTATCTAAACTGTCATAGGCAAAAGGGAAATCTATTTGCAACACTGGTTTTTGAGACGGTGAGCCTTGTCCAGTTTGACTGGTTAACAATGGTGGATCATCAGGGTTAAATGATTCATTTCCACTTGAATCTTGTGTTTTAAACCAAGGGATAAGAAAAGTACCAGAAATACCATTACCATTATCTTCGGGATAACCTGGTTTATATGTACTCCAAGTGTCGTAAGGAAATAATTTTAATTTGGCAGTACCACCCTCACCGATAAACCCATAAACAACAGGTTTGCCATTGTTCAAAATAAAATTCCCATTAGCATCCCGTTGAAAAGCAACCCGTCGTGGTAAATTTTGAGCCTCACCACAATCAGGTAGTCGCGCAACTGTACCTGTCTTGATTGCACTTATTGGTTGACCAAGAATGCCATTAGATGCGCCAGCAGTTTTTTGTGAAGTTAACCCATTACAGTTACCTCCAACTGCCATTACCCAGTTTTTATTATCACTACAATCAGCAGGATTAGTTGCAATGCAAACTTCCGTTGCAAATTCCCTGGTTCTTGTTGCTAACTGAATGGGTGTTACAAAATTGTTGAGATAAGAGCTACCTTGATAAGTAGATGGAACACTGGGATCAAATGCACTTGATGTATCAAAATCTTTCGGTAAGCGGTATTTAGCGTCGCTAGTGTTTGTCACACCAGAATCGCCATCATAAAACCATTTTGTAGTAGGATCACTCTTGTAATACCAACTGGTAACATAAGAATTAAATCCACTTGCCTTGTTTCCTAAATTATCATTGGAATCATAATCTCCCTCATTACGAAAGCCCTCTCGGAAGTTATTAGAAAGTAAAGTAATAGAATCTGCCAACACAGATGCAGGACGCCATTCATCACCAGTTGTACAATTTGGTAGCCTACTATCACTTGGACGACATGCAAAATTCGGATTGCGTGTAGCTTTTGTCCGAGAATAGAAATTACTCCAATCATCTGACAATGCTGTTGTGAACTCTTGTTGAGTGTGAAGATTAAAGTTTCCTTTAACGTACACAGGCAAATTGGTAGCTAAAATCAACCCTTTCTCGGCGTCTCGATAATTATTACTTGTGCCGCGACCGATTTTTGAGCCGTTAATCAGCATAATGGCATTAGGACGGCGAGTTGGGTCAAGCTTGTAATCCACCGGGCTTTCTGACTTTTTCGCCTCTAAATCCCCAGATGATGAACTCAAATCTGGTAGCGCATCGTTGCGAGTCGCATAGATAATACCGCTATTCGGCAGTAAGTATTCTTGTGCTGGTGTTGTTCCACCAATTGTGGTTGTGCGAAGCGAGTTAATATCTAATACAGTGGCGCGAATTTCTAATGGCTGTCTGTCTTTTTTGTCCAGATCATAATCTGTACCTAAAGTTGCACCACCATCTGCATTAGTAAATGTTTCAAAAACTGTCGTAGTTGTGTTGTCTTTATGAATTGCTTTAACTTGTCTACTATCTAAAAAAGTTGTTTCTTTAATTGCACCGTGAGGAATCGGGAGAGTACCAGGAACTGAAATACTACCATCTAAAATCTGTAGGGAACAAAGAGCAGCATCAATGGCAGACTGCTCGGCAATAGTGCGATTTGCTGCTGCTTTTGCTAAAGCATTTTTGAGTGCTTCATTTGCCCAGCGCCCATTTTGATATTTTAATTGGGCTTGGTAAGCCAGTACATTCTGATAATAAGTGGTAGTCCTACTTGGAGGCGCGTAAACTATGCCATTGTTGGATCTACCACCAGTAGCATTACCATAAGGCAGTGTTGATAAATTCTTAGCTGTAGTGCTATTAGTGGGATCATAGTAACTACTCACACAAGCGATCGGCGTTGGACTTGTTGCACTGTAACCAGTAGCCTTGTAGTGATAAACTGCTGTAGCCCGCATCCGTAGATAAGGCGTATATGTTGCATTTGGTAGTGTAATTAAATTGCTGATTAGACTTGTAGCCGTTGCTACTGTAGCTGTGCTAGAAGCCACTGGCATTAGATCAGACCAGATATTTGTAGTAGCAGCAGTAGCTAGAGCAAAGTTAGAGTCTAGAAGAGCGCCTGTGGTAGTGTAACCTTGTGGCAAATAAATTCCACCACCAGTCACCACCCGTAAACCACCAACAGGGTCTTGTATGCTGTTAGGTACTGTAGCTGCTGCTAGTTCCCAATCTTTATCTCGGTCTGTAGAGCCTAAATCAGCTAGTATCTCAACGCGAGAGCGGCGTGTGCGAGGTGTAGAAGGTGTGGTTGGTAGATCCCAGTTAATACCACTAATAGTTTGCGTATCTTGAGGATTTGGACCAACAAATCCGCTTTTAGTGCTGTCCCACCAGATTTGAGGCAAATTATTACCAATGACAACCCTATCACCTAAGGATTGTTCTTTTCCGTCATAGGTTTTTTGTAATGTAGTGGGTTCCGTCGCACCAGGTATCAGCTTTCCACTGTTTGTACTTAGAGTTAAGCTAGTGTAATTAGTACCTGTCTTACCATCAGTAGGATCAGTAGGATACATCCAAGCATTGACAGGGCGTAGGATATCACCAGTGTCTTGAAGCGGACTAGTTGTAGCGTATGTACCCAGAGCATCACCCCCAAAAGAAACTTCTTTGTAAGGTACGCGGCGGGTGCGTTTTTGAAAATACAATTGTAGCTGTTGTTTGCGAAATGCAAGTTCTTCTGGTGCGGTATAACTTGCTAAACCAAGCTTATCTTTTTGTTGTTGAATACCCTTGGTAACTTCTGTAGGATCAGAATGTGTAGCGTTAGCTGTAGTGTCAGCTATTTGAGCGCTAACTAGGCGATTGATACGTTGCACGTAGGCGAGACTGTTATAAGCGATTAAATTTGCTTCGTTTGATGCGGGAGTAGTTGATTTTGCAAAATCGACTACAATAGGATCGGTAGCTTCCCCTTTTCTAAATAAATCCACTTGGGTGATCTTTGATAAGTCACTTGTATCTGTGGAGCCACCAGCACCCAAGTTTCCACCAATTACTATTTTGGCATTGTCATCATCGTAGAAGCAGGATTCCTTACTGCTAACTTGATATAGCCTGACATTATTTCCGTCTGAACCAGTGAGCAAATTACTATTGGTAAAAACTCGTCCATTTAATCTGAAGGTGGGGCCTGGGCTAATATCTATGTCATCTTCATAAAGAACAGCATTATTAACTACAGGAATTTGCACACGCTCTTGTTGATACTCTAAAGCAGAAAAGCTTTTATTACCCTTGTAAAGTTCGTACTTAGTATTAGAAGCTGGTGTAGTAGTAATAGGAACAGTTGCTGTGTAGACAAAGAAGGCTTTTTTCAACTTATTACCTATCTTAAACCAGCCAGTATTACCTACTAAGCTAGCGCTTGTGCCTAGCGTATCTCCACAATCTCCACTGACATTACCAGCAGTCATTGGTAGAGTTCTTGCCTCTAGAGAATTTCTCGCATGAGTATATGCACCACCACTTATCGGAGGATTTGTAAAGTAAATGCCATAGAGGGTGTAGCTATCAAACTTGCCGTTATTGTCGGTATCAACAGGGTACGACCATGCAGTTTTAAGTTCGGTTCGTTCACCTGTATATTGTGAGCTTTTAGTTAGCTTCAGTTGAGTTTCGTCGCCAAAGGTATATTCGTTGAGATTGCTTACCAGCGTATCGTATAGGGCGTTATCTGTTGGTGTAGCTCGTGGTAGTCGTCCGTCTTGAAATAGCTTATTTATTTTAGCTCTGGCTCGATCAATTGCCGGAGTTGCAGCATTGAGTGCAGCCTCATTTACTCGAACATTACTAGCATTTTTAGAACGCTCAAAAGATCGAAATAAAATTGCAGTTGTTAATAGGACAACAACTAAAGATACCATCGCTACCGTTGGCAATACAAACCCAGCATTTCCCGTACCACGTCTTCTATTGGTGGTAAAAAGGGTTCTTAGTAGCCAAATTATTTGCTTTTTTATTGTAGAGAAAAACTGGCTAATAAGTTTTTTTAAACAAAGTATTCCTACCTTGAAAAATTTGCGTCTTATAGACATAGAAGCTTCCCTGTCCAAGATTTTTTACAGATTTGAAGATATTTTTATAGGTGAATCAGCCTATCCTGTAGATTTTAATGAAATTTGATACTTTTGGTTTTTATGAAAATTAGCCTTTTTAAAAATTCTTAAAAAAGCAGTAGAAAATTAACAGATGTGATTTACTAAATTTATATCATGGGTTCATTTTTTGGTTAATACCTAAAAATACTGAACTTTTGAAAATTCTTTAATTTATCCTTATATAAAATACTTATGTCACATAGAAACCTGCATTCATAGACCAATTAAGCTCTCTCTAATAGAGAAATAGTATGATTTAAACTAACTTTGTAGAAATCTATTTCATCCAAAGCTAGCTTTATGAAGATGTTGCCAGCATACTAAAGTTATAGTACCCACCTGTTAAAGTAAAAATATCAGTTATGGGCAAAATAATATAAAAAATTTTAAAATCCCTCTGTAGTGGAGAGGCGGCAAAGTAAATATTCTTAATTTCAAGCAAATACGCAGTAATTAAGTTTAATAGTCAATAGCTGAATGACACATCGTTTGTACAGATTATCTATTAGAATATTGATTTGACAACATAGAAGTTGGCTTGAAAAAAATTTCATACGGTATGAGAAATCGCCGCAGGAAACCAGGCTTTAGTACAGCAGCAGTTTCAGCATCAATAGGTAGGCACTGGGAGCGGTAGGCTTCAAGCGCCTCCATCTTCTTGCTTTGAACAGAATGGATAGATATACGGTGAGCAGATGCTAATTCACCTAGTTTCAGGTCACGGAAGAGTAAAGATTTCCAGAGAATCCAAATAGGGTACTGTAAAACGTCAACCTCAATTTCAGAGTATTGAATCGCCGCTAGCAGTAATTCATAAGTTACTTCATGGTCTTTAATACGGTCTTGACGGTGAGTTACATAAACTTCTCCAGGCCCGAAGGATTTCAGGAGCTTGGCAAGTTGTTCAATTGTTTGTTGGCGCTTGCTTGCATCTAGATATTGAAGGTGACTATCTGGTTTGTCAAGAAAGTAAATTTGGCTCTTGTCTATTCCTAAGATGCTTAAAGCACAAAGTGCTTCCTGCTTACGAATTGGAACTATTTCACTCCTTTGAAACTTGGGATGTTTGCCATGACTGGCTGCTCCATCTGTGACAAAAACAATCTGGACTGGCACATTCTGTTCTCGCTTCAGTCTAATTAAACCACCACACCCCAAAACTTCATCATCCTGGTGCGGTGCAATTATCATCGCAGATTTCTGATTAACTAACATTTCCTTACTACCAATATGCAATAGCCAAAGAAACTGCAAGATACTCAGAAATTCTGGCAATTTATGATTGTATAATCGCCAAATCTTGTTTTGTACTCGACGAAGAAAGTCTTTGATGTTTAGCATTCTTCTCAATTCTGTATTAGATTTTTATATATGGCGGCTATTTCTGCTGCCTGCATATCTACTGTGCGAACAGGTTTAATACCTTGGCGTAATTTATTAAGTAAATTAGTATCTGTTGCTAATTGCTCAAGAGCTTGAGTCCAAGCGTTAGTATCGTTAGAAGTCACTAACCAACCATCAATGCCATGCCTAACAAGTTCAGCAATACCCCCCAAGTTAGAGCCGATGACAGGTACAGATTGGGAGTGGGCTTCTAATACAACTAAAGGCCCAGTTTCCAGGCATTGGGAAGGTACAGCCAGTAAGTGATAGTTAGCTAGAGTTTGGGGGAGTTCAACTCTTGTTAGTTGTTTATTCACACGAATCCGAGGATCGTTTGCTATCAAATTAAAGATTTTTTGGCGATATCGTTCATCCTGTGTTATTCCATAAATGGTCAACTCAATCTTGACGAATTGCGGTAAATCTTTAACTGCCTGTACTAAAATCTCGATACCCTTATATATATCCCAGCGTCCTAAAAAAACTACTTTTAAAGGATCTGATTGCTGTTTTGTCTGTGGTAATTTTTTGTGTGCAGTATAAGAAATTCCATGTCGAGAGAGAATGAGTTTTTCTTCAGGTATGCCGTTGATGAGTAGAGCTTTATAAAGCCAATCACACACTGTCACAATGCGGTCAGCATATTTTGCCATTTTGAGCAAACTTTTTTGGCGTGCAGCAACATAGCCAGGTACAACAAAAGGACGTACAAACCTTCCCAGATTGCCATCGTCTACTGAGGTTGGAAGATATGCACTCACAGGCATTGGTAGACGACTCAGGATAGCTTGGGGCAAATGGCTCAAACTATTGACCGTTGCAGCAGGTAGCTTTTTGCTCAAAGTATCAGCACACTGAGAACACCGCACTACATCAATTTTGCCATCACAAACTTTTTGTCCATTGAACATCAAAGTAATTCGCTGGCAAACGGGCATAGCATAGTGTACTGTCAGCACTGTTGCCATGCCTAATTCTTTAGCTAATCGCAAATGAGGCAACCCACAATATACTTCCCAATGGTGCTGATGATATATGTCTGCTTTTTGGTTGGTTAACCAATTAGCGAAATATTCAAATTTACCATGCGGCAATTGTCCATGATTCGGTTCTGTTTTGGGCGCAGGAAATACGGGATATCGATAAACTTCTACGTCGTTATATTTATAAGTCGCTTCTTTTGGGGAACCGTTACTAGCTGCTGCTATCAGGATGTCAATATCATGCGTAGGTTCCGCCAACGCTAAGAGCGATGTCTCCGACGGGCTATGCCTACGCAATTCTGGCAGTAAATCGTTAAGGTTTACTTGAATACCACCACATTTATCTGGAAAATAACGAGCAAGAGCTTGGATTACTTTCATCGGGAGGAATCTCTAGGACAGGAAATCTGCTCTTGCTATTTTATTCGCTGTATTGTGAATTACCCAGTAATATCTGTACTCCAGTTAGGGAGACGCGATAAATCGCCTTAGGGAGACGCGATAAATCGCCGTCTCTACAGGGAATTCTTTATTGACATACTACTAGATCGCCCATTCTTACCTGACGAATCAGAAAAATAGGGCGATCTAGTTTTATTTGTATCTTCTTAAGAGTGTATTAACTTTTACGATTCTGGTGCTGACTCAACCAGCTTGACGGTAGTTTGCGGCACTGATATTTTTACCAGCACTTTTTTGCTAAAAGATAGACCGTTTTCGTTTTTATCAATGATAATCGTGTCTCCAGAGATAAAAGTATTCTCCAATAACTTGGTAGCGAGGGGGTTTTCTACTTCTCGCTGAATTGCGCGTTTGAGTGGACGGGCACCATAAACTGGGTCGTAGCCTGATTCGACAAGGTGATCGCAGGCTGATTGCGATATCTCAAAGAAGATTTTTTGCTCGCGCAGGAGATTTTCTACCCGCTTGAGTTGAATACGGATGATATGCCGCAGTTCCGTGCGACTGAGGGCATGGAAGAGAATAATATCATCAAGGCGGTTGAGAAATTCTGGGCGGAAATGCGATCGCAACGCTTCCATTACCCGCTTTTGCATCATTTCATACTTGGAATCATCACCAGATATATCTAAAATATGTTCGCTACCAATGTTACTTGTCATGACGATCACAGTGTTACGAAAATCCGCAGTACGCCCTAGTCCGTCAGTAATGCGACCATCATCTAACATTTGCAGAAATATGTTAAATACATCTGGGTGAGCTTTTTCAACCTCGTCTAACAAAATTACTGAGTAAGGCTTGCGGCGAACAGCCTCAGTGAGTTGTCCCCCTCTTTCAGAGTCTACATAGCCTGGAGGAGAGCCAACTATTCGCATCACAGAATTTTTTTCCATATATTCCGACATGTCAAGTCGGATAATGGCATCATCAGAATCAAAGAGAAACTGGGCTAAAGCACGGGCGAGTTCGGTTTTACCTACACCTGTGGGGCCCATGAACAAAAATGAACCAATGGGACGCGAAGGATCTTTCATCCCCGCACGGGCGCGGCGAATGGCTGCTGCTACCGCTTCTACAGCCTCTTCTTGCCCAATAACTCGTTGATGCAAATGACTTTCTAGTTGCAGTAATTTTTGCCGTTCTGATTCCAACAGGCGATTGACGGGAATTCCTGTCCACTTAGCGACGATTTCCGCAATATCAGCTTCAGTGACTTGTTCTCGCAGCAACGTCGAACCTTGATTTTGAATTTCTAAAAGGCTGGCTTCTTTAGCTTCGCGTTCGTGCTGTATTCCTTCCAATTTGCCATATTTCAATTGAGCAGCTTTATTTAAGTCATAAGCACGTTCCGCTTGTTCAATTTGGACTCGCAGCGCGTCTTCTTCTTTCTTTAAGGCGCTTATCGCCTCTAATATCTGCTTTTCACCTTGCCATTGCTCGTTAAATATTTGTTGTTTTTCGGTCAAATTAGCGATTTCTTGCTCAATTCGCTGCAAACGTTCTTTCGTTTGGGCAGTACCCTTTTCTTCGCCAGCTAATGACAGCTTTTCCATTTCTAACTGCATAAGGCGGCGATCAATGGTTTCCAATTCGGCTGGTTTGGAGGTAATTTCCATTTTTAACTGTGCAGCTGCTTCATCCACCAAATCAATGGCTTTATCTGGTAAGAAGCGATCGCTAATATAACGTGCTGACAGGGTTGCTGCTGCTACCAACGCCGAATCAGAAATTTTGACGTTATGATGCACTTCATAGCGTTCTTTCAACCCCCGCAAAATGGAAATGGTATTTTCCACACTTGGCTGATCGACAAATACTTGCTGAAAGCGGCGTTCTAGGGCAGCATCTTTTTCAATGTGTTTGCGGAACTCGTCGAGGGTAGTTGCGCCAATACAACGCAGTTCTCCCCGCGCCAGCATTGGTTTAAGCAGATTTCCGGCATCCATCGCCCCTTGTTGGGTGGAACCTGCGCCAACTACGGTATGTAGTTCGTCAATAAACAGTACGATGTCACCGTTAGATTCTGTAACTTCCTTGAGGACTGCTTTCAGGCGTTCTTCAAATTCTCCTCGTAATTTTGCCCCAGCAATCAAACTACCGATATCTAAAGAGATGAGTTTGCGGTTTTTCAGAGATTCGGGAACGTCACCGTTTACCATTCGTTGTGCTAAAGCTTCGGCGATCGCAGTTTTACCCACTCCAGGTTCACCAATCAAAACAGGGTTATTTTTGCTACGACGAGACAATACTTGAATTACCCGGCGAATTTCCTCATCCCGTCCAATTACCGGGTCGAGTTTTCCAGCTTTTGCCTGTTCTGTCAAATCTCTGCCAAATTTTTGTAAGGCTTCATAACGGGATTCTGGGGTTTGATCTGTCACCTTTTGGCTACCGCGAACGGCTTTAATAGTAGCTTCTAGTTTGGCTGCATCTGCACTAAAGCTTTTGAGGATCTTTCGTCCAATGCGATCGTCTTCAGCAAAGGCTAAAAGTATGTGTTCCACGGAAATGTAGGAGTCTTTCATCCTGACTCTAGCTTCCTCGGCTCGGTCTAGTAAAATATCTAAATTGCGGCTAAGGTAAAGCTGATCGCTTTTACCAATTTTGGGCTGACGTTGGGTAAAGGCTTCTAGTTGCTGCTGCAAGCGGATTGGATCGACCTCAGATCGAGCTAGGATACGTATTGCTAAACTAGTGGGTTCTTCTAACAGGGCAATAATTAAATGTTCAACATCTAGCTGCTGTTGTTGATAAGCACGAACTATATCCTGAGATTTAACAATTGCTTCCCAGGCTTTATCAGTAAATTTATTTGGATCTGTAGGTTGCATCTTTATAATTTGATTTTTAGTTTAGGGAGTGGGGAGTTAGGAGTTAGGAGTTAGGAGTTAGGAATTCTTTCCTCATCACCAGTCCTTAATTATCCAAACATTCTGGGCGTATATTTGCGTGTATCTCCAGTGGCAATTTTGGATTGGTAATTGGCGATCGTTTAATCCATTACCTATTTCCTAATTTAAAACGAAAACACTGTTCTGAACGGACTTTGCTAAATGGTAATATTGGAGCAATTTCTACGACGGACTAAACCTAAGCTATTAGTGTTGTTCATTAACGATAGGATAGCGATAATACTAATAGGATTTACGCAGATGAGATCCCCTAACCCGCCTAAAAAACCGAGGCAAAAAGCGAAAAGTCTTGTGCTTCCGGGTTTACCTGCATGAGATACCAGTGTGCAGCAAGAATCAATCTCCCCAGATGTAGCTTAACTTTTCAAGACATCGGTGTGGATTTTTCTATAACTTTATTGTCAGTGATAGCTCCCTTGCTCCTTTTGCCCGTTGGTTGAAACCTCACCCGCAAATGGAGTGATTTTTCCCCCTGCTCCCTTGCTTTCTGCTCCCCTGCTTTTTCATAGGGTTTTAGTGGGTGGGTTAATTTGTTCCTTTTTAAGGCTTATCATTACCAAGATCAAAGAAATCTTCCGCTTCGTTGTTAACCCGCCTGGGAATAAATTCCGAGGCTAATAGCTAAAGTCCTCTCAAGAGGACTAAATATAAGATTTTAAGCGATTTCAATGGCTAAAGTCTTTTGTTAGGGAAAATTTTAGTCCACTTAAGTGGACTTGGGCTATCAGTCCAAGAACTTAAGTTCTGGGCGGGATGTTCGCCAATGCCACACCTTGACTGTTACAAACAAAAAAGTGGGTAACGACAAACCTTTTAAAAAGGATCAAGCCTGAACCCAAGCGTATTAACTTACTATTACTGATTATAAGAATTACTGGCTCACAAGTTGCTCTTGTGATTCCTGTTTGACTGCGGAATCTTGAGTTTTAAGTTGAATCAGTTCAATTTTATACCCATCTGGATCTTCTACGAAAGCAATTACTGTCGAACCATGTTTCATCGGCCCGGGTTCGCGGACAACTTTACCGCCCTGATTGCGAATTTCCTCACAGGTAGCGTAAATATCATCAACCCCAAGGGCAATGTGACCATAAGCATTACCCAATTCATACTTTTCTACCCCCCAGTTGTAGGTTAGTTCTATCACCGAGTTGTCACTTTCGTCGCCGTAGCCAACAAAAGCTAGGGTAAATTCTCCCCCTGGATAATCTTTTCGGCGTAGTAATTTCATACCTAGAAGTTCACAGTAAAACTTTAAGGATTCTTCAAGGTTGCCCACCCGTAGCATTGTATGTAGTAATCGCATATTGGCCTTTTCTCTGTAATTGATTTAGTGTTATTCTCTGCCAATATTTTACCTAGCTCAAAGTCTAAAGGTAGAAATGCGATCAAAGAAAAAGACAGGATAAACATTCTCTTAGCCATTTTTGGCGTTGATCCCTATCCATATAATGGAAATCTTCTTTAATCTCAGCCAATAAAGTCTCTTAACAGCATAAGCTAGCGATTGGGTTAGGCAACTGGACTGTGTGCGTAACAGACTCTAATAAAGGATAAAGTACAGATGAGTAAATTTCTAGATACTGCAATTGAAGCGATCGCAGCCCGTGAAATTCTTGATTCACGCGGTAGACCGACAATTGAAGCCGAAGTGCATTTAGCCAATGGTGTTGTTGGACTAGCGCAGGTTCCCAGTGGTGCATCTACTGGCTCTTTTGAGGCTCATGAACTGCGTGATGGCGATAAAAGCCGTTATGGGGGCAAAGGCGTACTCAAGGCGGTAAAAAACGTTAAAGAAGCACTTGCGCCAAAATTATTAGGCTTGGATGCCCTCAACCAAGAACTGCTAGACCGGACAATGATCGCCATAGATGGTTCTCCTAACAAATCCAGTTTGGGGGCGAATGCGATTTTGGGGGTTTCCTTAGCAGCAGCCAAAGCTGGTGCTGAGTCTCTGGAAATTCCGCTATATCGCTATTTGGGTGGCCCTTTAGCGAATTTGCTCCCAGTACCGTTAATGAACGTGATTAACGGTGGCGCACACGCCTCAAATAACGTGGATTTTCAAGAGTTTATGATTGTCCCAATTGGTGCAACTTCCTTTCGGGAAGCGTTGCGCTGGGGTGCAGAAGTATTTGCTACCCTCAGTCAAGTATTAGATGAAAAGGGTTTGCTCACTGGTGTGGGCGATGAAGGCGGTTTTGCCCCTAACCTAGAATCTAATCAGGTGGCTTTGGAATTACTGGTTGCTGCCATTAAAAAAGCTGGTTACAAGCCAGGGGAAGAAGTAGCTTTGGCGTTGGATGTGGCAGCTAGCGAATTTTACAAGAATGGTCAGTATGTTTACGATAGTAAACCTCATGCCCCGGCTGAGTTTATTGATTATTTAGGACAACTAGTTGACCAATACCCAATTGTGTCAATCGAAGATGGTTTACACGAAGAAGATTGGCAAAGTTGGCAATTGCTCACCCAGAAATTAGGTTCGCGGGTGCAATTAGTAGGAGATGACTTATTTGTGACTAACGCTACTCGCTTGCAAAGAGGCATCCAGGAAAAAGCCGCTAATGCGATTTTGATTAAACTCAATCAAATTGGTTCTCTTACCGAAACCTTAGAAACAATTGATTTGGCAACTCGCAACAGTATCCGTTCAGTAATTAGCCATCGTTCTGGTGAAACCGAAGACACAACGATCGCTGATTTAGCTGTAGCAACCCGCGCCGGTCAAATCAAAACAGGTTCCCTGTGTCGCAGCGAACGCGTAGCAAAATATAATCGCTTGCTGCGAATTGAAGATGAACTAGGCGATCGCGCCGTTTATGCTGGTGCTGTGGGGTTAGGGCCGAAGTAGGGACTGGGGACTAGGGACTGGGGACTAAGGGAAGAATTTTTCCCAATACCCAGTACCCAATCCCCAATCAAGGATAAAACCCCAACTTGGGCAACCCCAAAGTTTCATCCCAGCCCATCATTAGGTTTAAACACTGAATCGCTTGGCCCGCCTGTCCTTTAACTAGATTGTCAATTGCTGACATGACAATAACGCGACCTGTGCGCGGGTCAACTTCTACACCGATATAACAAAGATTGCTGCCGTTAGCCCATTTAGTTTGGGGATAAACGCCGCTACCGCAGATTTTCACCCAAGGAGAGTTGCGGTAGAAGGCTGAGAAAATTGTAATTAAATCATCTCGCACTAAACCGGGATCGCGCATTGTGGCATATACCGTTGCCAAAATACCGCGCACCATTGGGATAAGGTGGGGTGTAAATTGGATCATCAGTTCGTGACCAGCTAAGTCACTGCAAATTTGCTCAATTTCTGGGGTATGACGGTGACGGCCAATATTGTAAGCTGCTATAGAGTTGTCTGCTTCAGCTAGTAATAAGTTGGTTTGAGGTTGCCGTCCACTGCTAGATGTACCAGACTTGGCATCAATAATAGCTGTTTCTGGCACGATTAAACCTTGCTTTAAAAGTGGCGAAAGTGCAAGGAGGCTAGCGGTGGGATAGGAACCAGGACAGCCAACAAGTTGAGCTTCGGCAATGCGATCGCGATAAAGTTCTGGTAATCCATAAACTGCTGTAGCTGCAATTGTGCGATCGCTTCTCTCAATGCCATACCAATTTGTATAAGTTGTCAAATTACTAAACCGATAGTCTGCACTCAAATCTAGTACTTTACATCCTTTTTCCAACAGTTTGGGCGCGATTTGGCAAGCTAGACCATTTGGTAAAGACAAGAAAACTACTTCACAGCGAGGAGCAATTATTTCTGGTTCTACTGCTTCTATTAGCAGGTTAGTTGCATGAGCCAGATGCGGGTAGAGATCCCCAAAGGATTTCCCGATACTGCTTTCATCGCCTAAATAAACCAGTTCGACTTCTGGATGATCCATCAGTAGCCGTACTAACTGTACTCCGCCATAGCCCGACGCGCCAACAATCCCAACGGGTACGCGTCTAAATTTGCCCATGATCTGAAATCCTTATCCCATGAATGGTGAATTCGTTATCAGCTATCAACAATATCAGCGACTAGACGCATAGCGTACAAAACACCTGAAACCCCTCTACTTTTTTCAGATGCCGGTAAGTAGTGACGCGGCGAAATTGCCAAATATTGTATTTGTCTCTCTTGTCTCCCTTGTCATGTTCATTCTTGATTGTCGTTGCTTTATAAACCCCGATTTTAGGGGCAGAGATTTTTGCTAGCTTATCAAATCATTGCTAGTCTACTCCTCTGCCTTATAAAGGAGCTACAATCTAAAAGAAGAAATTGTTAAAAAAATTTACGTTGGTAGCTGGAAATCTTTCTGTGTCACAGCCTAATACTAACCAAGCTTTTAAATTTGATTCGATTGATGCCGCCTTAGCAGACCTAAAAGCTGGTCGCGTCATTGTAGTGGTAGATGATGAAAATAGAGAAAATGAAGGCGACTTA
The DNA here is from genome assembly GCF_003113895.1 of Nostoc commune NIES-4072. Lineage (NCBI taxonomy): Bacteria > Bacillati > Cyanobacteriota > Cyanophyceae > Nostocales > Nostocaceae > Nostoc > Nostoc commune. The sequence continues at coordinate 6,213,555 of NZ_BDUD01000001.1, read as the reverse complement.
ATTTGTGCCGCCCAATTTGCCACACCCGACATGATTAATTTCATGGCGGTGGAAGCTAGAGGGCTGATTTGTTTGGCAATGACAGGCGATCGCTTAGACGAGCTAGACTTACCCTTGATGGTAAGCAACATTACAGATACTAACCAAACTGCCTTCACTGTTAGCATTGATGCCGGCCCAGAATTGGGTGTAACCACAGGCATCTCAGCAGAAGACCGTGCCCGCACTATCCAGGTTACTCTCAACCCAGCGACAAAACCCACCGATTTACGTCGTCCTGGTCATATTTTCCCGATTCGGGCTAAAGCTGGAGGCGTACTCAAACGCGCAGGACATACGGAAGCGGCTGTGGACTTAGCCCGACTAGCAGGATTATACCCAGCAGGAGTAATTTGTGAAATTCAAAACTCCGATGGTTCAATGGCGCGGTTGCAGCAATTAGTCGAATATGCGAAACGTCACAATTTAAAAATCATTAGTATTGCGGATTTAATCAGTTATCGCCTACAGCACGATCGCTTAGTGTATCGTGAGGTTGTTACCAAACTACCTAGTGAATTCGGTCAGTTTGAAATTTACGCCTACCGCCATACCCTGGATAACACAGAACACGTTGCAATTGTCAAAGGCGATCCAGCTAACTTCAAGGATGAGCCAGTAATGGTGCGGATGCACTCAGAATGCTTAACTGGTGACGCTTTGGGTTCTTTGCGCTGTGATTGCCGGATGCAGTTAAATGCTGCACTGAAAATGATTGAGTCTGCGGGTCAAGGTGTAGTTGTATACCTGCGTCAAGAAGGACGGGGAATCGGCTTGATTAACAAGCTGAAAGCCTACTCATTGCAGGATATGGGACTGGATACAGTAGAAGCAAATGAGCGTTTAGGATTTCCGGCTGACTTGCGAGATTACGGCATGGGGGCGCAAATGCTCATGGATTTGGGCATTAAAAAAATACGTTTAATTACAAATAATCCCCGTAAAATTGCTGGAGTTAAGGGCTATGGGATGGAAGTAGTCGATCGCGTTCCATTGTTAATTGAAGCCAATGACTACAATTCCTATTACCTAGCGACAAAGGCGAAAAAGTTGGGTCACATGCTGTTACAGACTTATCTGGTAACAGTAGCAATTCATTGGCAAGATGACCCGGAAGCTGTGACAGAACGTTATGAACGCCTAGAAAAACTGCGACACTTAGCGAAAAGTAATGATTTATTGTTGCAGGAAGAAGCGCGTCCCTTAGCGATCGCTATATTTGACGAGCCATCTTTGACAGTACACTTGGGTTTTGATCAGCCAAAAGTTGCTAGCACTGATTGGTATCAACAAAGTGGTCATCCTTATATACAGGCTATCTTCCAAATTCTGGACAAACTAGCAATCTTGCCTTACATTCAAAAACTAGAATTTTTGATATCTTCTGGTTGCGATCCCTTGAGTAATTTACAAGTCCAACTAGATAGACAGACATTCTCGGATGGTACACTGCCTTCATCGATTAGCGATCGCCTGGAGACGCAGCAAATTTATAGCTTTAGCAAATAGCTTGGTTGAATAAATTTTGTCGGGTGTGTTATCGCCAAAGCGTAACGCACCATTTTTTATCTACTCACCCTATATATTGGTCTGACCTGACGATAAGTATTAAGTAAGCTGAGAAATTTATTCCCATCAAAATTTATCGGGTCAACTTTTTTACCAGAGCGGTCTACTAAATGGTGCGTAGTGATGCGATCGTCTGGGACTTGGCTTTGAGCAATTAACCAAGCAAGAGAATTATATTGAGCCTCCGTATAACCGCTATGGGTTTGTTGGCTGCTAGCGTCATAACTATCTGGCGGTGTTTCTAAAGAAACATGATAAGCAAAATTATTCACAGACGCAGGCAAATTCGGATTAGTCTGCACAGTTTCCACTCCCTGTGGAGTCTCAAATACTGAGTTAGCTGCACCAAAAGCCCGCTTTTCTGGGGGTACTAGATAAACCACCGTTCCGTCTAACTTGATTAAAGCGTGGTAACTTGCTTGCACACTTTCATCAGTATGGGCTACTTGAAAGAAATTAATGGCGCTGGAAGCAGAATAACCAGTTTCATGGAGGACGATAATTGGTTGATTGTTGAGAGGAACGCCGTTAACATCTTGGGCATACCGTTCTCCATAGTTACTTGGATCAACTGAAGCAACTTGATAACTCGGTCTGTACTGTGCAAAAGCTTGAGTGGTTACGTACCTTGCTACAGGCTTGTTAATCTTGACTGGGGACTTGATAACATTTTGAGATTTCTTCTCTGGCTCTTTTGCTGATTGAAATTGCGCCTGGGGATATTGACTGAAAGCTGCAACCTGTGGATTGGATGCACGGGATATTGTCGGATTATTTTGTAATTTTGTCGCTCGTCCAATTAGCAGCACTAAAATTAAAGCCATGAACATCAGCGAGATTAGTAGCACCCTAGTCGCCCAGTCTTTAAACCTCATGTTTCTAATACCCGTAAAACGGTAGATTTTAATTTATAGCTAAACTGCCGTGTCAGTTGTAGAGGCGCATTTCTGTAAACCTCTACCGCTTATGGTATCCAAATAATAATCGCTATAACACCTTAATTCTAGTCAAATATACGTTTATAATCCCTGCAATAGTGCTGTTACGAGCTAACTACTAGCAGCTTACAAATATATTACCCTTTAGCTTCTAACCTGGCTCGAAGATAGGTCAAAATTGCCTGCGTTCCCTGTTCAACAATTTCAGGCGGCGGCGAGCTTAATTGTGGATTATTAGAGAGGAATAGCTTAGTCAAGTTGGAGAGTTGGCTGATTTCTGGCGGTAGCCTGCTGAGTTTCTTGTTATGGAGGGATAGCACCGTTGCTTTTTCCCTGGCATCTCGTTCAATAATTTGCAACAGTTCTTTGTTTGTCACCTGCAAACCTCACTAACTCTGTAGCGATATTTACCAAAATAGTGTATCGCAGGTTATAGGGAATGGGGCTAGATTAATGTGTTCTATCTGCGTAGGAAGGGCTGTAATATATAAATTAGTAGGGTGCGTAGCCGTAGCCCGTCGTAGACATCGCAACCCTTGCAATAACATTCACTCATCCACGAGTATAAAAGACTCGCTCACGAGTATCAAAGGTGCGTTACGCTTTCGCGCCCATTTCCAACAACCGCCTCAGAATGAATTCTGAGGCTAACAGCTAAAGTCTTCTAAAGAAGACTGAGAAGCCGTTTTAGTCCACTTTAGTGGAGTTGGGCTATTAGCCTGGAACTTTGAGTTCCAGGCGGGTTAGGTAGCAATACGATTTTCCTTAACTTTCGCGCTAACACACCCAAAGACTACGATCGCTTTATAATTGCGATGTTTACGACAGGCTACGCCTACGCATCACCAACGCTACAGGCGATCGCTTTATGGCATACATTGAATATAGTTAGCAGTCGGCAATTCCATGAATATTCGTCAAGAACTTCTAAGTCTGATTGAACAACTGAATGATGAGCAGTTATCAGCATTGCTTGATTTAGCTCTTTCTTTCAAGAATGGCGAAAAATCTGTTAATCCTGCTATTGAGTCTCAGGCTTATCAGGATTGGGTAAGTCCTGAAAATGACATTTACGACGAAGTATTTGCTGATGAACTTACAGCGCGGTGATGTTGTGTTGTGTCGAGTTCCCATGCCTTCAACCGGATTGGCACAGTTTAAAGTTCGCCCTGCTGTTGTAATTTCGGCAAATCAATTGAATCAAATTCTTGATGATTTGATGGTTGTGCCTTGCACTTCCAACACTAATCGCCCTTTAACTGTGACGCAATACTTAATAACGGGTGATGAAATTGCCAGTGCAGGTATTAGAGTTGAGTCTGTAGTTCGCTGTGAGTCAATTTTTACATTAAATAAATCTTAGAACTTACGCATTGACAGAAAAGCCAAAATAACAGATAGAGTTTTCAAGGCTGATAGCTAGATTTTTCAATGAGATTTTAGCGATGCCTGCGGCGGGCTACGCCTACGCACTCAATCAAAGGTGATTGATAAAAGCCCGAAACAACGTATTTAGGTTGATGCACAAGATAGTTATTTTGTACAGTGCGTAAGTCCTAAATCTATGATTCTCAGAAAGCTGGGTTTTCTTTCCTCTGAGGCGATTAATCAGGTGAATTTTTGTCTAATAGCGGCTTTGGAATTATAAATTACTGCGATCGCTTTATAATTGCGATGTCTACGACGGGCTATTCGGCGTCGTAGCGATGAAACCAATCCATCACTACTTATCCCAATTCTCTTGATGGAGAAACGGTTTCGTTAATTTGAGAAGATGGTTTATTCAAAAAGAAATTCCAAATTCTTTGAATAGCAATTATTAGAAAACCAATCACAATCACTCCTGCTACCACTGGTAAAGCTAGCGCTAGTACAGACAGTCCGATTGCGATGAGCAATTCAATAGTTGACACAACTGGATTGGTTAATCCACCAGAAACGCCAGTAGAACTTATCCGCAATATATTGGTTAATCCCTGAGTTAATCCTGCGGTTCCACCACCTGCAACTAAAGCTAACGTCCATTGCACTAGTGGATTCATATCTGGAGCAACAGATGCTGTGACGATTGTCCCGGCGATAAATGCCGCAGGAGTGGCTACAATATCCAGCAGATGATCCAACCAAGGAATGTAATAACCGATAATTTCTAGCAAACAAGCGACGGCAAATACAATTACAGCTTGAGGTGTTTCCACCCAATCAAAGTTAGTCGGTAAATCTAAATGTCCAAAAACTGAAGCCACACTCAACGCTAGCAGTGGTACAAATACTCGGAAGCCAGCCGCCGCACTCAAACTAATCCCCAGTAATAATTCAATAAATGTATTGAGATTAAACAAATAATTTAAATCCATAGTAAGACTCAAGTTATACTCCTGGTGTTTTTTCCATCTTTGATCTGAACGGAGTAATACCAATTCACGAAAAACATGATACAGATATAAACCTTGAAAGCCTTGCTGTATCTAAGTTTTTTAATTGCGAATTGCGAATTGTGAATTGTGAATTGGTATAACAACTCTAAGCTGTAATCCCAAGATAAGAAACTTGGCGAAAATATTTCATCTGACTATGTGTAGAATCAGTGAAACCTCACCTCTGTTAATGGGCAATGCCATACCCCTACGAGAAATCTATAATATTGCCCACCTGATAATAGCGATGTCTACGACGGGCGTAGCTGCGGCACCACCAACGCTACAGGCAATCGTCTCTTGTGAAATGAGATTACTAAACACTCTTCCCTAAGTATCGAGAAAATTTTAGTTTACTACTCTAAATGCTTAACAGGCATTGATACTAAGTTTCCCAAGCAATCAGCAACTTCTTTCCGATGACAGCGATTCGGGTTCATTTCAGCACACAAGAGTAAAACATTACCTGTTTGAGCAACTTGTGCAATTTCATGTAGAGCTTTATCTGCTTCTTCTTGATTTACTGGAATCCAATTTTCTTTACCAGATGTATTGCCTAAAGCGGTTTTAGAAATATACTTAATGTTATTTAATTCACAGAATATTTTAATTTTGTCGCCGTACCATTTACGGCTCCAAGCACGAGGAACCATCCTCACATCAACAACACATTCCACATCAAACTTTTGTAGGTATTCCAAGAAGGCATCGTAGTCTTTGCGATTGCCATATCCGAAGGTAAGTATGCATCTTGTTTTAGCAATATCTTTAATCTTCATTTTCATTCCTAGAACAATCAAGTTTAAATATTACATTTTTATTAATGGTGGGTAAAATATCCCAATAATCATAAAGCTATTTTTGTGGTTTTTTAGGTTTCCCATAATAAAGTATAAATCTTTTTTGCTTAAAAATTCGTCTTCTAGTTTTTGGCGTACTTTTTCTAAAGCCTCCTTTTCTTTATTCTCCATACTTGTTTCATTTGATCTATCTCTACAATTTCTATAAAGTTGTTGAATTTCCCAATCATTTATTGTACAACTATGCTTCTTTCCATCTGGGGAAATAAATTCGTAACCAAACTTATAAGGAATTTTATCTAATTGTACTGAAGGCTCAAACAAGTCCATTTGATCTAATATTGTTTGCTGTTTTGGTTTCCACTCCCGTTCTATTTCCTTTTTACAGAAGTATTTTTTTATAATTTGTGGTTTAATAATACCGAGAGACTTACCTTGCTCTTTAATGTCCTGAATAGATTTGAATTCTAGTGGCATAACCAAGGCTTTTCGCTCTTCCCAATTCTTGCGAGTATCAATTTTTCGTATTACTTCTATCGAAGAATCATCTATACGAAAACTTTCTTCTCTATAATCTTTTTCATTTCTTTCTATTTTAGCACTTATAATTGACCATCTTGGATAACGCTTATCAAAATCTAATTGACGAAAACGAATGGGATAAATGCGAATCCACTGAACTGGTTTCTCCTCATCATCTAATAAAACTCCTGCTGTACAGACTGTTTCTTGATATTTGGTGCTAATTGAAGGGTATGTTTTAGTTGCAATCAAAATTTTCCTTCTTTCCATAGAACAACCTCTATATGAACTAGCTCACTATACAGTGATATTATAGACACATAAATAATTCCAGTACGGCATCAAAATTTTTTCATTACATACTGCCGAAACTCCCAAAATTTTGGAAAATAATAAAGTAAGTCGAGTATCACAAGACTCACTTGATATCCTCATTTATTCTAGGAAAATATGACTCATCCTTTCCTTGAACGCCTGCGTAGTCCAGATAGCCCAGTCCTCGTCTTCGACGGGGCGATGGGAACCAACTTACAAACCCAAAACCTGACTGCTGAAGACTTCGGTGGCCCACAGTATGAAGGTTGTAACGAATACTTAGTCCACACGAAACCCGAAGCAGTCGCTAAGGTTCACCGCGACTTCCTCGCTGCTGGTGCTGATGTCATTGAAACCGATACCTTTGGCAGTACCTCCCTGGTGCTGGCAGAATATGACTTGGCAGACCAAGCCTACTACCTCAGCAAGACAGCCGCAGAATTGGCCAAGCGTGTGGCTGCGGAATTTTCCACGCCAGAAAAACCCCGGTTTGTGGCAGGTTCCATCGGCCCCACAACAAAACTTCCTACCTTGGGACATATTGACTTTGACACCATGAAAGCGACTTTTGCCGAACAAGCAGAGGCGCTGTGGGATGGTGGTGTTGATTTATTCCTGGTGGAAACTTGCCAAGATGTGCTGCAAATTAAGGCAGCGCTGAATGCCATTGAAGAAGTGTTTGCCAAAAAAGGCGATCGCCGTCCGTTGATGGTATCTGTGACAATGGAAAGCATGGGCACAATGTTAGTTGGTTCAGAAATCAGTGCTGTGCTGACAATTTTGGAACCTTACCCAATAGATATTCTCGGTCTAAATTGTGCCACGGGCCCAGACTTGATGAAACCACATATCAAGTATTTGGCAGAACATTCACCTTTCATCGTTTCCTGTATTCCCAACGCGGGTTTACCTGAAAACGTCGGCGGTCAAGCGCACTACCGCCTAACACCGTTGGAATTACGGATGTCATTGATGCATTTTGTTGAAGATTTGGGTGTCCAAGTGATTGGGGGTTGCTGTGGGACACGTCCAGAACACATTCAACAATTGGCAGAAGTCGCCAAAGACCTAAAGCCAAAAGTTAGACATCCTAGCTTAGAACCAGCAGCAGCATCAATTTACACCACTCAGCCTTACGACCAAGATAATTCTTTCTTGATTGTTGGTGAACGTCTCAACGCCAGTGGTTCCAAAAAGTGCCGCGATTTGCTAAACGCGGAAGATTGGGATGGACTCGTTTCAATGGCGAGGGCACAAGTCAAAGAAGGCGCACACATCCTTGATGTCAACGTCGATTATGTAGGACGTGACGGCGTGCGGGATATGCACGAATTAGTTTCGCGCATTGTTAATAATGTGACATTGCCTTTAATGCTTGACTCCACCGAATGGGAAAAGATGGAGGCGGGTTTAAAGGTTGCCGGTGGTAAGTGTTTGCTGAATTCCACCAACTACGAAGATGGGGAACCGCGCTTTCTAAAGGTGCTGGATTTAGCGAAAAAATACGGTGCTGGTGTAGTTATTGGTACTATCGATGAAGATGGGATGGCGCGGACAGCAGAGAAAAAGTTTGCGATCGCTGGGCGTGCATACCGTCAAGCTGTAGAATATGGCATACCACCCACAGAAATATTCTTTGATACCCTCGCGTTACCAATTTCTACCGGGATTGAAGAAGACCGAGAAAACGGTAAAGCCACAATTGAATCCATCCGGCGGATTCGTGAGGAATTGCCTGGATGTCATGTAATTTTGGGTGTTTCCAATATTTCCTTTGGTTTGAATCCAGCCTCGCGGATGGTGCTGAACTCGGTGTTTTTGCACGAGGCGACGACGGCAGGAATGGATGCAGCCATTGTCAGTGCTAACAAAATTTTACCGTTATCGAAGATTGACGCCCGCCATCAAGAAATCTGTCGTCAGTTGATTTATGATGAGCGGAAATTTGAAGGTGATGTTTGCGTTTACGATCCCTTGGGAGAGCTTACCACAGCGTTTGCCGGGGTGACAACTAAGCGCGATCGCTCCTTAGATGAAAGTCTCCCCATCCCAGAACGTCTCAAGCGTCACATCATCGACGGCGAACGCATTGGCTTAGAAGAACATCTGAAAAAAGCCTTAGAAGAATATCCCCCCTTGGAAATTATCAACACCTTCTTATTAGATGGTATGAAAGTTGTCGGGGAATTATTCGGTTCGGGACAAATGCAGTTACCCTTCGTCTTGCAATCTGCGGAAACCATGAAAGCGGCGGTGGCGTTTCTAGAACCGTTCATGGAAAAATCAGAATCAGGCAACAACGCCAAGGGAACCTTTATCATTGCCACAGTTAAAGGCGATGTCCACGACATTGGTAAAAACTTGGTAGATATCATCTTGTCTAACAATGGCTACAAGGTGATTAACCTGGGAATTAAGCAGCCGGTGGAAAACATCATCAACGCTTACGAACAGCACAAAGCTGATTGTATTGCCATGAGTGGTTTGTTGGTGAAATCCACCGCCTTCATGAAAGAGAACTTGGAGGTATTCAACGAAAAGGGAATTAGTGTCCCTGTAATTTTAGGTGGTGCAGCATTGACTCCCAAGTTTGTCTATGAAGATTGCCAAAATACCTATAAAGGTAAAGTCGTTTATGGTAAAGATGCCTTTTCTGACTTGCACTTCATGGATAAATTAATGCCAGCAAAGGCTACTGGTAACTGGGAAGATTTGCAGGGATTTTTAAACGAAGTCGAAACGGCTGAAGTTTCAACAAATGGTAACAAAGAACCAAAAGCTACAACTGCTGAAGAAACATCTGCTGAACCAAAAGTAGTAGATACGAGACGTTCTGAAGCTGTGGCTGTAGATATTGAACGTCCCACACCGCCTTTCTGGGGAACGAAGTTATTGCAGCCTAGTGATATTCCCATCGAGGAAATATTCTGGCACTTAGATTTACAAGCTTTGGTTGCTGGACAATGGCAATTCCGCAAACCAAAGGAACAATCTAAGGAAGAATATCAGGCTTTCTTGGCTGAGAAAGTCTACCCAATTTTAGAAACTTGGAAACAGCGAATTATTGAAGAAAATCTGTTGCATCCCCAAGTGATTTATGGTTATTTCCCTTGTCAAGCCGAGGGAAATTCTCTACATATATATGATTCAGAGAACCAATCACAACAGGTTACAACTTTCGAGTTTCCCAGACAGAAGTCTTTAAGGCGGCTGTGCATAGCAGATTTCTTTGCACCGAAGGAATCGGGAATTATTGATGTCTTTCCGATGCAAGCGGTTACTGTAGGGGAGATTGCCACAGAGTTTGCCCAAAAACTGTTTGCTGCCAATCAATACACCGATTATCTGTATTTCCACGGCATGGCGGTACAGGTAGCGGAAGCTGTGGCTGAATGGACACACGCCAGAATTCGCCGCGAGTTAGGTTTTAGTGCTGAAGAACCCGACAATATTCGGGATATATTGGCACAACGCTATCGTGGCTCACGGTATAGTTTTGGGTATCCGGCTTGCCCGAATATCCAAGATCAATATAAGCAACTGGAATTATTGCAGACTGACAGGATTAACTTGTATATGGATGAAAGTGAACAACTTTATCCAGAACAGTCTACCACTGCGATTATTGCTTACCACCCGTTAGCAAAATACTTTAGCGCGTAGAATCTGACTCGTTAGTACCCCCAGCCCCCCGATAAATTGGGGGGGCTTAATTCAATTTTTAAACGCAGAGGGGCGCAGGGGAAAGCGCAGAGGGACACAGAGGTTTACCCAATTTATTCGCTACTAATTAATGAAATATTGTATTTAGACGGCAGTCTCAACTAAACTGATAGACTTGCGTTGAAAATCGGAAGTCGGAAGTAGGGAAATCCGAATCAGAAAATGGGGGCAAACAACGCTCAAAAAAGGTGCGATCGCCTAAGCTATGCTTTTAAAATCCTAATTGGTATCGTGCCCTTCTTTGTTCTCCGGGTTTATTCTGGCAAACAGAAGGTTAGGCTGTATTAACCACTATCATCATTTCAGATACTAACATCGAAGAATTACCAATTATGCTAGAACAAGGCACTATCAGTATTCATACTGAGAATATTTTCCCGATCATCAAGAAGTCGCTTTACTCAGATCATCAAATCTTCTTGCGGGAACTGGTATCCAACGCTGTAGACGCCATCCAAAAGCTGAAAATGGTATCCCGCGCCGGAGACTACGCTGGAGATATCGGCGAACCAGAAATTGAAATTGCCATTGACAAAGATAAGAAAACCCTATCCATCTCCGATAACGGTATCGGGATGACCGCAGATGAAGTTAAGAAATATATCAATCAAGTTGCCTTCTCTAGTGCTGAAGAATTTATTCATAAGTATGAAGGCAAATCAGATCAACCGATAATTGGCCACTTCGGTCTTGGTTTTTACTCTTCCTTCATGGTGGCGCAAAAGGTAGAGATTGATACACTGTCATACCAAGAAGGAGCGCAGGCGGTTCACTGGACTTGCGATGGTTCCCCAGCTTTCACCCTAGAAGAATCGTCCCGGACAACTCGCGGCACAACTATTACTCTTAGCCTGCAAGGAGAAGAGGAGGAATTTCTCGAATCAGCACGAATTAAGAATCTTGTCAAGACATATTGCGATTTCTTGCCAGTACCAATAAAACTGGAAGGCGAAGTATTAAATAAGCAAAAAGCACCGTGGCGAGAGTCTCCAAGTAACCTGAGTCAAGAAGATTATTTAGAGTTTTACCGCTACCTGTATCCTTTTCAGGAAGAACCTCTATTGTGGGTACATTTAAATACAGACTATCCCTTTATCATCAACGGGATTCTGTATTTCCCCAAAATGAGGCCGGATGTAGATGTTACAAAAGGGCAAATCAAGCTATTTTGCAATCAAGTTTTTGTTAGCGACAACTGCGAAGAAATTATCCCGCAATTTCTGATGCCAATGCGGGGTGTCATTGATAGTACTGATATTCCCCTGAACGTATCACGTAGTGCCTTGCAAGGCGATCGCACCGTGAAGCGAATCGGTGATTACATTGCCAAAAAAGTAGGCGATCGCCTCAAAGAACTTTTCCGCGACAACCGCGAACAATACATTAGCGCTTGGAAGGATCTTGGTACTTTTGTAAAATTCGGCGTTCTCAACGACGAAAAATTCAAAAAGCAAATCGAAGATATCATCGTCTTCCGCACCACCGCCAAACTGACAGAAAAAGTTGCTGCTGAAACTCCAGTCGTTGAAGTACAGTCTTCAGACGGGGATGCTTGGCAAGATGTGACTCCTTCACCCAGTTCTGACTCAGCACCCAGCGCTCCTTACACCACACTGAAAGAATATCTAGAACGCAACAAAGAACGTAACGAAAACCGGGTTTTCTACAGCACTGATGAAGCAACCCAAGCAACATACATAGAACTGCATAAAAATCAAGGCTTGGAAGTCCTGTTTATGGACTCCTTCATCGACACCCACTTTATCAACTTCCTAGAGCGGGAATATAAGGATGTCAAATTTACACGGGTGGATTCTGACTTAGACAATACTCTGCTAGAACAAGACAAAGCTAAGGAAATTGTTGACCCCAAGACGAATAAAACTCGGAGTGAGACCATCAAAGAATTATTTGAGAAATCTCTCAACAAACCCAAACTCAATATCCGCACTGAAGCCTTAAAATCAGACGATCCTCATGGAACACCACCTGCGATCGTGCTTTTACCAGAGATTCTCCGCCGGATGCGGGAAATGAACGCCATGATGCAGCAGCAGCAGACAGTAGAGTTTCCCGAAGATCACGTTTTGCTGGTGAATACTGCTCATCCATTGATTCAAAATCTGGCAAATCTTAACCAAGGTAGTATTATTCAAGGAGACGGTCAATCGCCTACAGATCAGTTAGTGAACTTGATTTGCCAACACGTTTACGATTTAGCGCTGATGTCTCAGAAAGGATTTGACGCTGAGGGAATGAAATCCTTCGTCGAGCGATCGAATGAAGTACTCACCAAGCTGACAGAACAGGCTAGTAAATAGTGGTGAGTGGGGCATTGGGCATTGGGCATTGGGCATTGGTTATTAATTTTTGTCCCTCACTCCCCTACTCCCCCTGCTCCCTCATCTCCTTTCCTACTTCTGTTGTCTAAGACCTAAAATGGAAAGGCTGTATTAAAATAACAATCTGGAGATACTCGCTATGTCCCGTCGCTGTGAACTAACTGGTAAGAAGGCAAATAACGCCTTTGCTGTTTCCCACTCCCACCGCCGTACTAAACGGCTTCAGCACGCTAATCTGCAAAGCAAGCGTGTTTGGTGGGAAGCCGGAAATCGCTGGGTGAAGTTAAAGCTGTCTACCAAAGCAATCAAAACCCTACAAATCAATGGGTTAGAAGCAATGGCAAAAGAAGCTGGCATTAACCTGAATCATTACTAAGTGAAATACAGGTGATTCGGGGCGTGCAGGTAGCTGCGCGCCCCTAATGCTAATTACATCTTGAGTAGTAGGCTTTTTAATACGCTTCGGATAAGGTTTTTTGATGAAAATTACATATAACAAAGCCGTCTCTACAAAGGACTGATTATTGTAAAGACGGCGATTTATCGCGTCTCTTCCCTTAGCTGAACCGTATTGGCTCTGTACCCAAAATTAATTATGAATTATTCAGTGATTGCTGTTGTATCTGCTTTTGTACCCAAAGACGAAAAGCCTTGAGCGTTGCATTTCTACCTGCTGTTGTACTTTGCTCTAAATATTGGGGAATCGTTTCAATTAGTTTAAATTTAGGAAAATTTAGGCTTTTCTGAGACTCTACATAATGTCCATCTTGCAGAACATTAATTTGGAGCTTTCCTTTATCAAAACGCCAAAGCTCAGGTACTTTTAAAGCTTCATAGATATTAGGATGAGTGCGAGAAGTAATATCAACTTCTAAAGCTAAATCTGGAGGGGGGTCTACTGTTAAATCTAGTCGCTTCTTGCCGCGAATCTTGGCTTCATTTTTTATATAGAAACACTGGTCAGGTTCTATACCTTTAGCCATCACTTGGTTTTTGAAAGTGGTAGAACCAAGACATCTAAACTCAATATCTAATTCTTCCAAAAGCGCTTTGACTAAATCACCAATAATTTCTTTATCGTCTTCATGTTCTGGCAGTGGTGCCATAATCTCTAGTATTCCCCTGTCATAAGCAATTCGTGCAGCACGATGCTCTCCTAAATCCTCTAGAATTGTTTCCAATTCCTGCCAGGTTACATCTCGCAGTAGCACTCTTTGTCCTGGTGGAACATGGATGCGCTTTAATTCCAACAACATCATCTTCACTCCCAGTAGCTCAAATCTAAATTTAGCTTATACCATTTCACGAAATGTCTAATACAAATGATTAGTTTTTAATTCTTTCCCCCTGCTCCCTGCTCCCTGCCCCCTTGCTAGGCTATTTGTATCGATTTTAAAGTGAAATGGTATTACTCCAGTTAATGCGACAATTGTTTGCTGCTTCATTACTAAATTGTCGGATGTTTGGACATGCAGTAGTTTGTTGTCGCGTCTCGCCTGCTTAATAAACCCCTTTATTGAAGTGTATGGGGCGATCGCTCCTAAAAAAGCGTAATTAAAAAAAACCTCTGGAAACTCCAGAGGCTTTGGTTCCTGATTTAGTTTCTATTGCTTACTACAATTTGTCCTCAGTCATTTCCCGATAATCAAGGAAATTATCACAAATACTCATAACATCATGCTGATTACCAGGAAATCTAGAGGAGAATACCTTGTTAATAGCGCAAATTAATTCTTCACCTTTGGCTGCGAACCAGGAATCGTTACATCTATTGGTGTCACCTTTGCTGCTAGCTGCGTCAATGGCGGTTGAATAGCGGTTTGATTCCCTACCACTAAAGTCACGATCTTTTCTGGCTTGAGGTATTCTCGTGCTACTCGTTGCACATCAGCAGCTGTGGTGGCGGCGACGGCTTTTTGATAGCGAAAGAGAAAATCAGCAGGATAGCCGTAATATTCGTATCGCATCAACCGTGATAAGGTTTGTCCAGGGTCTTGAAAGTTAAATACAAAGGAGTTGAGTGTAGACTCTTTTGCAAAAGCTAGTTCTTTTGCTGTAACTCTTTGAGTTTGGATGCGCTTGATTTCATTTTGTAATGCTTTGACAAACTGGACGGTAGCATCCGATCGCGTTTGTCCACCAGCAATAAACATGCCAGGATAGTCGTAGCGAGGACTCCACTCGCCATAAACAGAGTAAGCTAAACCTTGACGCGATCGCACTTCATTAAATAAGCGTCCACCAAATCCATTTAACACTCCATTCAATACATCGAGTGCCGGATAATCAGGATTGTCAAACCGTCCACCTAAATGGCCAATAAACACACTACTTTGTGTTAATTGTGGCTGATTGACAAAAAAGACTCCACCTGTATTGGCTGGCGAAACACTTGGTAATTTGGGTTTAGCAATACCTGGGTTACGGTTCCAATCGCCAAAATTAGCTTGAATGAGCGATCGCATTTTTTTGGAATCAAAATCCCCCACAATCCCCAAAATCATATTATTGGGGTGGAAATATTGCTGATAAAACTTGATCAAATCCTCACGCTCAATTTGATCCACCGTTGCATATTCTATCGTGCGAGCATAAGGACTATCTTTTCCATAGATCAATTTTTTAAATTCTCGACTAGCAATACTATCTGGATTATCATTGCGACGAGCAATGCCACCCTTAGCTTGAGTTTTCGCCAAGTCTAGCTTTTCTTGAGCAAATACTGGCGATCGTACCACTTCGGCAAATAACCCAAACACCGTTTCTAAATCTTCACTGAGTGCGTCAAAGCTAGCACCACCAGAAGCTTCACCAATACTAGTTTCCACTGATGCCGCGCGTTGTTCCAATATCTCGTTAAGTTCATCAGGCGAATGCTTCTTAGTTCCTCCAGTTCGCATCACCGCGCCTGTAAAACCAGCTAAACCAACTTTTTGTTGTGGTTCCAAGCGATTTCCTGTCCGCACAAACGCCGTCCCATTCACCAACGGTAATTCGTGATCCTCCATCAAATAGACAACCAAGCCGTTTTGGAGAACAAATCGCTCATACTTGGGTAACTTAATCTCAGGTAGCGGTGGTAACTGCAACTCTGTATAATGCTTTGCCTCAGCCGTCGCCGCCAGAGAAAAATTACAAGTTAAAAGTAAACACGCAAACACACCAACCAAAGCATAAATAAGCCCCTTCACATTTCGGATTTTGAATTTTTTACCCTTCACCTTGTACCTCTGCATATCTCTCTCCTTTACGCCCTTTGCGGTTTGTTTCTCTTAAGCTTCTTTCGACAACAACTTTCCAATCGTGCGATTTTTTGGCGTAAACGTCTCCTTTGCCACCCGCACAATATCAGCCGTAGTTACCGCCGAAATATCATCCAACTGCTTAAACAAGTTCCGCCAAGAGCCAGTTTTCACCTCATATTCCAACAATTGTTGAGCCATCCCCATATTTGAATCGAGGGTACGTAACAAACCCGCTCGTGCTTGGGTTTTCACTCGTTCCAAATCAACCGTTGCTACAGGTTCAGTTTTTAATTTGTCAATTTCTTGGCGCAAAGCCACTGCCAACTCATCAACCGTATGACCGGGAGCCGTGAGAGCATAGAATAACATCAGGTTTGGGTATTTATCTCCAGGAAATCCACTGTAACCTTGAGCATTTAGCGCCAAGCGTTGCTTTTCTACCAAAGACTTATACAACCGCGACGTGCGCCCATCACTTAATAAGCTACCAATGATTTCATAGACTGCATTATCTGGATGGGTAATTGCCGGACGATGATAACCTTCTAAATACCAGGGTTGAGAAGGTAGCTGTAAAGTAACTTCTCGTGTTTGTTGTTGTGGCGGTTCCACGGGGATTTCTTCAACAGCTTTGGTTTTTGCTTGATAGCGGCCAAAATAAGTTTGCGCCAGTTTTTTTACCTCAGCCGGGTTAACATCTCCGACAATGGCAATGGTCAAATTACTTGGTACGTAGTGAGTATCAAAAAACTTTTGCACATCTTCTGGTGTCAGATTGCGGATATCTTTGTCATAACCAATCACCGGACGTCTGTAGGGATGAACTTTGTAAGCAGTATCAATAAATTTCTCCACCATTAGTCCAATGGGTGAATTTTCCACCCGCATTCGTCGTTCCTCTAAAATTACATCTCTCTCTTTATAAAACTCACGCCGAATTACAGGATCGAGAAATCGTTCCGACTCCAGCGACATCCAAAGTTCCAGCTTATTGGCAGGAAAGCTGTACAAATAACGGGTAGCTTCAGTTGAAGTATTGGCATTTAAACCCACACCTCCCGCTTGTTCGACAATTCGCCCCAATTCGTTTTGCTTAACAAGCTTGGCTGCTTGCGCTTCCACTCGCTTAAACTCAGCTTCTAACCGAGCAACCTCATCTTTTTTGCCATTAGCTTTTGCTGTTTTAATTTGACCATCTAATCGTTCTAAGGTTTCTAATAGAGGTTTTTCTGCCTTATAGTTTTCTGTACCAATGCGCGTTGTGCCTTTAAACGCCAAATGTTCTAGAAAGTGAGCTACACCAGTTTTGCCATCTGGCTCATCCACACCACCGACATTGGCATAAGTAATAAAAGAAACTACAGGCGCTTGATGTCGTTCCAAAACAATGAATTTTAGACCATTGTCGAGGCGAAACTCCGTTAACTGCTTGATAACTCGATTTAGATAAGGTTGGATCGAACTTTGAACTGGTGGAGTTTGAGTTTTTGTAGGTTGCAGCACTCTTTGGGGAGGGGGTGCGGTCTGAGTTTGAGCCAGAGCAATTTCTGGCAGCAATCCCCACCAGAGGATAATCAAAGCCAACAAAGCGACAAACAACCGCCGCAATATCACAGATACTTTATCTGACCAATCCAAAATTCCCAATCTAAAAACTAAAATTGACCGACTGATCTGGTTCATAAGCAAAAATTAAGATAAAGTTACACTACCTAACAAACTAGGTACTTAGCAAAAAGACGTTAATCTTGTATTAAGCTTGTTAGGCTTTTTTACTTGACGTTAGACAATAATGCTACAAATCGTGTTCCGCAAATTTCACCATAACTGTTATGCGAGTTTTTAATTCTTCCCCACCTTCAGAGGCTCAGACGCGCACCCGGATTTTGCAGGCAGCACAACGCTTGTTCGCCGCTCAGGGATTTGACGGCACTACCACTCGTGATTTAGCACAGGCGGCAGGTGTAGCTGAAGGGACTCTATTTCGTCATTTTGCCAATAAAAAGGCAATTTTGGTGGAAGTAGCGACGAGTGGATGGGTGGAGATTCTCACAGATTTGCTGACAGAATTAAGTGAAATGGGCAGCTATAAAGCCGTAGCTCAGGTGATGCGTCGCCGGATGTGGAATTTTCAAAAAAATGCCGATTTAATGCGCGTCTGTTTTATGGAGGTGCAGTTTCACCCCGACTTGCGCGATCGCATTCAATTAGAAGTCATTACCAAAATGTCCGATGTGGGCGAAGCGTTTTTTCAAACAGCGATGGATAAAGGCATTTATCGCAAAATGGACGCCAAGCTGGTAGCCAAAGTTTTTTTAGGAATGTTTGCGATCGCAGGTTTTTCCAACAACACCCTCATGGAACCTGATGCTTCTCCTCAACAAATGCAGGAAATGGCAGAAGGACTTGCTGATATCTTCCTTAATGGTGTTTTAGCTAAAGATTAGGGATTAGGGCATTGGGCATTGGGAATTGGGCATGGGAAAGAGGTGGAGGGGCAGGGCGCGGGGGGCAGAGGGGAAAACTCTCTCAACTCTCTCCTTTGCTCCCTGCTCCCTGCTCCCTGCTCCCTGCTCCCCCTGCCCCCACTCCCCACTCCCTACTCCCCATTTCCCACTATTTTCGCTTGCTGACTCCACTGTTGTACTAATTCAATCGCTGGACATAAATCTCGTCGCTGCATTGTTGCTACCTGCAAGCGCATAATTTGTTGGTGCAATCTGTGACTGGGAGTTTGAGCTAACTGTGCAACTGAAGCAATACCTGCATGGAGCAATAAACCACAATATTGTATGCCTACACTGGGAATACGCGCCAAGTCAGCTAAAGCCATCCATTTATTTACATACTGAAGATGAATCTGTAGTTTATTTGCTAATGCTAGTCTTTTCTCTAAAGTTTTCCCTTGTTTGATTAGTGCTACTGTACTAGGAATTCCAAAATTGTGTAGTTGAGATTGTTCTTCGTCGCTTAGTCCAGGTAATTGTTCAATTGGCCAGTCACGAGATTGGATACGATTTTGATTATTTGTATTTTTAGCAGACATTTTTGAAATTAAAATATAGGCTTATTTAGATATTGTGACAGGAACAAGAGGCGATCGCCTCGTATACTCTCTGACGTTACGAAAAGCACAGTCTAGTTATATGAAACAGATTTTGTCGCATAGGCAGAAAAACTGTACAACTCATTCGTGCTGGACAATTAAAAAAATGATCATTCAGAAGAATTATTATCGTCTGGCAAATCAGGAAACAAAAGATTTTAGATGGCTATTAGCTATTCTTGCGCCCCAGCTTTTTGCAGGCTTTGCACCACATTTTTATAACCATTAAATTCTGCAATCATTAAAGCAGTATAACCACCCCGGTTTTTCAAATTCACATCTGCCCCAGCTTGCAGTAACAACTGCACAATTTCGCCGTAACCTGCTGAGGCAGCCCACATCAATGCTGTTGCCTTCGCTGAGTCTTGAAAATTTACATCTGCTCCCTTCGCCAGCAACAAATGTATTATCTCTGTGTGCTTGCGTTCGGTTGCCTTGATCAAAGCAGTTTTGCCATCATCGCCCGCAGTGTTGGCATCAGCACCATAGTTTAGCAGCACTTTCACTGTTTGGGTGTGTCCCTGTGATGCAGCCAGCGTCAAAGGTACTTCACCAAGGTTTTTCTCAGTAATATCTGCCCCAGAATGCAATAATGCTTCGACGATATGGCTGTGTCCCTGCAATGCTGCTACAAGCAGTGGCGTATCACCCAGGTGGTTCCTAATTTGGACATCTGCACCCCTGTTAAGTAACACTTGCACAACATCAATGTAGCCTTCCACAACGGCAAGGTGTAGGGCAGTTTCACCATCTTGGTCTTGGAGATTAATTTGGGCACCTCGATTTAGTAAAGCTGCTGCGATCGCACTATGTCCAGCAGCTGCTGCTGCCGATAGGGCAGTTCCACCATCGGCATTTTTCACATTCACATCAGCTCCGGCTGCTAGCAGTGCTTCCACAACCTCTAGATGTCCCAAATCTGCCGCTAATGTTAAGAGCGTCTCACCCTCCTCATCTCGAATATTGACATCGACACCAGTTTGGAGAATTGCTTGTAAAACTTCTATTTGTCCCTGCTTAATGGCCAGTTTCAAGGCAGTATCATCATCTTTATCTGCGATATTCACCTTTGCACCAGCAGCCAATAAAACTCGCACTACATCGATATGACCTTTAACTACAGCTGCCATTAAAGCTGTACTGCCATCTTCATTAGTGGCATTGACATCAGCACCTTTAGATAGTAAAAGCTGCAAAATGTCAAGCTGTTTGGCACTAGCCGCCAACATCAAAGCCGTCAAACCATAGAGTTTTCTAGGCAAGTTGATATTTGCCCCAGCATCTAATAGCGATCGCACAATTTCGGTATAGCCTAAATTGGCAGCAAACATTAACGCCGTCGTGCCAAGGCGATCGCACGCGTCCACCCTCGCACCAGCAGCCAGTAGCGCACACAGACCCTTGATATCGCCGCTTTTAGCAGCTTTTAGCAGCAAAGTATCGTTGTTTTCAGTCATGAATGAGATCCCACACAGGGGTTTTGTTCGTCTACCCTCAAAATTTAGTCTGAGATTATTTATCCACTTTGGCAAGAGGTTTATGCAATTCAAAATTCACTCATTCTAAATTCAAATTCAATAAAAGCAGTCTTGGTAAACATTCTGGCTATTGGGTCGATGAAAATTCTTCTCTTTCTTAGCCTCTTTTTATTTGTGCAACTTTAAGCACAGAAAATAGAATTATGCTAATTTTTATGAAGATTTTATAATTGGGCGAGAACACGATGAGCTTGGAACTTTCCGCGTCGGTGAAATATTGGCTGAATTTCTTTCATCCGGTGCTAATGTGGGCGCTATTAGTACTTTCAATTTATGCTGCCTACTTAGGGCTGCAAGTACAGCGTACCAGAAATGCTCAGGGGGAAGAAAAGAAAGAACTGATTAAAGGTAGATATAACGTCAGACACTACCAAATCGGGTCTATACTCCTAGCTTTGATGGTTATAGGTGCAATTGGAGGGATGGGTGTCACTTACATCAATAATGGCAAGTTATTTGTCGCGCCTCACCTGCTGGCAGGACTGGGTATGACGGGTATGATTGCATTTTCTGCTGCTTTGTCGCCTTATATGCAAAAAGGGGCAAATTGGGCGCGGGCAACTCATATTCTGGTGAATTTTACCCTTTTGGGGCTTTTTGCTTGGCAGGCTGTCACCGGCGTGCAAATTGTCCAAAGAATTCTCACTAAAGCATAGTTAAGTAGTCCTTTGTCGTTTGTCATTAATTTTTGACAAATGGCAAAGGACTGTTGACTTACCGCTTTTGTTTTGAATTAGCAGGAAAGGGTATTGCCAAAGATTTATGAAAATCCTCTTGAACTTTGCGAGTTAAGCGGCGGGAGACTTGGCGGACAATTTGGTTAAGTAAGCGATCGCCTGTAGATTGAATTATAGATTTGGGTAATCGCTGAATAAATCTGGGAAAGTGCAAATCAACTATTAAATCTAATTCCCATTCAACTCTGGTAATTTCACCAATACTACTGGAAGTATTATTTTCTATTAACTGTAGAGATGCCCGGTAGTCTACGTCATAACCAGGCGGTTGATAGTCAGGAATAGGGATTGTACGGATGCGGTAAATACCTGCGTCTGGAGGCAACAATTCCAAACCAATTTTAGGTTCTACATCATAACCAAAAGCACCAAAACGACCAATTACTAAAGCGTAGCCATTTTCCCCAAGTAATTGCACCTTCATGGGTTCAGCGCAACGGGAAAACCATGAGGCGTGATTATTAAGATACTGGGCAACCTTCTCTGCTGAGGCAGGCATTTCCATAAAATCTTGATAACGACCGTAAAATTTTGTGACCGTCGCTACATTTGCTTCTATTAATGTGTCCTCAGCTGCTTCTTGGCTGGAGGCTACAGGTAAAACTGCTTCTGTTATTTCCCAGGATTTATATTCGCTTTTTCTTGAAAGCATAAATGCATTAATGTATATTTTAGCGTTCGTCTATATTAATAATTCCCCATGTACTTGGGTCATTTCACACTAATATCCCATTTTTACCGAAACCTCATTAATCTACCATCAAGTCCATAGAATTACTAAAATAAAGAACTGAACAAGCACACAATAGTTTCCCAGGATAGCATTTCTCATGAAAGCATTTGTAGCAGGGGCAACAGGTGAAACAGGTCGCCGGATTGTGCAAGAATTGATAGCGCGGAATATTCCCGTCCGTGCTTTGGTGCGGGATATAGAGAAAGCTAGGGGTATTCTCTCTCCTGAAGCCGAATTAGTGGTAGGCGACGTATTACAACCAGAAAGTTTAACTGCTGCGTTGGAAGATAGCACAGTTGTGTTGGTTGCGACTGGTGCAAAACCTAGTTTTGACCCCACTGGCCCCTATAAAGTAGATTTTGAAGGGACTAAAAATTTAGTAGAAGCCGCTAAGGCAAAGGGAATTGAGCATTTTGTCTTAGTTTCTTCTTTGTGTACTTCGCAGTTCTTCCATCCACTGAACTTGTTTTGGCTGATTTTAGTGTGGAAAAAGCAAGCTGAAGAGTATATCCAGAAAAGTGGTCTTACCTATACGATTGTGCGACCTGGTGGGTTGAAGAATGAAGATAACTCCGACGCGATCGTGATGCAGAGTGCTGATACACTGTTTGATGGTAGTATACCCAGGCAAAAAGTCGCCCAAGTTGCTGTTGAGGCGCTGCTTGAAGCAGATGCACGCAATAAAATTGTCGAGATTGTTGCTAAACCAGAAGCAGCCTCGAAAAGCTTTAAGGAGTTATTTCAACAGTGCTGATATTCCACAGGATTCTATTCTTCAAAGTTATCGGCTCATATCTTCATGGAGAAGCTGCACCTAAGCCTAAGTTCAGCTTTGCGTAAATTCGTGGCGATTTGAGGGTTAAAGTTTAAGCGCAGAGGCACACGGAGAATTCGCTACGAATTAACGAAATGCTGTACTAAGCGCTTTGTCAAGTAGCTTGCTTAATGTAATGACCGCCCCTCCACTCCTAATACGGTTCGGTTAAGGCAAGAGACGCGATAAATCGCCGTCTCTACAAAGGACTGATTATTGTAAAGACGGCGATTTATCGCGTCTTTGGATCTAGAGCGTGTCATCAAAAAACCTTATCCGAACCGTATTGCCTCCACTCCTAAAGCGATCGCTCCATCTTACAGTCAAAAGGGTAAAGCACAATGCGCTTTATCCTTACACTGATTCAGGATAGACGAGCGATCGTCTTATTACTTTAATCTTCACAAAAAGTGATAGAACAAAACTACTTTTATTCTGGAAAGTACTCATTATTGAAAATATCTTCAGGACTAAAAGGGCATTTTTCTGGAAAAATTTCCGGCTGTAAAGCTGTTTTTTGAATTGCTTGTCTTCTGGCTTTAATATAAACTGCATCTAAGCAGTTAAGACAATAGTTATAAAGTGTTTTGGAACGAAAAGAAAATTCTAGTTCATCACGGAAATTAGTTATTTCTATTTGCCAGCCTCGTTGACAATCTTGTTTTTGATTTTCCCAATAACGATAAAGTAAAAGATGAATTAATAATTGTTTTAAGTAACTTTCTACTTTTCGCCTTTGTTCAATTCCCAAAGCTTCAATTTCTTCTACTAAATGTTGCCAATCCAGATTTTCAATATCTTTATTTTCTAATTGTTTAAGTGTTGTTTCTACCCACAAATAATAATCTTCTTCGTAAAGGGTGGGTTCAACAGATTTTAATATTTCTGTTGTCATAGTTAATCATTCGAAAAATTAATCATTTAATTATAACATAGGTCAGCGATCGCACTATCCCACACTCAAAATGCAGAAGTTTAGCAATGAACCAGTTTTAGAAGTGCAACTCGAAAATAGTACGATTTGAGCAAGGTAGCGATTTCTTATCGGAAGTAGGATGCTACAAGAAGCGATTGATATTATACTTAATCGGTATTGTTGGGAGTATCTCTTTATGCTCATTTTCCCTAATTCTTAAAAAAATGAGCAAATCGGGAATAATAACTAACAATTAGGTGTGAACTTTAATGGAATAAGTTCGTCGATGATTTTTGTTAGCAAAGAGAACAAATTTGAAGGAGTCGGATTCTGAAAGGCTTTGAATTCAAAGGTGTTGAAAAACTTATTGGGCCAATAGCCGCGCTTCTCGGCTTTGTGTATTTGTTGCAATGGTATATTGGAGACTTGCGATCGCCTTCTGATCCCATCTTTACAGTTCAACAGCCGCCTTTGGTCATGAAAAAGGGCGACCCCTATATCCGCGCTTTAATGCGAACTATTTCGGCGAGTGAGGCGAGTGGTAATCGTCCCTATTCGCTATTGTATGGTGGACAGCAAGTCAACGACCTGAGCCGACATCCTGAGATATGCGTCACAATTGTCACAGGCCCTAACACAGGTAATTGTTCTACTGCTGCTGGTAGATATCAAATTATTAACATTACTTGGTATCGTTTAGCTCCCCGTTATCATCCAAAACCGATGCAGATGATGTTTTGGACTGCTTATAGTTTTGAAGCAGAATATCAAGATATAGTAGTTTACCGTTGGTTAAATGATTCTAAAGTTTGGGGAACTGATCTTTCTCAACTGTTGCGTCAGGGAAAGTTAAATGATGTTTTGCGGCGTCTCTCTCCCACCTGGACAAGTCTAGGATATGGTATAGAAACTAATTCTGTTAGTAGCTCTCTGCCTAAAGTTTATCAGAAAATGCTGCAAGAGGAATTGGCCGCAGCTAATCAACCAAAGGTTCCGAATTTGACACCATCACCAACTCCTTCTAACAAGGCAGTAAATAAGTTACCAAAGCAGTGAGATTATCCTAATTTTTAACTTGCTGCATAGAAAAAATCTTTGATATTTTCTACAAAAGCTAAAGTATTTTCAAAGTGAATATTATGTCCAGCATTACTAATTATTTTTAGTTGGGCAAATTCACAAAGTTGAGCCATTTCTGTATTAATAAATATAAATTTTTTATCATATTCACCCACTAATAAGAGCAGAGGTATTTTATTCTCTTGTAGCTTTTCCCACAAAGAAGGTTGGCATCCAGTTCCCATGAAGCGCAATGATTTATCTAATTCGTATGGATTATTCTGTAACCGATTTTCTATCATGCGATCGTATTCTGGATGATTTTTTATATAACCAAAAATTGGTTGATTGTACCAATTTGAAAGAAAAGCAGCAAAATCAGTTTGAATAATACTTCTGCTTAATTTTCTAGCTATTTGAGCATCACGTCTAACTCGTTCTAATCGTTCTGCTTCTGTTACTAAACCTGGGGAAGCTGATTCTAATACAACTTTAATAAAACGTTCTGAAAAATGTAGAGTTAGATATAAAGCCAACCTTCCACCCATTGAATAACCAATTAAGTAGCATTTATCTATTTTTAATTCATCTAATAAATTGATTATTGCTTGAGCAGTAGGTTGTATTGTATAGTATTCATCACTTCCTAAAACTTGGGTTTTACCATGTCCGGGTAAATCAAGGGTGAGATAAGAAAAGTCTTCAGTTAATATTTTTATAGCTTCATCGAATTCATTAATGTTTCCCATGAAGCCATGTAATAAAAGAATTAGAGGTTTGTTTTTATTGACATTTAAATAATAGTTAAACTTATATTTTAAATTCATTTTTAAAATAGATATTTAAAAGCTTAGTTGATATGATTTTTTATTACTAGTGGGGCAAAGCAGAATGTTCGCAGATACTAATAAGATAAAAAAGTTAATTAATTTCAGAGGTTTTAGCATCGTTGACATAATAAACACGTAAGACACTTGTGTTAATTTTGGCATAAATAATACCAGTTTAAAAAATGATTGCGACAGATGGACAGAGAAAACCCAGATACACTAAGCGGTTTCTAATCCAAAATCTAAAATTCAAAATCTAAAATGGTATAACCCTTTGCCTGAGTCAATACACCAAATCTTGCATCTTTACAAAATGCTTTGTTGTGCTAGTCAATTTTTATTTTTATTAAGGTAAAAATCTATCTAAAGCAGCTTTTAACTGTTTAATTTCAACGTCAATATTACCCTCTTGCGCAGCTCTAGCAATACATTCAGTTAAATGTTCATCCAAAACAATTCGCGCTACTTTATCTAATGCGCCTCGAACTGCGGCAATTTGCAGTAGAACGTCAGGGCAAGGGCTATTTTGCTGCACCATTGTTTTAATACCACGAACATGTCCTTCTATGCGCGATAATCGATTGGCAATTCGCCGTAATGACTCTTCGCTATGGACATGAGGATGAGCCAACTCTCCAGCCTCATGAGTATGATCTATATGTTCCTGGTCTGTATGATGATGGGAATGTTCTGCTTGTTGGGATGTTGGCAAGGATTCCTTGTTTAATCGGTTTGATCCATTCATGGGTTATCAGAATACTTGTAGTACTAAAATCCTAGCCTAGTGTTTGTAGGGCATGGGGCATTGGGCATGGGGCATTGGGCATTGATTATTCGCTTTGTCTCCCTCATCTCCCTCATCTTCCCCCGCTCTCCCCACTCCCCTAACTCTACTGCTGACGATTGGTTCTTTCTTGGGGAATGATTTCTGTTACTACCCTACCGCTAGAAGTGCCGCCTTTAACAACAATATTTTCTGTTTGCAGATTACCAACGGCTGTTTCACCTGTAAAATTTAACCGTGGGTCAATTTGTCGATAAACTACATTTCCCTGAGCTTCAACTAACTTATTGTCTAAATACCAAGTTAATGTATTAGATTTCAAAGACTGGCGACGCTGACCAATGGCGTTGACGTTACCTGTTAAATAAACTGTTTTTTGTGGTATTTTCATTTCACCTTGATTGGCAGTGACGGTAAGATTTTCGACACGCTGGAACATCCGCACGGGGGAATTTGTAGTGACAGTTTCTGCGTTCATGTTCCAGGTCATAGAGTTACTAGTTATTTGCACTGGTGGGTCTAGTAAATCTAATTGAGCATTTTGTTGAATAGTAGCAATTTTCGTTTTTAAGTTGACTTCGGCAGAATTTCCTTTGCCGCGATCGCTAATTTTATTATTTTTGTAACGGTCAATTTGTAAAGGGCGATCGCCAATCAATTTTTCTTCTTTAATATTCCAGATTAAATGCTCGGTTCTTACTTGTAACTGGGGATCTATGGAATTTGCTACTACCCTACCAGAAAATTCCATGCGCTGTTCGCGGGTTTTGACTCGCGCTTCCTGCGCCACAGCTTGTAGTTGTTTATGACTACCGTTAATCTGGTTGCGGACAATCAACAAATCTTCTTTGGGACGCCATTCTAATTCATTACCTTGCAATACAATTCCATTCTTAGGATCTGTGGCAAATATCTTACCTTTAAGAAATAACTGCTTCCCATTTTGTTCAATATCTGCGACATCTGCTTTGATTTGATAAACTACTTTCCCATCTTGATATAGTTCACCATAAGGACTTTCGGCTTGACCAATTTGTTTTTCTTTGGTGTATTGTGCTTGTTTAGCCCTGACTTTCCAAATCGGTCGTCCTACTTCATCTGCTTGTTCTAAGGTGACATCAAAGAAAGTCAAATTGCTATCTTTGTTATTAGATGAAGCCGCAGTATTTTGTTGAGAAGCTGTGGGAGATTTTCCCCCACAGCTTACTAAACCAAATATTAAGAAAAAAATTAAAGGTAAAATAAGGAAGGGAGGAGTAGAGGAGAAATTTTTAATTTTTCTCTCGTCCTGTCTCCCCCTTTGATGAAATTGATACGCCATTATTCTTGGATTTCTAGATGTCCATCACTAGTTCTGGGGTCTTCCAAAAAACCGATACCAGATAACGGCCGGTATGGATAGCTTTGGCGAGGAGTTTTTTGAATATCTTCTTTGATGGCTTCTAAATCAATGTAGCGATCGCTTACATTAATTAAGCTGTCGCTGGTCATCGAACGCAAACTCACCACTTCTACCCGCACGCCGCGATAGCTGACTGAATTTACCGCATAAGCCAAATCCCCATCACCGCTAACTAAAACTGCGGTATCATAAGAATCTACTAGCGCCATCATATCGACTGCTATTTCTACATCCAGGTTAGCTTTTTTAGAGCCATCTGGTAGCTGGACTAAATCTTTAGCAATAACTCGGTAGCCATTGCGACGCATCCACAGCAGAAACCCCTGTTGCTTCTCGTTTGTCCGGTCTACACCAGTGTAGAAAAAAGACCGTAGTAGTCTAGAACCTCCAGTTAATCGATACAACAGCTTCGTGTAATCGATTTCAATTCCTAATTGCAGTGCAGCGTAAAATAGATTTGAGCCATCAATAAATATAGCGACCCTACCCCGATTCTCCAAAACTTGTTCTGGCGTAAATATTGAATC
This sequence comes from Nostoc commune NIES-4072, assembly GCF_003113895.1. Taxonomy (NCBI): domain Bacteria; kingdom Bacillati; phylum Cyanobacteriota; class Cyanophyceae; order Nostocales; family Nostocaceae; genus Nostoc; species Nostoc commune. The sequence continues at coordinate 6,185,199 of NZ_BDUD01000001.1, read as the reverse complement.
GGTTTCAAAATTATTCAACATCATTGTGATACCTCAATTATTATCCCTGTTATTTTTGATACAAATTACCAACTTTTAGATCCTAGTCACAGCAGCTTATGATAATCTTCCGGGACTAATTTAAGTTCAGCCCCGATAAATGTTTTGAGAAAATTAAGAAATTGAACAAAATCAGAGTTTGATAAGGATTAATCGTTTTTTGGGGGTTCTATTCGCTTAAAAATCGGTTGGGGTGTACCCAACTGTTGTTTACTAGATAGTATCCCCCATGTTGCATGGGTGGCAAAAGGAGCGGTAATTGAACTTTGTATTTGATCGTTAAAGTTTATTCCAAAGCCCAGTTGCTGATAAATATCGCTACTGATATTTGGAATAATTGGGGAAAGCAGATAAGCTGCTAGTCTAACTGATTCTAGAACTGCGTACAGAACTTTTTCTACCGACTCCTGCTGTCCCTGTTTATATAATGACCAAGGAGCCTGTTCATCAATAAACTTATTACTGGCTTGCACCAATGAAAGGATGGCCTCGCAGGCTTCACTGAAAGCTAGCTCTTGGTATGCTTGTTTTACATGCTCCCCTAGACGTAAACCAATTGTTTTCAATGGATTTTCGTCAGAAATTCCTTCATTGCCGATTGATGGGACATTATTCTGGGCACAGTATTTCTTCACCATGTTCAAGGTGCGATTGAGCAAATTACCTAAATCATTTGCCAAATCTGCATTCAGAACATTAATGAACCTTACTTCATTAAAATCTCCATCTTTGCCAAATTCGATTTCCTTAAGGAAGTAATAACGAACGGCATCACTACCGTAGCGCTGAACTAAAGCTATAGGATCAAGGGTATTACCCAGACTTTTGCCCATTTTTTGACCATCTTTAGTCAAAAAGCCATGCCCAAATACTCGATCTGGCAAGGGTAAGCCACCCGACAACAGCATTGCTGGCCAGTAAACTGCATGGAAACGCAGAATATCTTTACCAATTAGGTGCAAGTTAATCGGCCACCATGTTTTTAAGGCATTTGCTAAAGTCGGTTCTGCATCTGGTTCTAGTAATGCCGTTACATAACCTAACAGCGCGTCAAACCAGACATAAAGGGTGTGCTTGGGATCAACTGGTACAGGAAAACCCCAATCTAGATTTACCCGCGAAATGGAAAAGTCTTGTAGTCCTTGATTTACAAAGCTGAGAACTTCGTTGCGGCGACTTTCTGGTTGAATAAAATCCGGTCTAGATTGATAAAATTCTGTCAGCTTAGTTTGATATTTGGATAAGCGGAAAAAATAGTTTTGCTCGTCTCGCCACTCCACTTCTTTGTTAGTATGAATCGCGCAACGGTGTCCTTCTAGCAGATCCCGTTCTTCTTTGAATTCTTCGCAGGATACGCAGTACCAGCCTTTTTGTTGCCCCTGGTAAATATCACCAGATTTCCAAACTCGCTCAAAGAATTCTTTAACGATCGCTTCATGACGAGGTGCTGTAGTCCGACTAAAGCGATCGTATTGAATATCTAATAATTGCCACAAATTAACGAAACTAGGGACAATCTCATCGCAAAACTCTTGTGGTGCTTTGCCTAAACTTTCTGCCGATCGCTGAATTTTTTGCCCGTGTTCATCTGTACCTGTAATTAGTAATACCTGATACCCCAAGAGTCTATTAAATCGAGCCACTACATCTGCTGCGATCGTTGTATAAGCACTGCCTATATGAGGCACATCGTTTACATAATATAGTGGTGTTGTTAGTGCAAATGTCAATTCTTTTTTTTTCACTAGATTCATGCAAAATAAAAATTAACTTATAAAACGTTTTACTATTGGAAAAACCAAGTAATTATACAATATTATTTCTATTTTTTCCAATAATACCTTAATAATAGCAAACTTTTCAGATCAAAAATTGTTTTGTAATATGCATCAATTCAACTCATTTTTGCCTACAACAGTGAATCATTCTCATAATTTTTTTGTATACTTTCTATTAGAAAATATTGTGATCAAAAATACATAATCCAGAATCCGGAAAATCTATCTGGTTTTGTGGATTAGATATTTCTATCTTAAGACGGTCATGGCAGTCGTAAAGAAATGTAAAAATTAAATTAAAATAAACTGCCATATTTACCGGAAAAATATATTGATTAGGTATGAGTCGAAATAGCCCCCTAGAAATTTCTCGCGCTTTGGTGGCGGCGCTTTCAACCCAAATGTTTCGTTATTACGAGGATCGCATTCCCCAGGATGCCAGCGTTTTGGTAGTCAGCAATCACCGCAGCTTTATGGATGCACTAATTTTAATGGCGGCGTTATCGAGTCCGATTCGCTTTGCTTGCCATCACTACATGGGACAAGTGCCAGTAATGCGGGAGATTGTCACCGGACAATTGGGGTGTTTTCCTTTGGAAGAGACTCAAAACCGTCAGCAAAGCTTTTTTTCGCAATCGCAGGTGCTATTGCAGTCCAAGCAGATGGTAGGAGTATTTCCAGAAGGAACTGAACCAATGGTGAAATTTACTGTGCCAAACATGGTGGGTGAGTTTCAACGAGGATTTGCTCATTTGGCATTACGGGCTGATGTGCAGGATTTAGCAATTTTGCCGATCGCGATCGCTTCCTTAGAAGAAGTAAACACTTCTGGCTTCCCCTTAAGGCTTTTAAGTCTATTTGACCCTTCAGAACCTTTATTTAACCAAAGCGGTTGGCATCCTTTGGTACTTTATCGTCGGGTTGCAGTGTTAATCGGTCGCCCTTATTGGATTACGCCCCAACATCAAAAAAAATATCACGGCAAGCAAGCCAGAACTGTTGTGGCTGAACTGACAGAACATTGTCATGGTGAAATTAGTGATTTACTGCGTCAAGGTTGCTATTAAAGCCATTCGATTTTAAATTTTGGATTGTCTTCACGACTAACATTTAGCTTGTTCCCAAGCCTTTTTTATTTTTTCTCAAAAGTCCGAAGCTCGTAACAGCAACAATTAGCAATCCAAAAGTTTTATACCATTGATTAATGACCAATGACCAATGACCAATGACAAATGACTATCCAAGAAGTTGAGCTAAATCCTTGTTTTCTAACTCCTAAACGAGTCAAGCCAGAGTATCCCCTGTTAGTATATTTGCCAGGAATGGATGGAACTGGTCAACTATTGCGATCGCAAACGGCTGGATTAGAAACTGGCTTTGATGTCCGTTGTTTAGCGATCCCACGCAAAGACCTTAACACTTGGGATGTGTTAGCGAAAAGTGTATTGGACTTAATCTACGCCGAATTAGAAAAAAGCTCTCAAAGGGCAGTTTACCTGTGTGGTGAATCCTTTGGTGGTTGCTTGGCAATGAAAGTAGCGATTCAAACACCGCATTTATTTAAGCGAATTATCTTAATTAACCCAGCTTCGTCCTTTCGTCTTCGCCCTTGGTTGAATTGGGCATCGCAAATAACTTACTTAGTGCCATCAGAATTGTATGATGTTGGCGCACTGGGATTGTTGCCATTTATAGCATCTTTGCCACGCATTTCTCGGAGCGATCGCCATGAACTGCTGAAAACTATGCGTTCTGTGCCGCCAGAAACCGTTCTTTGGCGGTTGTCTTTACTGCGAGAATTTGAGATTGATAACGAACAGCTAGGTTGCTTAACTCAACCAGTTTTGCTGATTGCTGGTGGTAGCGATCGCCTTTTACCTTCTGTAACTGAAGTAAAGCGGATAGGGAATATCTTACCAAATACCAAAATTGTAGTATTGCCCCATTGTGGACACGCTTGCTTGCTAGAAGAAGATATTAATCTCTACGAAATTCTTAAGGATAACGACTTTTTAGAAAGTAATGCTGATATAGGTAGGGGGCTAGAAGTGAGATGATAGGGTGAGGCGCGATCGCATCAAATAAAAATTAATTAAACAAACTCAAAACCCACTATGACCACAACAACTGTCAAACTGACTTCTAGATGCCATTGCTAACCTTCCTTTAGAAGAAAAACATCAACTGTGGCAATTATTAAATGACGAAATTAATCAAAGCGAAGGAAATTTATTTCCAGAAGACTCTTATGATTGGGGTTCCCAAGGACAGCCAAAAGGCAAGCCATTAGAATATATCCCTGGAGTTGGGCTAAAAGTTGTTGGTGGCAAGAATGCTCCAAGCTGATTTGCTTGAATGTGGGGACGTAGTTATAGTAAATTTGCCTACTAGTACTCCTAGAGGACGTGAACAGCAAGGAACTCGACCTGCTATAGTGGTCGGTATACCTTGGCGAGAAGTCCGCTATCCAATGCTAATGATTGCACCTTTAACGAACTTTGGGGGTTTAAGTCCCCAGCAAGATAGGCAGCACGTTTTGTGTCGGGGTCTAAATCTCCGTCACAAAACGTAATTGCGAATTGCGTTAGCGGAGCGGGGCGTTAGCCCATTGCGAATTGCGAATTGGTTTAATAATCCCAGCTTATATCCGCGTTTGTTAGCTGGTGTGGTGCTGGTGGTTTGTCTCTGTCTTCCATTGTCTTACTAGATCAAACGCGGGGATTAGATATAAATCGAGTTTTGGCGTATTTGGGAACACTCACCCCTGAGCAATATGTTCCTATTGTTGATGGATTAAGACAGTTATTCAGAAAAGAAAATAGTTAATCTGAAACTGATATTTACGTTTATAGAGGGATGTAGAGCCGCTCATAATTTCGCTATAACCAAAAGAGAGGCTTTACAAGATGGTGTCAAGCAATGGCAGACAAACCACAAGAAATAGAAGTGAATAAATCAGTTAATTCACCCAGAGAAACTTCAGAAGTACAAATCCAGGCTCAATCATCAGTAGAAAATGAACCGTCTATAGTAGAGTTTTTTATTAAAACTGTTGCTGAGACTGGCAAAGCAGTTTTAGACACAGCAGTAGAGGTGGGAGAAACGACAGCGAAAGAAACACACAAGTTTATTGAGCAAACAACTCAAAGTAGCGGTCAATTTGTGAATCGCCTCAACGAAAATTGGTTGATTAGAAAGCTATCTGGAGTATTAAATCTAAATTGGCTAATTGGTACTACTGACGCTGTTGATTTGGAAAAAGCAGAAGTTGCGGTAAACAAGCTCAAACAACAGTATCCAAATGAATCAGCTAGCCAGATTGCTCACCGAATCATGGTGGAAAAAGCAACTCAAGCAGGCACAGTTGGACTAGCAACAAGTGTTTTGCCAGGATTAGCAGTTGCATTGTTGGCAATTGATTTAACAGCCACAACCAAAATTCAGTCAGAAATGCTTTATCAGATTGCATCTGTCTACGGGCTAGATTTAAAAGATCCTGCGCGTAAAGGTGAAATTTTGGCAATTTTTGGTCTAGGCTTGGGTGGAGGTCGTCTATTGAAAGCTGCGGGATTAGGCTTGCTGCGAAATATACCCTTGGCGGGTGCGGTAATTGGAGCTAGTTCAAATGCGACGATGATTTATTCATTGGGGTATGCTGCTTGTCGATTTTACGAAGCCAAGCTAGAGGAATCAAATTCGTTCTCATCGCCACAGACACTAGTAACATTAAAAGCAGAGAGTGAAAAGTATTTAGAAACTGCGATCGCTCAACAAGCCCTCATGGATCAAATTTTAGTTCACATGATCCTCGCTAGTCATCCAGAGAAGACTTGGGAAGAAATTTTGCCAGAATTACAAGCTGTAAATCTCAGTCATAACTCGTTGGATACCATTGCCCAAAATATCAAATCACTTAAGTGTTTGGATATACTACTCAATCAACTGAATCGTGATTTTGCTATACCATTGCTGGCTCAGTGTTACAAAATTGCCCAGCTTGACAATAAGATTACACCAGCTGAACAAAGAATAATAGAGGCGATCACCAGCAAATTTGATATTGACAAAAATAAAATTGCGGCATAGAGCATTAAAAAGTGGAGTTATAAGCAAAGTTCACTAGTATAGGACTAGTATTTGATTTATGAAAAGATACGTAGGGTGTGTTAGCGACAGCGTAACGCACCATCATCAAGGGTTTGGTGCGTTACGAACTGCGTTCTAACACACCCTACAATACTAACACACTAATTTTGTTCAAAAATCAAATATGATTCCTATATCAGACACAAAACTAGCCATTTTTAATAACTTTAAAGACTGCCAAGCCATTGAAGTTTGGCAGGCTTTTCTAGTGTTTTACTAAATTAATGCTCTATCATCATTTTTTTTCCAAATATAGGAATCCGGTTTGATTTGGAGAAAATATACGTAGGATGTGTTAGCACAGAGAGTACGGCATCAAACTCGTGTTCATAGTGCGTTACGAACTCCGTTCTAACACACTCTACAATACTTAATTTCGTTCAAAAATCAAATAGTAATCCTATATAACTACCTCTCTTTTTTTAAACCTTTTCCTTTTATCTAGTCTAAGTTTTTGCCTAGTTAATTCCTGAGCTATTAATTCCTGAGCGCGGCTTTAAATTTTTATTTGGCTTTCTATTGGCTGTTCTTTAATTTTTTCTCTTAGGCTTTTACCCATTCTTCTTATCCTTCCTCTTTTAATTTTTTAAGATGACTCTTGTAGCGTGCATCAGCCTTTTGAATTAAGTGTTTGTAAAAAAGTTTTTGGCTAATACCGGATTTGTCACCTGCAACCAATAAAATGGCTTATCTCAATGGATCAAAAGCAAACGCCACACGCCAAACACCACCAAAAGCTGAGAATCGTAACTCCTGCTTTCAATGCCCTCACATGATGAAACAAGAAATTTGAGCAATACTGGTACAAGAAGGAATATTTACACAAAATCCCAACATGACAATTCAACTTAGTGATCAGCCTTTGCTAGAGTGGGCAGGCGATAGTTTGGCAATTGGATTATTTGAAGATGCAGTAGAGTTAACTGGAGAATTGGCAACTTTAGATCAAAAGTTTTCCGGGGTATTAAAAGAACTAATTGCTGAAGAAGAATTTAAAGGTAAAGCCAACAGTACCATCTTCACGCGTGTGAATCCTGGTAGCCCAGTGCGGAAATTGATTTTGGTAGGCTTAGGTAAACCAGATGCACTAAAACTCGACACTTTGCGACGCGCTGCTGCTGCTGTAGCTAGAGTGGCAAAAAAGCAAAAAAGCAAAATTTTGGGATTTAATTTCCCATTGTGGAATAACGATCCAGCCGCAAGCGCCCAAGCGATCGCAGAAGGTATAGAATTGGCACTTTACCAAGATAATCGCTTTAAATCAGAACCAGAAGATAAAGGTTCACAAATAGAAACCGTAGAATTACTAGGATTCAGTGGACAAGAAGCAGCCATCACCCGCGCCAATCAAATTGTGTCAGGCGTAAACTTGGCCCGAGAGTTAGTAGCAGCACCAGCTAATGCAGTAACACCAATTACTTTAGCCCAAACTGCTCAAGCGATCGCTAAAGACCACGGTTTACAAGTAGAAATTCTGGAAAAAGAAGACTGTGAAAAGTTGGGCATGGGTGCTTTTTTGGGAGTAGCCCAAGCTTCCGAGTTGCCACCTAAATTTATTCATCTGACTTACAAGCCAGAAGGTACACCCAAAAAGAAACTAGCAATAATTGGCAAAGGTGTAACCTTCGATTCCGGCGGACTCAACATTAAAGGTGCAGGTAGCGGCATCGAAACCATGAAAATGGATATGGGGGGTGCAGCTGCTACTTTGGGCGCGGCAAAAGCAATTGCTCAAATTAAGCCAGATGTTGAGGTTCACTTCATCTCGGCGGTGGCTGAAAACATGATTAGCGGTCGCGCCATGCACCCTGGAGACATTCTTACAGCATCAAACGGCAAAACAATCGAAGTGAACAACACCGACGCTGAAGGACGTTTGACCCTAGCAGATGCCTTGGTGTTTGCCGACAAATTGGGATTAGATGCGATCGTGGATTTAGCCACCCTAACCGGCGCTAACGTCATAGCCTTGGGTGAGGATATTGCTGGTTTGTACACTCCTGATGATGCTGTAGCTTCTCAATTAGAGAAAGCTGCCCAAACTTCAGGAGAAAAGATTTGGCGGATGCCAATGGAAGAAAAATATTTTGAAGGGCTAAAGTCTGGCATTGCGGACATGAAAAATACTGGCCCGCGTCCAGGTGGTTCTATTACCGCCGCCCTTTTCCTTAAGCAATTCGTCAAAGATACACCTTGGGCGCACTTAGATATTGCTGGCCCAGTGTGGACAGATAAAGAAAATGGCTACAACGGGGCAGGAGCAACCGGCTACGGCGTTCGGACGCTAGTTAATTGGGTAGAAGGGAGTGGGGAGTAGGGAGTAGGGGGAGCAGGGGAAGCAGGGGAAGCAGGGGAAGATCAGGGAGATGAGGGAGATCAGGGAGATGAGGCGAATAATCAATGCCCAATCCCCAATGCCCAATCCCCAATGCCCAATGCCCAATCCCCAATGCCCAATCCCCAATCCCCAATCCCCAATCCCCAATCCCCAATCCCCAATGCCCAAATTCGTGCTATCTTGAGCTTGCCAGCAAAAATTGTTGCAATAGTAACAGAAATAATTTGGCAGTCAGAAAGTTAAGCTTTTTCGGGCTTTGCCATCTGGTAAAATTTGTAAGGTTTCTAGAAACTGTGAGCAATGGGATCGACTCGCGTAAGGATCGCAATTGACGCAATGGGGGGGGATCACGCACCCGGTGAAATCGTTGCTGGCGCATTGCGAGCAAGGGAAGAATTGGGTGTAGATATATTACTAGTTGGTGATCCTCAACAAATAGAAGCTGCCTTGCCGCCAAAAACGAATTTAGGGCAGGTGGAGATCGTGACTGCACAGGAAGCGATCGCTATGGATGAGGAGCCTTTAAATGCAGTTAGACGCAAACGCAAGGCATCTATCAATGTGGCGATGGATTTAGTCAAGCAGCAAAAAGCAGATGCCGTGTTTTCTGCCGGTCACTCTGGGGCAGCAATGGCATCTGCTTTGCTCCGCTTAGGACGATTGCCAGGAATTGACCGCCCAGCCATAGGGACTGTTTTCCCCACGATTATTGCTGGTAAGCCAGTGTTAGTACTTGATGTCGGCGCGAATGTAGATTGCCGTCCGAAGTTTTTAGAGCAGTTTGCCGTCATGGGATCGGCTTACAGTCAATATGTTTTAGGTACAACTGAACCGAAGGTAGGTTTGCTGAATATCGGTGAAGAAGACTCTAAAGGCAATGATGCATCTGTCCGCGCTCACCAACTACTACGCGAAAATTCTCAAATTAATTTTATTGGCAATGCCGAAGGGCGTGATGTGCTTTCCGGTCGCTTTGATGTGATTGTCTGCGATGGCTTTGTGGGCAATGTATTATTAAAATTTGCCGAAGCCGTCGGAGAAGTGATTCTGCAAATTCTGCGGGAAGAATTACCTCAAGGATTACACGGTCAAATCGGTTCAGCACTCTTAAAACCAAACCTGAAGCGGATTAAGCAGCGCATGGATCACGCAGAACACGGTGGCGCTTTACTGCTAGGCGTGGCCGGAGTCTGTTTTATCGGTCACGGTAGCTCACAAGCTCCTTCAATTTTTAATGCAATTCGCATGGCAAAAGAAGCTGTTGACAACCAGGTGCTACAACGCATTCAGTCCCAATATATCCTAGAGCGCGAAAGCGGTTAGTCATTGGTCATAAGTCATAAGTCATAAGTCATTAGTCATTGGTCATTAGTCATTTGCAAAGGACAAAGGACAACTGGCAAAGGACAAATGACCAATGACAACTGATAAAAGACAACTGATAAAAGACAAGAGACAAAAAGCTGATAGCTTGGGAGATTAGGAGTGCAAAATTTAGGCGTAGCAATTACCGGAAGTGGCTCGGCAGTGCCAGCAACTTCCCTACATAACCAGACATTGAGTGAAGTAGTTGAAACATCAGATGAGTGGATAACTACAAGAACTGGAATTCGTCAACGGCGATTAGCCCTGCCATCTGAGTCCTTGAGTGTGCTAGCTACTGCCGCCAGCAGTCAGGCGATCGCAGCTTCGGGAATTAAACCAGAAGACCTAGACCTAATTCTGCTAGCAACTTCCACCCCTGATGATTTATTTGGTAGTGCTTGTCAAGTACAGGCGCAATTGGGAGCCACCAATGCAGTAGCTTTTGACTTGACAGCAGCCTGCTCTGGCTTTGTATTTGGTCTCGTTACAGCAGCCCAATACATTAGAACAGGTGTTTATAAAAACGTACTGTTGATTGGGGCAGATATCCTCTCTCGCTGGGTAGATTGGGAAGATCGGCGCACTTGCGTATTGTTTGGTGATGGTGCAGGGGCAGTAGTATTGCAAGCTGACAAAAGCGATCGCTTATTAGGATTTGCCCTTAAAAGTGATGGTACTCAAAACCATCACCTCAATCTTGCTTATGCAGGCGCTTCCCAAGAACTCCTCACTGGTGTCAATATCACCAAAGGTGCTTACCAACCGATTACTATGAACGGCAAAGAAGTCTACCGCTTTGCTGTGCAAAAAGTGCCAGAAATCATTGATAAAGCCTTATTTCAAGCTAACCTCAGTGTTGATCAAATAGATTGGCTGCTATTGCATCAAGCCAATCAGCGAATTATTGATGCTGTTGCTCAACGGCTGAATGTCCCAGAACATAAAATTATAAGTAATCTTGCCAAGTACGGCAATACCTCTGCTGCTTCCATTCCCTTAGCTTTAAATGAAGCAGTGCGGGAAGGTAAAATTAAACCCAATGACATCATTGCTGCATCCGGCTTTGGTGCCGGTCTTACCTGGGGTGCGGCAATTTTTCAATGGGGAAGATAGGGACTGAGGACTGGGTATTGGGGACTGGTTATGGATAAGAGGACAAGGGGACAAGGGGACAAGGAGAAAGACTTGTTGCAAGTTATCATCACTCAAGTTACTTTGTCCCCCCTGCACTCCCTACTCTCCAGTCCCTACTCTCCAGTCCCCAGTCCCCAGTCCCCAGTCCCCAGCTAATGACCAATGACCAATGACTATTGACCAATGACTAAAACTGCATGGGTGTTTCCCGGACAAGGTTCCCAAACGCTGGGAATGGGAATGGATTTATTAGATATACCATCTGCTAAAGATAAGCTTGCTAAAGCTGAGGAGATTTTGGGCTGGTCTGTAACTGAAATCTGTCAAAACCAAGAAGAAAAGTTATCACAGACACTATACACTCAGCCAAGTCTTTATGTGATAGAAAGTATTCTTGCTGACCTTCTCCGGGAACGAGGACACCAGCCAGATTTAGTTGCTGGTCACAGTTTGGGAGAATATTCTGCCCTTTATGTAGCGGGTGTCTTTGAATGGTCAGCTGGTTTATATCTTGTAAAGCGCCGTGCAGAACTCATGGATAATGCCGTCGGTGGGATGATGGCAGCTTTGATGAATTTTGATTGCGAACAGTTAGAAAAAGTCATTGCTCAAACGCCTGATGTGGTGATAGCAAATGATAATAGTTCGGCTCAGGTAGTAATTTCAGGCACGACTGAGGCTGTTCAAGCGGTAATGACTCAAGTTAAAGCAAAGCGTGCTATTCCCTTAAAAGTTTCTGGAGCATTTCATTCACATTTAATAGCACCAGCAGCTGCGGAATTTCAAGATATTTTAGAATCTGTGGAATTTCAGCCAGCTACTGTACCAGTGTTGTCTAATGTAGAACCAATTGCCTCTATTGATGCTGAGATTTTAAAGCAGCGTCTGAATAAACAAATGACTGGTTCTGTAAGATGGCGAGAAATTTCTCTACAATTACCAGCCAACGGCATTCAGCAAGTAATAGAAATTGGCCCTGGTAAAGTGCTAACTGGTTTAATTAAACGTAGTAGCCCTGACTTAATATTAAAAAATATCCAGAATGCTGCTGATTTGCCTGATTAATTCTTTATTAAACAGAATTCAGGAGTCAGGAGTCAGAATGCGCTAAATCTTAGCTATCCGCTAACAGAATGAATTTTGACTGAAAAAGTAGAATTGAGTAAGCATGGAGTAGCAGAGATAACTATTTAGGCTGAAAATTTCCAGAAAATTCCTATGAATATGCAGACGTAGGTATATACTACATCGGTAAGTGGATCGCAAATTCAGTACCTTCGCCTGGTCTAGAATCTACCTTGATCGCTCCTCCATGTTTTTCTACAACGATTTGACGAGCGATCGCTAACCCCAATCCTGTCCCTTTTCCCACACCTTTTGTAGTAAATAAGTGATCAAAAATCTTTTGTTTCACTGATTCATTCATTCCATTGCCATTATCAGCGATCGCAATTTTTACGCATCCATTTCCCAAAGATGTTTTAATTGTAATTTGGTTACGATTTTTCTTAATTTCCTGAAAAGTTCGCCCAGTATTTGATTCTTCTAAAGCATCAATAGCATTAGCTAGAATATTCATAAATACCTGGTTTAACGAACTTTGGGGGTTTAAGTCCCCAGCAAGATAGGCAGCACGTTTTGTGTCGGGGTCTAAATCCCCGTCACAAAACGTAATTGCGAATTGCGTTAGCGGAGCGGGGCGTTAGCCCATTGCGAATTGCGAATTGGTTTAATACTTATAGATTTAGTGTTCCCAGAATCTATGAAATTGTTTATAAAGCAAGAGGAAAATTTTAGACCGGAATTTCAATAATAAATTCTGTACCCTCACCCAGAACTGAGTTACAACTCAATTTGCCCCCGTGCGTTTCTTCAACGATTTGACGAGCGATCGCCAATCCTAAACCCGTTCCTTTACCAACAGATTTAGTCGTAAATAAATGGTCAAAAATCTTTTGTTTTACCTCCTCACTCATTCCTTTTCCATTATCAATAATGGCAATTTTTACCCTGTCATTTTCGACCGATGTTTGAATTGTAATTCGGTTAGAATTAGCTTTCACTTCGGCAAAACTCCGACCATTATTTGATTCATCTAATGCATCAATAGCATTAGCAAGAATATTCATAAATACCTGATTTAATTGACCGGGAAAGCAATTAGTTGCCGGAATATTACCGTAGTTAGTGACAACTTCAATGGCTGGACGAGTCTCATTAGCCTTGAGGCGATGGCGTAAAATCAAGATGGTGCTATCAATCCCTTCATGCAGGTTAAATAACTGCTTTTGATCGCTATCAGCACGCGAAAAAGTACGAAGACTCTTACTGATAGACTTAATGCGATCGCCCCCATCTTTCATCGCTCTAATTAACTTGGGTAAATCGTCTCGTAAATATTCTAGGTCGATTGTCTCTAATTCTTCTTCAATCTCAGTCCCAGGTTGAGGGAATTTATCGTTGTAGAGGTCAATCAACGCAAATAGGTCATTGATGGAATTTTGGACAGCACCAACGTTGCCAATAATGCAGCCGACGGGATTATTGATTTCGTGGGCAACTCCGGCAACTAAGTTACCTAGCGCCGACATTTTTTCGCTTTGAACTATTTGGATTTGTGCTTGCTGTAAATCGTTTAAGGCATTTTCTAATGCTTCAAACGATCGCTCTAGTTGTTGAGCATATTGCTGCGATCGCTCATAAAGTCGGGCATTTTCCAAAGAAATTGCCGCTTGAGCGCAAAGTAAGTTGAGCAGTTCGACGCGATCGCTCGTGAACGCTCCCTTGGCTAAACTGTTTTCCAGGTATAAAATCCCCATCAACTTGCCTTGATGCAAAATTGGGCTACACAAGATACTTTTAGGCTGTTGACGCACAATATACGGGTCATTGGCTAAAATCGGATCGGCTGTCGCATCCATCAGGACAACAGTTTGATTGCTGTGCTTGACTTTGTAAATTAGTTTGTGGGGAATATCTTGGCTATCTTCAACAGGAGTTCTCTGCAACACAACTGGCTGTGTTCCTTGGGACATCGATCCTTTAATTAACAGGCGATCGTCTCGCAACAGCATTAACACGCATTTATCAGCCCCCGCATTTTCGATGACAATTCTCAGTAACGATGAGAGCAATTTTTCTAGTTCGATTTCACTGGAGATTGTGTGGGAAGCTTTGAGAATCGCTTTTAAATCTAGGGTATATGAGACGTTGGTGCTAGAAGTGGCAGATGTGGAAGTGACAGTCCCCACAGCAAAGATAGTTTCATGAGTGGAAAGAGCCGAACGAGTTTGCTGTAATACTGGAGCGAGTAATTGGGGATAGCGTTTTTCTAAATTAGCGACTTTGGCTTTTGCACCCCAGCGAGCATAGCCGTAGTAAGCTTCAATCATGTACTCTCCAGCAATGCGCTGTTTACCCCAATCTAGGTAAAACTTTGCTGCTAGTTCGTTGGCAAGGGCTTCATCCTGGATATATTCGTTGGCTTTAGCAAGAGAAATTGCCAGATCGTATAGCTCAATTGCTTCGGTTTTTTGTCCTAATACTCGACATTTTTCAGCCGCTACCAAATCAACCTTATGCTGATAGTTCATTGGGGCATAGTGCGCCCAGTGCTGTAAAAGAGTTTGGTTTTCTGCTACTCGCTCTAATGCTGTTGATACTTCGCCCGATCTCTGAGTTAATTGTGCTAGAGCAATCAAAGAATCATAGAAATAAAATGCAGGTTCGCCAACTGTACTTGCACCTCCCATGAAATAGTTTCTGCACTCAAGCACAAGGTTGTTTGCTGCCTCAAATTCCCCAAACAAAAAGCAAAGGGTCAACTTATATAAGTAAAACATACATAAGTTATGCCAATCATTTGCAGACCGCAGCAGAGGCAGAAATTCTGCCTCTTGGAGTGCAGAGCTAGAAAAAATAGTGGGATGTTCTGCAAAACCCAGTAAATTTAAAATCGCTTGCCAATAGATTGCACAGGAATTTGCCGATCCTAACTGTTTCAATTGCACTAAAGCATGATAGTAATTGCGTGTATTTTGCTCCAACTCAGCAAGGGGTTGACCGCAGTAAAAAGCATTCCGACAGAAAGTTTGAGCGCAATATCCAGCATATTCCAGGTTGCCAATCTCTAGCCCCAGTGTGTAGCCCTCCTTCAAAAGGGGTAAAGTTTCTGCAATGTGATAGTTTCGGTGGAGAATATAACCACCTAGCAGCAAAAATACTTCAGGTTTCGGCGCTTTATCATCGAATTTTGAAGCGAGATGCAATGCTAACTGGCCAAACTGTGCAGCTAAATCTATATCTTTCTGGATGTTACAGAGAACCAGGCTGTAGCAAGCATAGTTAGTAGCAGAAACAGAGATATTTCCGTGTTGCAGAGATAATTTGACGACCAAGGTCGTTAATAATGGATACAAAAGAGAGCCACAGCTGTAAGCGGTTGCCATGATACTGCTGGCGATCTGGGTAATGGCTATTTTTTTGGCATCGGTCATGACAGGGAGATTGGCAAAATCTTCAACTTTTTGGTCGCCAATGAATTCGCTAATTTCTTGGATTGATTGCTGAATATCTGCCATTGTGGGTGATTCGGTAATCGTTATCCCCAATTGTTGTAAGAGATTGATGCCGATGCCCAATACTTGAGTAAATTGCATTTGGGAAACCTTGGCTTGAATCCTAATGCGGTAAACATTGACCTTTTCTAGTAAGTCATGGGCCTGTTCGATGACAATATTAATGAACTGTTCCATCGTCTCAAAATCACCGCCCAGCATTGCCACTTCTGCCGCTAATTCATGGAAAGCGAGGGTCATTTCATAGTGTTGTTGCCAAGCTTGTCCCAACAAAGATAATCCCACATCGGTATATTCACGCGCTGCTTGATAGGCGGTTGAACTTTTAGCTTTGCGACAAGCAATTAAATTGAGTCGAGCTAATTCTTCTCGTTGTGTTGGTTGGGTAATTAAAGCAGTTCCGTGATTTAATTGGTTGACGATTTCAAAAATCCGGTCTTCTGTTGCTTGTGCGGAAATCTGTTGCAGCAGTAGTTTTCCGATTTGATAATGAGTCGTCTGTTTTTGGTCGTCGGGAATTAGAGAATAGGCGGCTTGCTGGACGCGATCGTGTAAGAATTTGTATGTAACAATCAGTTGATTTTGTGATGTACGTGCTTGATTTTCTTGCCCCACATAAAACTTATAAACATCACCAATTGGTAAAATCAACCCTTCTTGCAAAGCTTTCCACAAAGCCGCAGCTGTCTCAATTTCCGATTGCTGCGAAACAATCGCCAAAGTTGATAAATCAAAAGAGTTGCCAATACAAGCTGCTAACTGCAAGACATTTTGAGTCGATCGCGGTAATTTTTGCAGTTGCAAACTCATGAAAGTTACAACGTCATCTGTAACTGCTTGAGCCGTCACTTGTGATAGATTGCATTGCCAACAGCCTAACTCAACATCAAAGTTGATTAATCCATCTTGATGTAATGCTTTGAGAAACTGTGTGGCAAAAAACGGATTTCCTTTAGTTTTTTGATAAATCAATACAGAAAGATGCCATGCTAAATCTTCTGAACATTTGAGCGTATCAGCTATTAACTTATTGACTTGCCCTTGACTCAGTGGTGCTAAAGTAATCGTATTAATCGTAGCTTGTGATTTCGCAATTTCATTCAAAGTCAATATCAATGGATGTGTTGGATTGACTTCATTATCACGGTACGCACAAATAATGAAAAGATGACTTGTATCAGTCATTAATAGCTGCATTAACTTGAGCGATGCCAAATCTGCCCATTGCAAGTCATCTAAAAATATTACTAAGGGATGTGATGCACTGGTAAAGACTTGAGTGAATTTTTTAAATAATAAATTAAAGCGATTTTCTGCCGCCGTTCCTGATAACTCTATCGCTGGCGGTTGTTCGCCAACAATTCTTGACAGTTCGGGAATTACTTCAATAATTACCTGCCCATTTTCACCAACAGCCTCTAATATTTTAGTTTTCCATTGCTGAATTTGGATATCACTTTCTGTTAATAATTGCTCCATTAAATCCCGGAATGCTTGCACAAAAGCAGAGAAGGGAATATTGCGCCCAAATTGGTCATATTTCCCTTTGATAAAATAGCCGCGTTGCCGCACAATGGGTTTATGAACTTCATTGACAACTACTGTTTTTCCAATGCCGGAAAACCCAGCAACGAGCATTATTTCGGTTGCGCCAAGGCTTACTCTATCAAATGCTTGCAGTAGGGTTTTAACTTCAGTTTCTCGTCCATAAATTTTATCAGGAATCACGAAGCGATCGCACAAATCCCGTTGGGCAATTGGGAAGTTTTCTATTGTACCCGTTTCCTGCAATTGAATCAAGCAGTTTTCTAAGTCGTATTTTAGCCCTAATGCACTCTGATAGCGGTCTTCAGAGTTTTTTGCCATCAACTTACTGACAATTGCAGAAAGCACAGATGGAATTTCTGAATTAATTTCATGTACTAAGGTTGCTGTTTTCGCAAGATGACAATGTACCAACTCCATCGCATCTTCTGACTGAAATGGTAATTTTCCAGTGAGTAATTGGTAAAAAGTCACACCGACTGAATAAAAATCAGTGCGGTAGTCAATCTGGCGATTCATTCGTCCAGTTTGTTCTGGTGAAATATAAGCCAGCGTTCCTTCCAGCACATTTGGATTGAGGAGAGTTTGAGTTTCTCTTGGTAGCAGAGAGGCAATACTAAAATCAATTAATTTGACTTGTTTGGTTTTGGGGTTAATTAGAATATTGGCGGGTTTGATATCTTTATGGATAATGCGCGAGCGGTAGAGTATATCTAAGGTGTTAGACAATGCGATCGCAATCCGTAAAAACTCTATTAGAGATTCTACGCTTCCCCTGACTCCCCATTCCTTCAACGAAACCCCCCCGAAGTCTTCCATTACTAACGCATAGCCATTTTGATAAGGTTCCAGGCTATAGGTTTCGATGATTAGAGGTGAGTTAAGATTTTTGGCAATGGTGTACTGATTGCGAAATTGTACCAGTTCGCTAAAGCTCGGATAATCAGTTTTCAGCAATTTAATCACTACAGGTAATGAGTCAGCCTCTCGATACCCTCGATAAACTAGGGTTCTTGAACCATTGTAAAGTTCTTCACTGATACGATATCCGGGAATACTAACTATAGTGCTAACCATACTTTTAAATTTTTAAGACCTCAGCATTTAGTATTCCCAGATACAGTAAGGAATTTTATAACACTGCAATTTCACTCATAAATTCTGTTCTACCTCTTTCCACCTTCATCTTCCGACAGGTAGGATAATCTCAAATTCCGTCCCCTGTCCTAATTTAGAAACGAAATTAATTTGTCCGCCATGAGTTGAGATAATGGAGTAGGCTACTGCTAATCCTAATCCCGTTCCTTTACCGACAGCTTTTGTGGTAAAGAAGGGGTCAAATACTCGTTTTTGGATTTCTTCAGAAATTCCAATCCCATTATCGGCAATACGAATACTCACACTCTTAGTTAAAGAATTGCTTAGTGCTGTACGAATTGTAATGGTACTTGTTTTTTGGACTTCATTTAAGGCATCAATGGCATTATTCAAGATATTCATAATTACCTGATTGATTTGTTTGGCGTGACAATTCACTTGCGGAAGTTCAGCATAGTCTTTGATAATTTCAATTTCACTAAGTCGGTGTTGCAGAATTACCAAAGTATTCTCAATACCCTCATGAATATTGACGGCTTTGATATCGGCTTCATCAAGTCTGGCAAAATTTCGCAAAGATAAGACAATATTCTGAATACGTTGACTACCTTGTTGCATAGAATTCAACATATTTGGTACGTCTTTGATCGCATAATCTAAATCTTTTTCATTGAGATAAGCTTGAATTTCGGTAGTAGGTTGTGGATATTGCTGTTGATAAAGATTAATAACCTCTAGCAAATCTTGAAAATGCTCTTTTAGATATATAATGTTACCGGAAATAAAGCTAATTGGGTTATTTATTTCATGGGCAATTCCACCTACCATTTGCCCTAAACTCGACATTTTTTCAGCATGAATCAATTGAGCTTGGGTTTGTTGTAGTTCTTGGAGAGTAGAGGATAATTGCTGATTTTTGTGATGAAGTTCTTGGGTACGCTGGTCTACTTTTTGCTCTAGGGTGTTGTAGAGTAAGGCATTTTCTAGAGAAATTGCCGCTTGACTGGTTAATAATTTTAATGTATCTAAGCGATCGCCTACAAATGCACCTATTGTTAGCTGATTTTCTAAGTACAAAATCCCCAGTAGCTTCCCCTGATTCCGAATTGGCATACACAGCGCACTCTTGGGTTTATGCTGGCGCATATATTCCCCAATCACATTAGGCAAATGGGTTTTAAGGTCATCAATTACAACTGTTTCTAGAGTGTTTTTCACATACTGAATCAGTTTGATTGGAATACCAGAATGATTATCTAAAGGTGCTGCTTGCAACATAGTACCTTCTAGAGTGGCGATCGCTCGCACTTCCCATGAGCCATTCTGAAAGAGAATTAACGCACACCGATCAGCACCAGCATTTTCGAGAATAATCTGAGTTAGCTTCTCGATTAGCTCATCTAAGTGAATTGCGGTAGAGATTGCTTGGGAGGCTTTAAAGACAGAGCCAAAGTCTAGCACCGAATTGCTACTGGCGGAACTTGAGATATGGGTTGAAGAGTGAATATTACTAAATGCAACATTGTTGCTCAGTGTTTCTTGCAAATTAAGTTTGGGATTTTTTTGTTGGAGAATGGCCCGCAGAAGTTCTGGGTAGCGTTGTTCTAAGTCATCTACTTTGCTTTTGGCTCCCCAACTGGTATAGCAGTAGTAAGCTTCTTGCATATAAACCTGGGCAATTTTTTCTTTGCCCCAATCAAGGTAGAATTTGGCAGCAAGTTCATTGCTAAGTGCTGCTTCTTGGATGTAGCCATTTTCTTTAGCAAGAGAAATGGCGCGATCGTAAAATTCAATTGCTGCGGTTTTTTGTGCTAGTATCCGACACTTTTCTGCCTCCACTAACTCGAATCGATGCTGATGATTCATGGGTGCATAATTTGCCCATTGTTGCATGGTGTCCTGATTTTCTGCTACTTGCTGTAAAATCCTCTGTTGTTCTCCGGATGACGACGTAGGAAATAAAGCCAATTGCAACAGCGAATCATAAAGGTTCAGCACTGGAGTGTTCACCATCGCATATCCTGAACCGGAATATTGTTTAGCTTTGAAATCATATTGCACCGCCAAATCTAGTTTTTGAAACAGATAACAAAGCATCAATTTGTTGACAAATAAATGCCATAAACCAGTGCCATCATTAGTTTGTTCATGTAACGTCAGCATTGAACTTTCATTGTATGCTGCACCAACTAATTCCCAAGGAGTGGTTTTTGACTCAATTAAATTTAAGATTACTTGGTGATAAATATTGTTATAATTGAGTGCGGTTTTTTGGTTAATTTTTTCTATTGCTGCTCCATAAATCTCTAATTCATTAGCTAGTTTGGTTAGTTCTTGACCAGCGATGTAAGCTTGGAAGCAATAAATGTAGGCAGCATAACCAGCATACTCTAAATCCCCAGTATCTAGCCCAATGGCATAAGCTTGTAGTAATGGTTTGAGGGTTGTTATTACAGGTTCTTTCCAGTGAGTAACAAAATGATGAACTACTAAAACGACTCTTGCTTCGTATTCCTGATTTTGAAATTTGGACAGCAGTTGCAACGCTAACTTACCCAATTCATGACCTGTTGAGATACTATTTGGTTGACCACAAAGCATGAGTCCATAAACTGAGTAAGTAAAGGCAGAACCGGAAGTATTTCCGTATTTTATAGAAAGAGCAACTTCTTTCAGCACTAGCAAGCGATGGAGTTCAGGTTTTGCCAGATAAGCAGGAGTAGTTACTTTAACTAAGACACGCAAGGCTGCACGTAATTCCAGATTCTGTATTTCTGGCAAATCAACTAATTCAGCAATTGTTTTGTCACTTAAGATAGCTTGAGTCTCTTGCAAAGCGAGAACAAAATCCTCATCTGTCGGTTCTTTAGGAAACTCAATACCTATTGGCTGCAAAAATTGCATAGCTGTATCGATCGCTGCCAATAATTTTCCTTGGACTGTGTAAGCTTCAATTTTTACTTCACATACATTAGCTGTATCAGTGATAGCTTTGGCGTATTGTAAAATTTCCTGGGCAAAATCTTCCATTGCGCCATTTTCACCGCACAGATAACTAGCTTCGGTTGCTTCGTTATACAAGCTTAAAGTTAAATTGTAGTCAGATTCCCAAGGGTTAAATGGTAGCAATTGAATACCTATTTTCAGATAAGCAATTGCTGAACTGTATGCAGTTGAGGCTTTTGCTTGTTTCCCAGCCATGAGATTTAACTGTGCAAGTTCATGGCGTTCTTCAGGTTGATGGAAATGTTCAAGCCCAATATTTAGCTGATTAGCGATCGCAAAAATTTGATTTTCTAGTTCAGCTTCAGGGGTATTTTGCCACAGCAGGCGGCCAATTTTGACATGGGTTATCTGTTTATGATCTTCAGGAATCAGTGAGTAAGCGGCTTGTTGGACGCGATCGTGCAAAAATTTATATGCTACAGCATGAGCGATTTCTTGATTACTGGCTTGATTTTCTTGACCTACATAAAACTTATAAACTTCGCTCTGTGGTAAAATCAAACCTTCCTGTAATGCTTTCCACAATGCGGCGGCGGTTTCGGTTTGGGATTGTTGATAAACAATCGCCAAGGTATGCAAATCAAACTGATTACCAATACAAGCCGCCAGTTTTAAAACCTCCTGAGTTGCTGGTGTTAGTTTCTGCAATTGTTGTGCCATAAACTCCACCACATCTTCTGTCAGCGCCAATTGCTTGATTTGGGCAATATTACATTGCCAATGCCCGCTTTGAAAATTAAATTGAATATAATTATCCTGATGCAATGCCTTGAGAAACTGGGTGGTGAAAAAGGGATTTCCTTTGGTTTTTTGATATACCAGTTGCGTTAATGGCTGTGCTAATTCCAGTTGACAATTAAGGCTATCTGCTAACAACTGATTCACACTTACTTGACATAATGGACTGAGGATAATATTGTTAATTACCGCTCCTGCATTGCCTATTTCATCTAATGTCAACATTAAAGGATGTGCCGAGAAGACCTCATTATCTCGGTATGCCCCAAGCAGCAACAAGTAGCCCCTCTGGGATTGATCCATGAGTAACTGCATCAGCTTCAATGATGCCGAATCTGCCCACTGCAAGTCATCCAAAAAGATTACTAAGGGATGTTCTAGTGTGGTGAAAATTTGAATAAATTTCTCAAACAGCAGATTGAAGCGATTTTGAGCCGCCATTCCAGATAGTTCTACAGCCGGAGGTTGAGAACCAATAATTCGTTCTAGTTCTGGGATGACCTCAATAATAACTTGGGCATTTTCACCCAACGCTGTAATAATTTTATCCTGCCACTGTTGCAAATTGGTATCAGTTTCACTCAATAGTTGCCCTATTAAATCTCGGAAGGCTTGCACAAATGCGCTGAAGGGAATATTGCGATTAAATTGGTCATATTTGCCTTTGATAAAATAACCATATTGCCTAACAATAGGTTTATGAACTTCGTTTATAACCGCAGTTTTTCCAATCCCCGAAAAGCCAGTAACTAGCATCATTTCGGTTGCCCCAAGGCTGACTCTTTCAAATGCTTGCAATAGGGTTTTTACTTCGGTTTCTCTGCCATATAATTTATCAGGAATAATGAAGCGATCGCACACATCCTGTTGTGCAATTGGGAAATTTCCAATTTTACCTGTTTCTTTGAGTTGAAGCAAGCACTTTTCTAAATCATACTTCAATCCTAAGGCGCTATGATAGCGGTATTCGGGATTTTTCGCCATCAGTTTGCTAACAATTTCTGAGAATACAAATGGAATTTCTGAATTAATTTCATGTATTAAAGGCGCTGTTTTTGCGATATGGCAATGCACCAACTCCATCGCATCCTTTGACTGAAATGGTAATTTTCCAGCCAGTAATTCGTAGAAAGTTACGCCCAAAGAATAAAAATCTGTGCGGTAGTCAATTCCTTGATTCATTCGTCCAGTTTGTTCTGGCGAAATATAAGCCAGTGTTCCTTCTAACACATTGGGGCTAATTAAGGTTTGAGTTTCTCGTGGCAGTAAAGATGCAACACTAAAGTCAATTAATTTAACTTGTTTTGTTTCGGGATTAATTAAAATATTGGCAGGTTTAATATCTTTATGAATAATGCGCGAGTGGTAGAGTATATCTAAGATGTTGGATAGTGCGATCGCAATTTCTAAAACCTCTTGTAGAGACGCGATATATCGCGTCTCTACCGAGGTGAAATAATCTTTAAGAGAAATCCCTCCAAAATCTTCCATCACCAACACATAGCCATTTTGGTATTGTTCCAGGCTATAAGTTTGGATAATTAAGGGTGAGTTGAGATTTTTAGCGATAGTGTACTGATTGCGAAACCACAAGAGTTCACTGAAACTCGGATAAGGATTTTTCAGGAGTTTAATCACTACTGGTAATGAATCAATCTCTCGATACCCTCGATAAACCAGCGTTCTGGAACCATTGTAAAGTTCTTCACTGATGCGATATCCGGGAATACTTACTGTAGTGGTATTCATACTGCTAAATCCTAATATTTTCTGGAGTTAGTATTCCCAGATGGGTGAAGCAATTCATCTGCAATGCTTTTTGCGTTTGCTCTGGGCCTTGCGATCGCGTATGCTAAATTCAGTCTGATTTGAATTATCTTCTGTGGACAGAAACCGCGAACCGTTTATCAGTCTGGCACTTTACCACGCCTTTAAATGGTCGGTCGTTAGCCCCATGCTTCACGCTTACTTTCGGGGCCAGATTTATGGTACGGAGAATGTCCCCCAATCAGGGCCGTTATTGGTAGTGAGTAATCACGCTAGTTACTTTGACCCGCCAATTGTCTCCAACTGTGTACGTCGTCCAGTAGCGTACATGGCTAAGGAAGAGTTATTTAAAATCCCAGTTTTGGCGCAAGCGATTAAATTGTATGGTGCTTACCCCGTAAGTCGAGGAAGTGCCGATCGCAATGCCATCCGTTCCGCCCTAGAATATCTCAATAATGGTTGGGCTGTCGGTGTTTTCTTGCAAGGTACTCGCACCCCAGATGGTCGAATTACAGACCCCAAAAGAGGCGCACTGCTGCTAGCGGCGAAAGCAAAAGCTCCAATATTACCCGTAAGTGTCTGGGGTACTGAGAAGATTTTACAAAAAGGCTCGTCCCTACCTCGCGCAGTTCCCATCACCGTGAGAATTGGTAATTTGATTGATGCTCCCAGTTCCAGTAATAAAGAGGAATTGGAGGCGTTGACACAAAAGTGTGCCACAGTAATTAACCAGATGCATGATTTAGGACGATAAGCTAGACAAGTTCAGATATATGCTTTAGGGAGGTAGCGATCGCGCCTTGGCCTCTGTATGTTTAAGGTCAATGTGCTCTAGCAATAAAGTCTAACTTTGTGCTTAAATGCAACTGCTAGGCAAATTTACCATAAGTTTCTCTCTAAACAACATATATATGAGCGGCTTTGAAGCCAAGAATTTTTGGGAACGATTAAATAATCTGGCGTTAGTCCGCTTTTTACTTTTAGTTGCTTCTGGCTGGGCAATTGTACAACTTTTAGCTTACTTTGAAGCGGTCATTGTTATTTTTACATTTGCTGCAATTTTAGCTTTTTTACTCAGCTATCCTGTACAATGGCTGCGGCGTTTTTTGCCCCACGGGGTAGCTGTTAGTGTCGTTTTCTTGTTCAGCATTGTGGTTATTGGCAGTCTGATAATTACTGTCGGCTTAACGGTTTTATCTCAAGGACAACAATTAATTGACAGTATAACTGGCTTTGTAAATTCTTTATTACCTCTATTAGAGCAACTAGAAAAGTTTTTGCGAAACCGTAATTTACAGATAAATTTAAGTTTTATTCAAGAACAATTGCGAAACCAAGCTGTATCTAGTCTTGTTACTAGCTTGGCTGTTTTACAAGGATTCATGACGAATTTCCTTACCTTTATATTGATTGCAGTTGTGGCTTTCTTTATGTTGCTAGATGGAGACAAGTTGTGGAATTTTACCATAAAAATAGTACCAAAACATCGCCGAAGTAGATTTACAAAAATAATCAGACGCTCGTTTCTAGGATTTTTTAGAGGTCAGTTGTTATTAAGCGCATTTCTCACAAGTACGACTTTTTTAGTTTTTTTAGTATTAAAAGTACCTTTTGCTTTGATATTGTCAATAATAGTCGGCATTCTTGATATCATTCCTGGCATAGGAGCAACATTAGGAGTAAGCACAGTTACTTTAGTTGTCTTGTCTCAAGGTGTTTGGTTAGCATTGAAAGTCTTAATAGCTTGTATTGTTCTTCAGCAGATACAAGACAACTTGATTTCACCTCGAATTATGCAAGATGCGCTGAATCTTAATCCTGTAGTAGTATTCTTTGCTTTGCTAGTAGGCGCTAAAGTAGCAGGTTTATTAGGGGTTTTTATATCTATTCCCATCGCTGGAGTCATCGTATCTTTATTTGAAATTGATGAGATGAAATCAGAGGTTTAGAGACGCGATGAATCGTTGGAAGTAGAGACGCGATGAATCGCGTCTGTACAAGAGTTGGAAGTAGAGACGCGATGAATCGCGTCTCTAGTAATTAATGTAGAATAGTTTCTTAGCCAATAAAAATTGAGGAATAATGTCGGATTTAAGAGCGGAATTAACAGAAATTTTGGATGAGGCAGAATGGGAGTGGCTAATTCCTCATGTACAAAGAGATGCAGTAATTTTGGTGGCGCTTGAGCTAAACTTGGTGGATGTTGGAGTAGCGATCGCCAGTGATAACACCCCATCAGTGGAACTATGGATTGATGAGCAATTAATTACCAAACCAACGATAGTACAAATAGGAGAATGGAATAGCGATCGCACTAAACGATTTAATACTCTCATCGTTCAGCCTTATGTTCTAGCACAAGAAATAGTTGCTGCTTAATCAGTTTTTTTGGCGTTTTCCATCGGAGCTAAAGTCAATAAAAATATTGATGTAGCATAAAATACATTAATACAATAAGAAGTAGAGAGCGAATATACCTCTCGACCATTCACTAAAGGAAAATTTTCTCCTTTAAGATTTAGCCATCTAGGAGCTAGAATTGTTACGATAATTTCAGATTAGATGTTGAAACCTTGATCCAATCTGAAACCTTAGAACTATTAGAATGGCATCGCCTCTGCCAGCACCTTGCCACCTTTGCGGCAACCAAGCTGGGGGCGACAGCTGCGCGTCATCTGAAAATACCTGATTCTCAGATCCAAAGCGAACAGTTGTTAGAGCAAACCAAAGAAGTCTACCAGCTGGAAACTCGCTTGACCACGGGACTGTCATTTGAGGGAATTCAAGATATTGGCGATTCCTTAGAACGGGCAGAACGCAGTGGAGTTTTAGCAGGGGATGAACTGTTAGCGATCGCTACCACCCTCGCTGGTACTAGAAATTTGCGCCGTGTCATTGACAATCAGGAAGATTTGCCGATATTGACTGATTTGGTTGCCGATTTGCGAACTTATCCAGAATTAGAGCAAGAAATTCACCGATGTATTGATGAACGGGCCCAGGTAACTGACCGCGCGAGTCAAAAACTGGGAGAAATTCGCACAGACTTGCGGCGAGTACGCAGCCAGATTACTCAAAAGCTGCAAAATATATTACAGGCAAAATCTGGCGCAGTTCAAGAACAGCTAATTACGCAACGGGGCGATCGCTTTGTGATCCCCGTAAAAGCACCCCAAAAAGATGCCATCCCCGGTATTGTCCACGATACTTCTACTAGCGGTGCCACGCTATATGTGGAACCGAATTCAGTAGTGCCTTTGGGCAACCAACTGCGGCAAATAATTAGAAGAGAGCAAGCAGAAGAAGAAGCGGTTCGCCGTGCTTTGACTGAACTTGTAGCCGCAGTCAAACCAGATTTAGAAAGATTATTAGCGATCGCTACCACTTTGGATCTCGCAACCGCTAGATCGCGGTATAGCTACTGGCTAGGAGCGAATCCCCCGCGATTTATTCAGCGTGGAGATAGTGAAATCATTACCTTGCGGAATTTGCGACATCCTTTGTTAGTGTGGCAGCAACAGCACGAACAAGGGCAACCAGTAGTTCCTGTAGATTTGCTGATAAATCCGCTAATCCGGGTAGTGACGATTACCGGGCCAAACACTGGCGGTAAAACTGTAACCTTAAAAACTCTAGGGTTAGCAGCATTGATGGCCAAAGTGGGTTTATTTGTCCCCGCCCGCGAACCAGTAGAAATACCTTGGTTTGATAAAGTGCTAGCAGATATTGGCGATGAACAATCTTTGCAGCAAAGTTTATCCACATTTTCTGGACACATCCGCCGCATTAGTCGGATTTTAGAAGCATTAGGGAATGGAGACTTGGAACTGGGGACTGGGGAAAAGGAAATTCCTAATCCCCAATCCCTAATCCCCAATCCCCAATCACTCGTTTTACTCGATGAAGTCGGCGCAGGAACCGATCCAGTTGAAGGAAGTGCCTTAGCGATCGCCTTGTTGCAATATTTAGCTAACCATGCCCAGCTAACGATCGCCACCACTCACTTCGGGGAATTAAAAGCCCTGAAATACGAAGATGATCGCTTTGAAAATGCCTCTGTAGAATTTGACGAAAGTACTCTCTCGCCTACTTATCGTCTGTTGTGGGGCATCCCAGGACGTTCTAACGCCTTAACTATTGCCCTACGCTTGGGATTAAAGCCAGAAGTTGTACAACAGGCAAAAACCCAAGTTGGAGAGGCTACAGATGAAGTTAACCAAGTAATTGCTGGCTTAGAAGCCCAACGCCGTCGTCAGGAAACCAAAGCAGCCGAAGCCCAAAATTTGTTGCAGCAAGCGGAACGTTTATACAAACAAGTATCCGCAAAAGCTGCAAGTTTGGAGGAAAGGGAAAGTAGTTTGCGGGCTTCACAAGAAATAGCAGTCCAACAAGCGATCGCTCAAGCAAAAGGTGAAATTGCCCAAGTAATTCGCCGTTTGCAGAAAGGTACGCCCACAGCCCAAGAGGCCCAGCAAGCTACCAATGCTTTGAATCAAATTGGCCAACTTTATCAGCCAGCAACGCCAGCAAAACCAAAAGCTGGATTTATGCCCAAAGTAGGCGATCGCGTCCGCATTCCAAAATTGGGACAGATCGCAGATGTAATCACCGCTCCCGATGAAGATGGCGAGTTAAGCGTTCGCTTTGGGCTAATGAAGATGAACGTGAAATTGCAAGATGTAGAATCTCTAGATGGTCAAAAACCCGAACCAATCGTCAAACCCAAACCAGCCCCAGCAGCAGTAACCCCACCACCGCAAAGTGTCCCAGAAATTCGGACTTCGCAAAATACCATCGATTTGCGTGGTAAACGGGTAGCTGATGCCGAATACATTTTAGATAAAGCCATCTCGGAAGCTACAGGCCCAGTTTGGATTATTCACGGGTATGGCACTGGCAAACTGCGACAAGGAGTTCACGCCTTTTTGCAACAGCATCCCAGAGTGAACAACTACGAACCAGCAGAACAAGCAGATGGTGGTACTGGTGTTACCGTTGCTCACATAAAATAAAGAGCAAAAATGCTATGTTACTTGAACTCAATCAACTAATTGTTAAAGCCGGTCATCAGTTGTTGATCAAAGATGTCTCCTGGCCGGCATACAAACGAATTTTAGCAGAACTAGGAGACAATCGGAGTTCACGCATAGGTTACAGTCAAGGGATGCTGGAAATAATGGCTCCATTGCCAGAGCATGAAGTAGCTAAAGTTATTATTGGGGATTTGGTAAAACTTTTATTAGAAGAACTCGATTTGGAATTTTGGAGTTTAGGTTCTACAACTTTTGATAAGGAAACTATGAATGCTGGGGTAGAACCCGATGATTGTTTCTATATCCAAAATGAAGCTAGAGTTAGAGGCAAAGATAGAATAAATTTAGAAATTGACCCGCCTCCAGATTTGGCTATTGAAATTGATATTACCTCCCGGACTCGTTTCAATAATTATCAAGATTTGAGAGTACCAGAACTGTGGCGATGGAATGGAAGAAAACTGGAAATAAACGTGCTGTTCAATGGTAAATATCTAGAATCAAATACCAGTTCTATTTTCCCCAATTTACCAATTCAGCAAGTAATTCCCGAATATTTGATGCTCAGTAAAACCAATGGCAGAAATACAACAATGAAAGGATTTCGTGCGTGGATAAGGCAGAAAATTAGTAGCCCGATTTAGTTCAAATTGTTAGAATTAGCTACTCCAAAAGGTTGTGGATAGTGGTATAGATGAAGATAATGTAATCTACGGTATAATTTGACGAGGCAAAATATCGAAATTTTTCATGTTTTAATTATTTGTTTTATGACAAAAATGTTTATTCAAAACGAGACAAGATTAATAAGTTTTCTAGCTCTGGGATTCTGATTGCATTAATTGCTTTTTGTTCAAAATTAAAGTTAAACCTAAAGCCAGTAAAATTCCACCAGCACCTTGATGCTCAGGAACAGAAGTAGAAGGGGCGCTAAATCCATACTTTGCCAAAATTTCTTGTCCATCTGGTGACAAAATATATTCAGCTAATTTTTCACCATCAGGATCGGCATTTTTCAGTGTAGCCAATCCATAATTAGCTTTCGTTGCTAAATAGTCAGGTAACTCTACTATTTGCAGATTTTCACCACCTTCTACTGCTTGGGCAGTCTTCCCACTGGTGTAATAAGATAAAAATATATCTGCCTGCTTTGTTTCTTCTAGAAAGTAGACTAAATTATTTTTGCCATTAGGAACTATAGGAGCATTAGGATTACCACCTACTAATTGCAAAGCTTTATTCTTCAGAATTTGAGAATTACCAGATTTAACCTGATTGGTTTTATCAAATATTTGCCATGCATAGTCACCAGATGGATCTGCTATGGGGGTGGAGGTTCCCACCTTGATTTCGGGTTTTAGCAAAAAATCCAACAAATTATCTGATGTGATCCC
Organism: Nostoc commune NIES-4072; assembly: GCF_003113895.1. Lineage (NCBI taxonomy): Bacteria > Bacillati > Cyanobacteriota > Cyanophyceae > Nostocales > Nostocaceae > Nostoc > Nostoc commune. The sequence continues at coordinate 6,155,241 of NZ_BDUD01000001.1, read as the reverse complement.
AAGTCCTGATCTCACAACAGCAGTCATGCGGTTGCTAGTGAAGTTTACTACAGGTTTGCTTAAACCTTCTTCAAACAATGTCTGAGGGTTCTCAATATCTGCACTAGCAAAAACATCTGCGGATTTTCCAGTTTCGGAGAATTCTTGTTCTATAAATTCTCGTGTTAACCCAGACGGGCCAAATCGCGTTTCTACTGGAATCCCATATTTATCGTTAAAAGATTCAGCTACTTCTGTGAGGCTATCACGCAAACTACCAGCACCGTATAGCTTAACCGCCAATGCCTGAGTTGGTATAATTACACCGACAGCACAAGCTATCATTGAAAAGGCAAAAAAATGCTTTTTCATATTTGTTATATTGCGTTACTATTCTTACCAGTGAATTATCTGTAACCCATATTGAATAATGGGTTTTGGTAAATGTCTAAGCTATTACCTCTGCCCATTAAGTTTACAAATGAGTTCTAATATGTGCGTGGTTCGCGGTTAGAGCTATAGTACCAACTAAGTTGGAATAAATCAATCGCCCAACATCTTCAAACGCTGACTTTATCAAATTTTTAAGTTTGTCATCAGTTACATAGAGACATCAATCGTCCTGATGTTGGCTAGCCTGCCCTGAAATAACAGGCTACACACAAGCGAAACTGGGGTGGGATTATGCCCAGCAGCAAGCAGCACTTTTAGCAAACAGGCAAAAAATTTGTATAGTAATTATGTATACATGAAGACCAAATAATAAACATCAATAAATTTCAAAATTTAAAGCTGCAAATAAATTAGGAGGTATTCTAGATAATTACTTAGCGATAATTAGCGATTAGCATTTAAAACAATAGTCTATTTATACTCTTGTACGGAACTAGCAGCCAAAGTCGGGTAAACCTTAACTAGAATTCATACTTTTCTACTTTGTCGAAAATAAATTTTAATCTAGAGTAGGACAAAGATACCTGCTGTTTACCACATAAAAAAGCTAGATGAAGCCTCTGGCTTAGAGCTATGGGAAACCAAGCTTGATTCTTAAGAGTCTGGTTTCAAAATGGGTAACAGCAACATCCTTTATCAGCTTGATCACCTATGCTAAAAGTTATGCACTCGGCCGCCAACTCAGCCACTCCAAATTCCCAGTGGGAGGATTTAATCAAGCTTCCAGCCCCAAACACAGTTCAATGGGACAATATCAAAACCCAACTAGACTTAGTGCTGTTGGCGCTAGAAACCTTAACTGGGATTGGTTCAGAGGCTATGCTTTCGGCGGCAACTGATCTGAATTTAGAGTCAAGAGTGCCAGACCGCGTAGCTTTATGGCGACTGCGCCAATCAAATCCCCTACGTAAAGGTCAAGGAGGGCGAAAAAAGCTAGATGTCGAAGAAGCGCGATCGCTTGTTTTGATCATCTGCTACCTAGCCAAACAGCACCAGGAATTGATTCGCCGCGCTGTCGGTCTGTTGGAACAAATGGCAGAAAATAACCGGGAACCTCACCAGGCTGCTTTACTTGGAGATTATATTGATGCTTTTTGCAACACCTACCAAGAGCGGATGGAAGAGGACGAAAAAATCTCAACAGATTTACTAACCAACCTGGCCCTAAAACTGCTTGTAGATTTACTTTTTTACAGCGCTCCTGGTGGGCATCGCCGTCTTTGGCTAGCACTTATAGACCGTTCAACAAAATTTTAAATTTTAGATTTGAAATTCCTCAACCAAAATTCGCTCATGAAAGTTTGCTAGATAAGGATTCTCTTTTGATGATCGTTAGTTCTTGGGCAATGCACTATCAACACTGCTGCCTCTTTGCACATCACAGAAGGAACCTGACAAAGTTCTGAGTGGAAGAATCCGCCTTTTCAACTTTTCTTTGCAAGCAACTGGCTCAATTTTTTGCAAAATCTCAAATAGTCTTCTTCGCAGTTCCTGCTATGCCTCTATCAAATTCTGTCATTCGTTGCTACACACCCCCTACTTGCACGCTAGAAGTATTCGCGCAAAGCTCCTCTCTGTCGCGTTGGATGGGGAAAACTGTCCTCAAGCACCTGAGCTTTGAGCTTCGTTTTGATGATCCCCGACTACCAGAAGAACACAAAGTTCCAATTCGAGGCGATCGCGATCAACTTGAAGCTTTATGTGATGCAGTCACAAGCTACGTACAGCAATTCCTCCAACAGTCTCCAGAAAGCTTTTGCGTAAGTTTCTCCGACACCCAGGAGTCAAGCACAGCATTAGGTGAACCGGAATTAAAGTCCTCTACAAAAACATTAAATTCTTTTAGTACCCAGATTCCTGGGGCAAATATCCGCTTAGAACCAAGCAGCCATTTAACTCACAACTTATTTCTCGGTTCTCTCGCTAACCAATCATCTGGCCCCGTAATTAAACTTAGTCTGCTGCAACTATTCGATTTGGCCAGTGCTTTAGATGAATACTCAACTGATGTCATGGCACTCCCAACTCTCAACAGCAGTTCCACTCTGAGGCTCCCTACTTGGGCCCCTGTTGCCGCAGTATTAGTATTAGGTGTAGGTTTTTTACCAGTTACTTGGCAATATGCTAACAACCTTAGAGAAAAGCAACAGCAGACAGCCAAAACCTCAGATCCAGCAGCAGTAAAGGCTGCTTTAGAAACTTCACCCTCACTAAACTTTCCCACGCCTCAGCCTGGACTCAGCAATCCATCAGATAATTTGCTAGGTTCCACTCCTCCACTTTCTACATCCACTTTACCCCAAGCACCTCTAACAGCTCCTAATTCTAGTTTCTCTACAGCGCCACCTCTAAATGCACTGACAATACCTCAAGGGAAGACTTCAACTCTTTCCAAAGCAAGTAATGGGGCAATCGCACCATCTAGCAAAATCCCAGGCCAAGAAATTGCTATATTACCAAATCTTGCACAAAATCCTACAGGGTCAAGTACCCAACCTGGTACTCTCCCTAAGCTGCGGGATTTGCCACCCAGGCTATCTTCCAAGACAAGCAGCTTACCAACTAATATCTCACCAGTTGTCCCCCCATCTCTTGACACCATACCTAATAGTGGCAATACTCCTACCCAACCCTCTCGACTAACCTCACAACAGCTAGAGGAAAGAATTAATTCTCTACAGCAACCTTCTCCTGGAGAGAAACCTGCTTCACAAGTGTCCTCCTCTAGAACTGCGGATAATAATCCCTTTATCGATCAATTAGGGAACGAACGCCAAAGCCCCAAATCTACAGAAGTGGCTACTGGCACATTATTTGATACACCTCAAGTAGCAGAAGCTAGAGAATACTTAAAAAAACGTTGGCAACCACCCACTGGACTAGGACAAACATTAGAGTACAGTCTGATAGTCAGTGTTGACGGCACAATTGAACGAATTATTCCTCTCAATAAGTCAGCAAGAGACTTTGTTGATAATGCTGGGATGCCAGAAGTTGGGAAACCTTTTGTTTCCGCCAATAAACGCGGACAGAATGTCAAAATTCGAGTTGTTCTCACTCCTGATGGCAAAGTACAGACTTTTCCAGATGAATAAAAGTAAATTAATCAGTTTAACTTGAGATATTCCACTAGTCACAACAACCGCCTAGTAATGAATTACTTTTGCTTGTAGCTAAAGTCATCTAAAGATTACTAGTAAACGGTTTCAGTCCACTTGAGTGGACTTTGGCATTAGCCTCAGACTTCAGTCTGAGGCGGGCTAGTACCGCAGGGCGGAAGTCAAAAGTCAAAAGTCAAAAGAATTATATTCCAAGCCTTGCACCATTTAAAATGGGATGTTTATTTTCTCGCTCCTATACTAGTTGATTTATCGAGAATGGTGTAAGATTTCGGTTTAATGCCACTTATAAAACTGGTACAAGCCTTGTGCCATTTTCTATTTACTTCAGTTGCTCTTGAGCTTGCTTTTTGGAGTCCAGTTACCAAACTGGTCTTACTATTGATACCAGTAAATTTACCACTCAATACAATTACTGTTAACACCAATTCTCCAAAATGAAATTATAGATACAAGTCTGGAAACGCAGATGAAATCTGACTTTTCTTAATTACGTTAGCGTAGCAGGGCGTTAGCCATTACGAATTGGTATAAATCACTCAATCAAAAGTAGGAAATATGCAAACAATTGGTACTCAAAAAGACAGTCCAGCTTGGATTATTCAAACCTGGGCAGCTTTTGTGATTTCTATTTCTATGACCACCTTTGGCATTGTAAACTTACCTGTAAATGGCTGGGTGAAAGGTTTTATGGGTATGGGTATGGCTTTCTCTATTGGCTCAACTTTTACTTTGGCGAAAACTACTAGAGACTTACATGAAACTAGAAAATTAACTGCTAGGTTAGACGAGGCAAAAGTAGAAAAATTGCTTTCACAACACGATCCTTTAAATTTTAAATGAAGGCAGCCATAACAATTTTGGATTTTGGATTGCCAATTTTGGATTAATGGGATTTAAACAGAAACCCCTTCAGCAATATCAAACAATACTAACTTTTCCATTTGATGTGATTTATACCAATTTGAAAGATGATTGCCACAGATGTATAGAGAAAACTCAAGTATAGTAAGCGCTTTCCAATCCAAAATCTAAAATCTAAAATTCAAAATTGTATTACACATCAAAAATTAACTAGTATGACCAAAAGCAAAAGGACTGGTATCCAGTCCTTTCTTATCTTGATTTAACGTTTTTATCTTAATAACGGGATTTTTTAGTTTTTAACTTTTGCTTTTTACGCCGACGTTCGCTAGCAGCAACTGCTTGTTCTACCGGATAACCAACTACAGGAATTACCTGATATTTGCGTTCTTGTTCTAATTTTTTCAGTTCAGTGTAATCAACCCAATGAATGCAATCAACTGGACAAGTGTCAATTGCTTCTTGGATAATTTCCTCAGCATCCCCATCTTGCCGAACCACGCGCGATCGCCCATAATCTGGTTCAATGTAAAAGGTGTTACGTGCAACATGAGCGCAATGCTTGCAACCAATACAGGTGATTTCGTCAACATAAACACCATTTTGGCGCAGCAAACCACCCAATTCCGGTTCTAAACCAGAACGTTCAGGGGCATCCCGTAAAAAACCCCCTAATTCTGGTTCCAAACCCGAACGATTTTCTTCTTGTTCTTCCGGCGACGGCAGAAAATCAGCCATTACGCACTCCAGCGCTGTACTACCAGGCGAATTGAACCATCTTCATTTTTTTGTTGTTCAGAGACTTGAAAACCAACACGAGCGGTTTCTTTCACAACTGTTTGATAAGCATAACGCTGTGTTACCTGGCGTAAAAATCCGTCTACAGACTGGTTTTGCTGCCAATATTGCAAGTCAGCCACCAATTCATATTCTTTGCCATTCCATCTAAAACCGATGTCATAGCCATTTTCCTGCTCAATACTAACTTCCGCAGGATGGGTTTGACCGCGATAGCCACGAACTTCGCGTGGGCCGGGCTTCCAGTCTAGGCCCAATTCAGTCAAAGCATCTTTCAAAGAATCAAGGTTACGGATTTGAGTCTTAATTTGGCTAAAGTGTGACATGGTGGTTGTGAATTAATTACACTAAACTACTGTGAAAACTTACCAATCGCTGTAAGTGGTGTGTGTATTCGCCACATTAGATTGCTGCACCTTGGCGGCGAAATATTCTGAGGTTGGCTCATGATTAAGTACTTGCCCCAGCTGTGCCTCTATTGCTGCTGTAACCTCAGCGCAAGAAGCCCCCACAATGCCAGTGACTTTTTCTTGTACCCGACCGTCTGGATAGATTATGAACTCTAATGTCTCCATGCTCTTGGCCAACCACGATAAGTACGCTTAAATTCTACTGTCTTAACAGAAGGCTACAAATATAGCCGTAGGAACATTTTTACTTAGATACAAACTTACCATTTGTTAAATAATGTTCCATCTCTCAACATATATATCTCAGAATCTTTACAAAAATTATTAATTTTGTAAGTAGTGACATCAGTATTTAGTTAGTCTCTCTTAACCTCATCGATTAGTCAAGGTAACTACTGATCTTGCCAAGTAAACGCCAAAAGTCCTAAATATAAGCATTAGACCTACCATAGCCAGCTAGGTAAGTTACAAAAATATAAAAATTATTGAAAAAGTTTATCATTATTAAGTTTGCCCTATTCCTATAGGGTTTCCCGCAAGATAGGTGCTATCATGAAAGGCTTACATCCTCCGGGTTCACCAGTCATAATGCGATCGCACTCAACACTACAATAAGCGATCGCATGATCTTTTATGTATATTCTGTATATACACCTTTCTATTGCTTACGCTGTAACCATTTCCGGGACTGAATCAGGGGATGCTGGCTCGAAATGTAACACCATTATTTGCTGTGGGCGTAAACCAACAGATTCATAAGTGCGGCCATTGCGATCACTAAATTCAACCTCAAATGCAACACCACCAGCTAATAATTCTACTACTGTACCAACTTGACCACGGTACAGGTTGTATTCAGGTAGATCAACTGTTAGTGCTACGACATCCAGCAACTCAATTCTAGTTTTATTCATTTTGTATCACTTCCAGATATTAGAGAGGATAGCAGGTTGTTAATCTTGGGACATCAGAACCTTCTTCGATAATCCAAGCACTGCGAATGATCGTACTTTTATTCTGCCATTTGAGCGTGAAATCTAGTATGTAACGTTGTCCAAATTCATCACGTCGTCCCAAACTAACTTCTTGAATTCTGACTGCTTCTAAAAGAATCTGGCGCAATTCTTCAGCGTTTTCATCCTTCATGCCCAGACTTGCTGAAAAGAGACGGGCTTTATCTTTTCCTTTATCATGCTCTGGATTAAGACAATAGTCACGCAGTTTACGAATATCAACGACTGCATTTTCTGCATTTGGGATTAGATTGGCTGAATTAGACATAATTTTTATTTTTAGAGTAGGTATAGATTTTAGGAAATATAAACATGGAAAATGCCTGTGTAAATTAAGTTTTACAGCCAAGGGGCTATTTGCGCTTAAAATACACAGGCACTTCAATTTTATTCTATTGCTAGATATTATACATTAAATTGATAGCAAGGGTATATTTATTGAATTTTATTCAACTTTTTTAACTGAGTTAATACCAATTGCTCATCAGTGTTAAAACTGATGCAATCTTGATGCATCCCAAATCACCAACAAAGACTTTCCAGTAAAAAAACCATCAGTCAGCCGAAGAACCCAGGATAATGAATCATAATTAACCTCTATAGCTTTGAGCTATCAGCCATCAGCCGCCAGTTACAAGCCGGAAGCCCAGATGGAGAATGCTAAAAGCTTTTGATTCAACTTAACCAATTGACTATGAATTCCGAAAAAGTCAAAAATTCTCTAAATATTTCGCCAGCGATACGCATAGGAGTACTAGGTTTCGGCGGACTCGGACAAGCCGCCGCCAAGGTACTTGCTGCTAAACAGGAAATGATTTTAGTCGCCGCAGCAGATCAAAAAGGTTACGCTTACGCTGCTGAAGGTTTAAATACTCAACAATGCATTGCAACCTACCAGTCCCAAGGTTCGGTAGGTCATTTAGAGCCGGTTGGTACGTTAACAAATCAAAGTATCCAGGATGTAATTGAAATAGCTCAACCTGTGGATGGGTATTTTCTGGCTTTACCCAACTTGCCAAATGACTTTATTCCCTCTGTTGCCAAGGAGTTTATCAAATCTGGTTGGCGTGGAGTGCTAGTGGATGCGATTAAGCGCACCACTGCTGTAGAACAACTACTGGCGATGAAAGAAGAACTGCAAGCAGCCGGGATTACCTACATGACAGGCTGTGGTGCTACACCCGGATTGTTAACAGCCGCAGCAGCTCTAGCAGCCCAAAGCTACGCCGAAATTCATCAAGTCGAAATCACCTTCGGAGTGGGAATTGCCAACTGGGAAGCTTACCGCGCCACCGTTCGGGAAGACATTGGCCATATCCCTGGTTACACAGTGGAAACTGCCAGGGCAATGACTGACGCAGAAGTAGAAGCACTACTAGATAAAACTAATGGTGTGCTTACCTTGACAAATATGGAACACGCTGATGATGTGATGTTAGAAGTAGCGGGAATAGTGGGGCGCGATCGCGTTACTGTTGGTGGTGTAGTCGATACTCGCAATCCTAAAAAGCCTCTGGGCACCAACGTTAAGGTAACAGGGCGCACCTTTGAAGGTAAAATTTCCACCCATACCTTTACTTTAGGAGATGAAACCAGCATGGCAGCCAATGTCTGCGGCCCTGCTTTTGGCTATCTCAAAGCTGGTAGACAATTGCACCAACGCGGCATTTATGGAATATTCACTGCTGCCGAAATTATGCCGCAGTTTGTTAGGTAATAATTAGAAGTACAGACGCGATTAATCGCGTCTGTACAGGAGTTAAAAATATAAAATAAATAGCAAATTTAGAGTCTTTGAATATGCTCCAAACTTGCTATTTTAAACTCCAAAACTTCTAACTTTTTCTAAGCTGATGGAAGTTCTGGAGAGAAAATATCTGTGGAATTCTCTTCAAGCAGCGAATCAGAAGCTTGTATAATAAATGGAAGTTCCGCCCCTATAAGTCCTCGTTGGATGCGTTCTAAAGTCTCACTAAAAATGACAAATAGAGGATATATAGTATTAGCTCCTTCACTCAAAATATGACTGTGACGGAGAGGCATCAACCACTCATAATCATTGTCTAGCCAAACTTGAGTTTGTCGCCAACGCCCTAACAAATCAGAAAAGTCTTCATCAGCGCGATGAATAAAGATTAAAATTTCTGCTCCAGTTTTGATTTTCCACTCTGGATCGCACATCAAAATTGCCACATCGCAAGGTAAGCAAATCGTTTGTGAGGCTATTGTAGCAGTATTGCGAAGGCGGACAATTGGCAAGGGGATAGTAATGACACTTTCATCTGGACGGCGCAGACTGGGAATCATCTCCAAGTATGGCCGATATTGTTTTAGTAAGGCGATCGCAGCTAGATGATTGCTGTACTCTGCCAAACTCGCTTCATAGTGAGATTTTTGCACAGTCATAATTAAATAGTGAGGAGTTAGGAGTTAGAAGTTAGAAGTTAAGAATAAAATTAATCATTTAGCAGTTAAAAGTTATAAGTCAAAACTTTTAATTCCTAACTCATAACTCCTAACTCTTAACTTTTAATCCTCTATCCCATCTTTTCAAATACCTTAAACATAGGTAAATACATTGCTAGCAAAATGGTTCCAACCATTCCCCCTACAAATACAATCATAACTGGTTCCAAAATACTGGTCATTGCTTTTACTGCCTGCTCGACTTCATCCTCATAGAAATCGGCAACTTTCATCAACATTCCATCTAATTCTCCAGTTTCTTCTCCGATGCTAATCATCTGAATTGCCATAGCTGGAAAAACGCTATCTTTTTGTAAAGCAATACTAATCATACCTCCTTGTTGAATCTCTATACGGGCTGCGTCTATGGCATTGGCAATAACTACGTTTCCTGATGTATCTCGGACAATTTCCAAGCAAGTTAAAATTGGTACACCTGAACGAGTCAAAGAACCAAAAGTTCGGCTAAAGCGGGCAACCGCAGATTTTTGAATTAAGTCACCAAACAATGGCATTTTGAGGGAAAAACGATCAATTGTTAAACGACCGGCAGGAGTTTTACCATATTGTGTAAAGCCAATTTTCGCTCCTATAAGAGCAGCTATAAGTATGAAAACTTTCGGACTTCTTAAAAATAGACTAGCATCCATCAAAAATTGCGTTAGAGGCGGTAATTCAGTTCCGATTTCTGTAAAAATCTTCGCAAAAACGGGAATCAGAAAAATGGTCATACCCAGAAAGATAGCAAGTGCGATAAAACCCACAACACTTGGATAAGACAATGCTGATTTAATTTGGTTTTGTAACCGGGCAACATCTTCTAACAACTTGGCTAAACGATTTAATACTTCGTCTAGAACACCACCAATTTCGCCAGCTTGAATCATACTCACATATAATCCATCAAAGCAGTCAGGATGCTTCCGCATTGACTCTGAAAGATTCATTCCGCTTTGCACATCGTTGCTAATCTCAATTAGGGCTTGTTTGAGTTTAGTATTACTACACTGCTCGGAAAGTACCCCTAGACTTCTAACGATCGCAACTCCCGCATTCATCAAAACGGCAAATTGACGTGAAAAAACGGCTTTATCTTTCACAGAAACCTTAACAAAGGAATTCTGGATTTTTTTTAAATCAAAATTTGGCTGAAATCCTTGAAATTGTTTGAGTTCTTGGACTACAAAACCTTGATCTCTGAGATTAGTACGAGCTTGCACCAAGGATTCGGCAGTAATTTTTTCTGTTCGGGATTTTCCTTGAGAATCCCGAACACGGGCAACGTAGGTTGGCATAAATCAATTCAAAATAGTCGTTATTTATTGGGGATTGGGCATGGGGTATAATGCAATGGGCACAAGGGAAAGACTTACTACAACTCCTCATCTCCTCAGTTCCTTTAATGTGCTTTGGCAGCCACACTGGGTTTCCCACCTGCTGCCTGCGGTGGTACAGAAGTACCAATGAGACGTTGGATTTCATCTGGCTTAGAAGTTTTAGACATTGCCGCTTCAAAAGAAATCGTTCCGGCTTTGTAAAAATCGGCTAAAACCTTCTCCAGAGTTTGCATTCCCAATTTGCCGCCTGTTTGAATAGCTGAGTAAATTTGGGATGTTTTACCTTCTCGAATCAAGTTGGAAATAGCAGGAGTAACAATTAGAATTTCTTGAGCCATCACCCGACCATATTCACCAGGTTTGGGGTTTTTCTTGGATACCAAGGTTTGGCTAAATACCCCCACTAAGGAGTTAGACAATTGCACCCGCACTTGGGTTTGTTTTTCATGGGGAAAAACGTCGATAATCCGGTCAACAGTTTGGGCGGCGGAACTGGTGTGTAGCGTACCAAATACCAAGTGTCCTGTTTCTGCTGCGGAAATCGCCAAAGAAATTGTTTCCAAATCCCGCATTTCCCCCACCAGAATAATATCTGGGTCTTCCCGCAGGGCTGCTTTCAAAGCATTAGCAAAGCTCTTAGTATCTTCTCCTAATTGCCGTTGGTGAACCAAGCTTTTAATTGGTTCATAGACAAATTCAATTGGATCTTCCACCGTTAAAATATGCTCTGCCTTAGTGCGGTTGATTAAGTCAATCATTGCCGCTAGGGTAGTTGTCTTGCCGGAACCTGTAGGGCCTGTCACTAGAATAAGTCCTCTGGGCTTATCGCACATTTCCCGCACTATATCTGGCAGACCTAATTTTTCAAAGTTAGGAATCTTAGAACTTAATGCTCGTAAGCAAGCGGCATAAGCACCACGTTCTTTATAAACATTCACCCGAAAGCGAGCCAAACCCTTAACACCATAAGAACAATCCAATTCCCAGGTTTGCTCTAAGGTTTTACGCTGGGTGTTGTTGAGCATACTAAAAATCAGCCTTTGACATTGATCGGCTGTCAATACATGCTCACCTATGGGGGTGAGTTTGCCACTGATACGAAAGTAAGGAGGCAAACCTGCGGATAAATGCATATCCGAGCCACCCATTTCAATCAACTGCTCCATCAGGTCTTCAATCATCATTTCCATAGTTCTGCTTCCTTTTAATGTTTCTTATTTGTCCTTTGTCAGTTGTTCTTTGTCATTTGTTTAAAGTTAGTAACCATCGACCAATGACTAATGACCAATGACTAATGACTAATGACTATTAGCCTTAAAACCGAGATGTCATACAGTAGGGACAACTGAGCCATTCTGGTTTCAATGTGGCCTCGCAAGTTCGGCAGGTAAGACCAGTCTTGCGTTTGGCTTTTAACTCGGCTTCCAAACCAGTATCAGTAAACGTCACCCGTTCTACTTCTTCTAGAGTGGTAGAACCTTCGCGCACTAAGTCCAAACTGTAAGCCAGTAAGGTTTTCATGCCCTCTTCTATTGCCACTTCCTTGATGCGTTCCGTAGGTGCATCTTCGTTTATGAGAGTTTGCAGGTTTTCAGTGACTCGCATGACTTCATAAACACCACAACGCCCTTTATAGCCGACCCCATTACATTTTGAGCAAAGCTGATTTTTGCCTTTAGCTTCTGCGATCGCATCTAATGTCAAGGTGTTAGCCTTATAAAAAGTAACTCCAACATCTGAGGAAGCTGATAGACCATAACGACCCAATTCTTCGGTTGTGGGAGTGTAGGCAATCCGACATTCAGAACATACACGCCGCACCAAACGTTGAGCTAAAACGCCAATTAGGGAACTAGAAACCATGAAAGGCTCAATCCCCATTTCTCCCAAACGAGCGATCGCACCTGGGGCATCATTGGTATGTAAGGTAGTTAATACTAAGTGACCGGTTAACGCAGCTTCAATTGCTGTTTTTGCCGTTTCCTTATCCCGCGTTTCACCCACCAGCAGCACATCTGGATCTTGCCGCAAGAAAGCCCGCAGAGCGGTAGCAAAATCTAGCCCTTTTTCCCGAATCACCTGTACTTGAGTAATCCCTGGAAGACTGTATTCAATGGGGTCTTCCACAGTACTGATATTAATTCCGGGATCATTCTTTTCTGATAATGCAGAATACAGCGAAGTTGTTTTTCCAGAACCAGTTGGCCCAGTTACCAAAATTAGACCAAAGGGACGGCTGACCATATCCTTGACAATATTCAAAGTCTCTGGATCAGTAATTAACTTATCTAATCCCAATTGGGTAGAAGAGTTATCCAAAATCCGCAGCACCACCTTTTCCCCGTAGCGACTAGGCAAGGTATTCACACGGAAGTCCACCTTACGTCCCTCAAACAACCGCCGGATGCGTCCATCTTGGGGTAGACGGCGTTCAGCAATATCTAGATTGGAGATGATTTTAAATCGGGCTGTCACCGCCGGGATGATTTTTTTCGGCATTAGGGGGAAAGCTTCACGCAGTACGCCATCTTTCCGAAAGCGAATGCGTAAACTTTCTTCTTGCGGTTCGATATGAATGTCAGAAACGCCCTCATGCAAGGCTTTAGCCAAGATTCTGTTAACTAGGTTGATAACTGGGGCATCCTCTGCACCCTTCATCGCTGCTCCTAAATCAGCCTCCATTTCTTCAGGAGCATCCTCAATATCGAGATTTCCGAGATTTTCTAAATCCTGACTAATATCTGTAGCATTTTCTCGTTCTAGGTGCTTTTGCTTAACAGCCATTTCATCCAAATATTGGTTGATTAGCTGTTGGTAATCTTCCTGGGTAATCACCATGCGCTGCAACGCCAAGCCTTGGGGGCGCAATATGCGATTTAGATCATCAGAAGCCTCTAGATTATCTGGAGCCACCATCGCCACTAAAACTGAGGGCGGGGTTTGGTCTTCGTGTTTCGATAGTGGTACTAAACGGTGGCGACGGCAAATATCTACTGGGATGAGGGTTTCGATCAGGTTCGCCATCTCCGTGTTGCCAAATGAATTGACTTCCGGATCGAGGAATTCAACACCGTATAATATTTTAAGTTCAAATAGCTGTTGTTTTTTGTATTGCCTGAGCAACTCAGGTGTTAGTTGTTGCCCAGTGATTGACTCTAATACTTCCGTTAAGGGTCTGCCAGATTTGCGGCTTTCAATTAGTGCCTGCCTCATCTGTTCGGTATTGACATAGCCAGATTGCACTAGCTTGTTGCCAAAGGGTGAAAACTCTGTTCTGGTAGTTAGAGCGGTACTGCGCCGTTGTGGTGACGAGTTCATAAATGAGCAATTGATTTGGGGAAACCTCTGCTTAAAGTATTCCCAGGCTGGGAGACAGAATTCTCATTTCTAAAAAAAGTCCTGAGTCACCGAACTTCTAAGCAAGGAAAGTTACCGTTCTTTCTCTGGCTCATGCTTCTGGATTTAGTAAAATTTTTCTACTTCCTGATTTGCCATTTTTGATACCTAGCACTCCACAAGAAATTTGACCAGTCGCTAAATAAATTAGGACTAACGCAAAACTACACGCAGTAGGGACAATTCATGAATTGCCTCTACTATAAAGTGAGGGTTTTGGTTATTGTTTACGTAAGTTCTGTAAATAACCTGAAACCCTTTTCGTAAGAATTATTCAGTATAGAAGAATTCCTTTCCAGTAGGTTTATTTAAACTGATAAAGTTCCATAAATGAATCAAATTTCTGGGTGTCAAAACTTGTGATCGCTTACGATAGGCGGGTAAGCGATCGCATTCTTGGAATTTTTTTGCGTTCATTCAGTAGCTTGCTCAATTACAGGCTCGCTTAACAATTCTTTAAAACCTAGCCTCATTTGATTCTTAGAGGTACACTATTCGTTCGGGTTCCCGTCTTAGTGGCGTCTGGGCTAAGGTGTTCACCATTTGTCACAATAAGAGGACGGTTACATCATTTTCAGAAACTTGTCGGCAAAAAAATCAGCCTCAGTGGCAAGCCGTGGATGACGACGCTTGCAAGCTGTGGAGATACACTGCCATCAAAAGCATCTGGAATGAGTAGACAATGATGGATGAAAATAAACAGATAAACAATACAAGCCAGCAATTGGGTGAACCAACAGAGGTAAAGCAAGCAATGAAGAGTGACTCCCCAGCCCAAATGAATTTCAATGAATCTGGTAGCGAGGTGACAGAGCAAGTGACAAGCCAAACTAATGTATCGGGGGATACGGCTAATCTCAATCCAGAAAATAGCGTCGCTGCAAGTGAGAAAACTGGAGTGGAAACAGCAGCTTTGGCAGAACTGACTCAACAAATCGACTCTCTCAAAACCCAGTTAGAAGAGCGTAGTACTCAATATATGCGGATTGCCGCCGATTTTGAGAATTACCGGAAACGTACCAGCAAAGAAAAAGAAGAGTTAGAGACACAGATCAAGCGGAACACCATTCTGGAATTGCTGCCAGTGGTCGATAATTTTGAGCGGGCCCGATCGCACCTCAAACCACAATCTGAAGGCGAAATGACCATGCACAAAAGTTACCAAGGCGTTTACAAACAATTGGTAGATAGCCTGAAGCGCTTGGGTGTATCACCAATGCGTCCTGAAGGTCAAGAATTTGATCCGAACCTACACGAAGCAGTAATGCGCGAACCTACGGATGAACATCCTGAAGGAACAGTGTTAGAAGAGTTAGTGCGTGGATATTACTTGGGCGATCGCGTGCTACGCCATGCAATGGTCAAAGTAGCTGCTCCCAAGGAAGATAGCCCTGCTGCATCAGAAGATCAGTCGAGTTCAGCCAACAGTTAAGCTGTAGTCGCTCGCCTCGCTGACCTAAAGTGCCTGGGTTCTAGCAAGGACGAGCATCGCGTACCTAAAACTTAGACAAGGCTTTGGATAACTCTCTGTGTTTCACTTTCTCTTTTGCTACCAGTAATAGGGATTTCACAGACGTTATCCGCTAGCCTTGATTCGGAGCAAAAAAGTTTAGTCAGCGACAGATTACAGCAGTAAACTCGGTAAAAATACTGATAATTATGGGAAAAGTTATTGGGATCGACTTAGGCACTACTAACAGTTGCGTCGCAGTTTTGGAAGGCGGTCAACCACTGGTGATCTCCAATTCTGAAGGTGGACGAACTACTCCAAGTATTGTGGGATTTGGGAAGAGTGGCGATCGCTTGATTGGTCAATTGGCAAAGCGCCAAGCCGTAACCAATGCCGAAAACACAATTTACAGTATTAAACGATTTATCGGGCGGCGTTGGGACGACACTGAAACAGAACGCGATCGCGTCCCTTACAACTGCATCAAAGGTCGAGACGATACCGTTGATGTCCAAATTCGCTCAAAAAACTACACACCACAAGAATTGTCCGCCATGATCCTGCAAAAGCTTAAGCAGGATGCAGAAAGCTTCTTGGGTGAGGAAGTTACTCAGGCAGTGATTACCGTACCAGCATATTTTACAGATGCCCAAAGACAAGCAACTAAAGATGCTGGCACAATTGCAGGATTAGAAGTCCTACGAATCATCAATGAACCAACAGCTGCGGCTTTAGCTTTCGGATTGGACAAGCAAGACCAAGAGCAGCTAATTTTAGTATTTGACTTAGGAGGCGGAACCTTCGACGTATCAATCTTGCAACTTGGGGATGGCGTTTTTGAAGTTAAGGCGACTAGCGGTAACAATCAACTGGGTGGAGACGACTTTGATAATGCGATCGTCCTTTGGATGATGGAACGCTTCCAGCAACAAGAGAAAATCGACCTTTCCCAAGATAAAATGGCACTGCAACGCCTGCGGGAAGCAGCAGAAAAGGCAAAAATTGAACTCTCCAGCATGGTGAATACATCCATCAACTTGCCGTTTATCACGGCTGATGACACGGGGCCAAAGCATCTGGAGATGGAACTTAGCCGTTCTAAATTTGAAGAACTGGCACTTAATTTAATTGAAGCCACCATTGAACCAATGATCCAAGCGCTCAAAGATGCGGATCTTAAACCACAAAATATAGATCGGATTATTTTGGTAGGTGGTTCTACCCGTATTCCCGCAGTCCAAAACGCGCTAATTAAGTTTTTCAATGGCAAAGCTCCCGATCGCTCCATCAACCCTGACGAAGCTGTAGCATTGGGAGCAGCTATCCAAGCAGGGGTGTTGGGTGGCGAAGTCGATAATCTTTTACTATTGGATGTCACTCCTCTGTCTTTGGGAATTGAAACCTTGGGTGAGGTGTTCACCAAAATTATTGAACGCAACACCACAATTCCCACCAGTAAGTCACAAATTTTTTCTACAGCAGTTGATGGGCAAACCTCGGTAGAAATTCATATCCTCCAAGGTGAACGGGCAATGTCACGAGACAACAAGAGTCTCGGCAAGTTTCTACTAGCAGGAATTCCCCCATCGCCCCGTGGTGTGCCACAAATTGAAGTAGCCTTTGAAATCGATGTCAACGGCATCCTAAAGGTTTCTGCTCAAGACAAAGGTACAGGTAGAGAACAAAGTATCAGGATTACCAATACAGGTGGTTTAAGTACCAACGAAGTTGAACGGATGCGCCAAGAGGCCGAACTGTTTTCCGACGAAGATAGAAGACGTAAAGAACTGGTTGAACTTAAAAACCAAGCAGATAATTTGTTGTTCAGTTACGAATCGACCATCAAGGATAATAGCAGCTTTATCGGCGACCAGATGAAAACTTTGGCTAGTGAAAAAGTTTCACAACTCCAAGCTGCAATGATTGACTCTAGTATTTCCACTGTGGAATTTAAGCAGCGCTTAGACGATTTCCAACAAACCTTGTTTGCAATTGGTGCTGATGTTTACAATCGAGCTAACAGCCAAAGTGATGAGATTGAAGAGACTTCAGCTAATCTCTCTACCCCAGAAGTAGACTCACCAATGAATGGCACACTAATACCACAATTTAACTTTGATTTTGACGAAGAAAGTACTGCCCAGGTTGATTATGAAGCGATAGATTAGGAATTGGGCATGGGGCATTGGGCATTGGGCATGATCTATTAGTTCTTCTCCCTCATCTCCCTCATCTCCCCCTGCTCCCCCTCCTCCCTCATCCCCCACTCCCTAAGTTGCAGATTTTTCTTAAGGCACTTTAATATATCTATATATTTAGATTATAAATTTAGCGAAGTTTCACAAGACCCCAGCAGTTTGCTAGATTGTAGAAGCAAATTACTGTGGGCTAGGCAGTGTGCAAGTTCAGATGCACTTCCATTGCATAAGGGTGGTTTTCCACACCTAATGGTGCGGCTAGCCCCTCTGGTTGATGGGCGGGGTTTTCCTCTCCTAAGTAGCACAATTGTAAAAGAGACAGCCGACTCGGCAGTGTGAAGTCTGAGCATAGGCTTCCCCTGCTGCTAACTTCTATCGCTTTTGTCGTCTTCTACGAGGAAAGCATCTGTTGCTCAAGATTTGTCGGTGATTTTTGTAAAAGGTAAAGGGTAAAATCAGTTATTAACAAAAATTAATTTTATCTTCTGCCTGACCTCCGGCAAGCCGCTCTCTAAAAGATACTGTGTTGCCTTATCTATAGGCAAAACACTTTTCCGTAGGGTAGCAAGTGACCGTGACGTTCTACTGCCTTCTGCTTTCTTCCTTCTAACTTTTACCTTTGCTATATGGCCCGCGACTACTATGAAATCCTGGGTGTCTCTCGTGACACCGACAAAGAAGAAATCAAACAAGCCTATCGCCGTTTAGCCCGGAAGTATCACCCAGATGTGAACAAAGAACCGGGGGCGGAGGATCGCTTTAAAGAAATTAACCGCGCTTATGAGGTACTCTCAGAGCCAGAAACCCGCGCTCGTTACGATCGCTTTGGCCCAGAGGGTGTGTCAGGTGCTGGCTCAGGTTTCCAAGATGTTGGCGATATGGGTGGTTTTGCCGATATCTTTGAAAGCATTTTTAGTGGCTTTGCTGGCGGTATGGGTAATCCCACGCAACAAAGACGGCGCAGTGGGCCTGCTAGGGGTGATGACCTGCGGCTAGACCTGAAGTTAGACTTTCGGGAAGCGATATTTGGCGGGGAAAAAGAAATTCGCATTTCCCATCTAGAAAATTGTGAAGTCTGTAGCGGTTCTGGTGCTAAACCTGGAACCCGCCCCCGGACTTGTTCTACTTGTACCGGTTCGGGTCAAGTCCGCCGTGTCACCAGAACACCTTTTGGCAGTTTCACCCAAGTCTCGACTTGTCCCACCTGTAATGGGACAGGGATGGTAATTGAAGATAAGTGTGATGCTTGTGATGGTAAAGGCGCAAATCAAGTCACAAAGAAACTCAAAATTACCATTCCGGCTGGGGTGGATAATGGTACACGATTGCGGATTTCTAGTGAAGGAGATGCTGGCCAACGCAGTGGCCCTCCTGGGGATTTGTACGTTTACTTGTTCGTAAATGAGGACGAGGAATTCCAACGGGATGGCATTAATATTCTCTCGGAAATCAAACTTAGCTACCTGCAAGCGATTTTAGGTTGTCGGTTAGAGGTAGATACGGTAGATGGGCCTGTGGAATTGATCATTCCGGCTGGAACCCAGCCGAATACGGTGATGAAGTTGGAAAATCGCGGCGTACCCCGTTTGGGTAATCCCGTCAGTCGAGGGGATCACATGCTGACAGTATTAATTGATATTCCCACCAAGGTCACCCCTGAGGAGAGGGAATTATTGGAGAAGCTGGCTAAAATTAAAGGAGATCGCACTGGTAAAGGCGGTCTAGAAGGATTCTTGGGAAATTTATTTAAGTAATGAAGCCCTCTTCTCTTTTAACTCCTGATGCTCAACTTGATTTACGCGGCACTCCTTGCCCAATTAATTTTGTGCGGACAAAACTACGTCTGGAAAAAATGCCATTGGGGGGTTTACTAGAAGTGTGGCTAGACCCTGGTGAGCCGATTGAGCAGGTTCCCGATAGTCTGACAATGGCAGGTTATCAGGTGGAACAAATTACAAACTGTACTAGTTATTTTTCTCTGTTAGTACGCCGTCCAGTTGCTAGCCAATGACAGGGGAAAATTTTGCTGCAACTGGACAGTTGTTGGGTACGGTGGTGGCTGTACAGGCTAATTTTTACCGAGTACATCTGGATCAAGAGGATGAAGAGATGAGGGAGATGAGGGAGATGAGGGAGATGAGGGAGCAAGAGCCTCCTCTTCCCCATCCCCCTTATCCCCTCCTTCTTCTCTGTACTCGCCGAACACGACTGAAAAAAATCGGTCAACAGGTGATGGTAGGCGATCGCGTCGTGGTAGAAGAGCCAGATTGGGCTGGAGGACGGGGTGCGATCGCTGATGTTTTACCCCGCCAAAGTGAATTGGATCGTCCAGCGATCGCTAATGTCAACCAAATCCTATTGGTATTTGCCGTTGCCGATCCACCTTTGGAACCTTATCAACTGAGTCGGTTTCTGATTAAGGCTGAGTCTACTGGCTTAGATGTACTTTTATGTTTGAATAAAAGTGATTTAATTTCACCGCAAGAACAGCAACAAGTTAGCGATCGCCTCCTTGGCTGGGGCTATGAACCAATATTTCTCAGCGTCAAAGATGATATAAATACTGACCAAGCAGCTAAATATTTGAGTAATAAAATTACTGTAATTGCTGGGCCTTCTGGGGTGGGTAAATCCAGCCTGATTAATACGCTGATTGATGCCAACCTGCGAGTGGGAGAAGTTTCTGGCAAACTAGCTCGTGGTCGTCATACGACTCGCCATATAGAATTATTTGAGTTACCTAATGGTGGAATGCTTGCAGACACTCCTGGCTTCAATCAGCCAGACATGGATTGTCTACCAGAAGAATTAATTCATTATTTCCCAGAAGCTAGAAAGCGGTTAGCAGTTGCTAGCTGTCGGTTTAGTGATTGTCTGCATCGAGACGAGCCGGAGTGTGTGGTGCGGGGAGACTGGGAACGATATGAACATTATTTAGAATTTTTGGATGATGCGATCGCTCGTCAAACTCAGCTGCACCAACAAGCCGATCCTGAATCTACGATGAAGTTAAAAAGCAAAGGCAAAGGGCAGAGTCAATACGAACCCAAGCTAGAAAGTAAAAAATATCGCCGCATTTCCCGCAAGACTCAGTTACAGGACTTGCAGGAATTATATCGGGATGAGGAATAAGGAGGGCGATGTCTACGACGGGCTACGCCTACTCACTTCTATGTAAAGGTTGGTCACGATAGCATGGATACAAATAGAAAAACTATCTTGTATGTCTCAGCCCCTTGCTACCACCACTAGTGTAAAAGATGTCAATGAAAGTATAATTTTCCCACCAGGCGACATCTATAGTGACGAACCCCCTTTGGAATCTGATTTACACCGCGAACAAATTGATTTACTTATTCGCCTGATCAAATGGTGGTGGGGCGATCGTCAGGATTTTTATGCTACCGGCAACCTGACAATCTACTTCAGTCCTAACCAGAAAAAGTCAGAAGAATTTCGAGGCCCTGATTTCTTTGTAGTTTTAGATACAGAAAAAAAAGACCGGAAAAGCTGGGTTGTGTGGCAAGAAGACGGCAAATATCCCAATGTAATTATTGAGCTATTATCTGATTCCACTGCCTCGGTTGATAAAGGTTTAAAAAAACAAATATACCAGAATACATTTCGCACTCCTGATTACTTTTGGTTTGACCCAAATAACCTAGAATTACAGGGATTTCACATAGTTGATGGGCAATATCAAGACATTGTACCCACTGAGTCAGGTTGGTTGTGGAGTCAGCAATTAGGGCTGTATTTGGCAGTATATTTAGGCAAATTACGCTTTTTTACACCAGATAGGCAGCTGGTGATGTTGCCAGAGGAAGAAGCAAATCAACAGTTAGAGCAAGTAAACCAACAGTTACAGCAAGCAAATCAACAACTAGAACAAGAACGTCAACGGGCTGCAATATTGGCAGAACGCTTGCGAGTCGCAGGTATTGATCCTGAGCAAATATTCTGAGAAATAGAATTTTATCTCTAAACTAGGCATGGAAAAATACTGCTATGAATCAAATAATATCTGATCAAGTCCGTTGGACAACCTCAGACTTAGAATTACTTCAAACTGACGAATGGAAGCGCTATGAGATTATTGACGGAGAACTCTTTGTGACTAGAGCGCCTCACTGGAAACATCAAGGGACTGCGGGTAATATATGCTTGGAGTTACAAATTTGGTCTCGCTCTAGTGGGCTAGGGGAAACCCGTCAAACTCCCGGCATAATTTTTACAGATGCCGATAATGTCATACCCGATGTAGTTTGGATTAGTCGTGAGCGTTTAGCACAATTGCTAGATGAGGACGGGCATTTGAGAGGAGCGCCAGAACTGATTGCCGAAGTGCTTTCTCCTGGGACAACTAACGAACGTCGAGATCGAGAAGCCAAGCTGAAACTATACTCATCCACAGGAGTGCAAGAATATTGGATTGCAAATTGGCAATTACAGCAGCTAGAAGTTTATCGCAGAGAAGCTGCCCAATTAAAACTGATTGCAACCTTGTTGGCTGATGACGAAATCACATCACCACTGTTACCAGGTTTTGGCGTTCGAGTTCAACGTTTTTTTGGATAATTCTGGCGTAGGCGTAGCCCGCCGTAGGCATCGCCGATCAAAAAATACTCGTTGGCAAAAAAGAACAAAATGGGTTCGTTACGAATTGATGAAAGAAGGACTTGTAAAGAGTGATTCCCGGCGCGGAGTTGGGGAAATTAGTGAAGCTGGATATTAGTATCTTGCTGAACATGAAAATAGTAATTAATAGATACATTCCAACTTCGCTGCTTTTACGCCATGCATTTAAAAAGTTGGGAAATATACTTGTCACGACTTTAAGTCATGTACATCTAGTAGGTACTAGAGATTAGGATTGATAATTTGGTTACAGATGAACAGTAAACATGAAGCAGCAGCCTAAGCGTTCCTTTTATGTGAAAAATTGACACTCGTATCTTCACTATCCCCATAAAGTCTTAAAATATTGTTAATTTCAGCCAAACCTCTCGACCTTCAACTTACAAGTATCACCCCAAAATCACTATGGCTATCGGCTACGTCGCGCTTGTACTTCACGCACATCTGCCCTTCGTTCGTCACCCTGAAAGTGACTACGTGCTGGAGGAAGAATGGCTCTATGAAGCCATCACAGAAACCTACATTCCATTATTGAAAGTATTTGAAGGCTTAAAGCGAGACGGTATCGACTTTAAAATCACGATGAGTATGACACCACCTCTAGTGTCGATGCTTCGTGATCCTCTGCTGCAAGAACGCTATGACGCACACTTGACCCAACTAGAAGAACTTATAGAACTAGAAGCAGAACATAATGTCAATAACGGACATCTTCGTTATTTAGCCGAACATTACATTACTGAGTTTAAAGAAGCGCGTCAGCTATGGGAACGCAATCAAGGTGACTTGGTGACAGCTTTTAAGCAGTTCCAAGACACTAACAACCTGGAAATCATCACTTGCGGCGCTACTCACGGCTATTTGCCGTTGATGAAAATGTATCCAGAAGCGGTCTGGGCGCAAATTCAGGTAGCTTGCGAACATTACGAGCAAACTTTCGGACAACCGCCCAGAGGCATTTGGTTGCCGGAATGCGCCTACTATGAAGGTTTAGAGCGAATGCTAGCCGATGCTGGGTTACGCTACTTCCTTACTGATGGGCATGGCATTCTTTACGCCCGTCCGCGTCCGCGCTTTGGCACTTATGCCCCAATTTATACAGAAACTGGTGTTGCTGTCTTTGGTCGAGATCATGAATCTTCCCAACAGGTATGGTCTTCTGAAGTGGGCTATCCTGGGGCGGCGGAATATCGAGAATTTTATAAAGATTTGGGCTGGGAAGCAGAATATGAGTATATCAAGCCTTATATCATGCCCAATGGTCAGCGAAAAAATACGGGTATTAAGTATCACAAAATTACTGGGCGTGGTTTAGGACTTTCAGATAAGGCGCTTTATGATCCTTACTGGGCTAGGGAAAAGGCCGCAGAACACGCTGCTAATTTTATGTATAACCGAGAGCAGCAATCTGAGCATCTCTATAGTATAATGCAACGTCCGCCAATTATCGTCTCGCCTTATGACGCAGAGTTATTTGGACATTGGTGGTATGAAGGCCCCTGGTTCATCGATTACCTATTCCGTAAGTCGTGGTATGACCAAAAAACATATCAAATGACGCATTTAGCAGACTATTTGCGAGACCAGCCGACTCAGCAAGTCTGTCGTCCTTCGCAGTCGAGTTGGGGTTTCAAGGGTTTCCACGAATACTGGTTGAATGAAACGAACGCATGGGTTTATCCGCATTTGCACAAAGCTGCTGAACGAATGATTGAAATATCACGTTTGGAACCAGAGGATGAATTGCAGTGGAGAGCGCTCAATCAAGCAGCGAGAGAATTGTTATTAGCACAATCTTCTGACTGGGCATTTATTATGCGGACGGGAACAATGGTACCCTATGCAGTTAGACGGACGCGATCGCACCTGATGCGGTTTAATAAGCTCTACGAAGATGTTAAAGTCGGCAAAGTTGACAGTGGTTGGTTGGAAAAAGTCGAGTTAATGGATAATATCTTCCCCGAAATCAACTATCGCGTCTACCGTCCGCTATAGTCTCACAAAAAATAATCAACAGCAGTAGGGTGGGCATTGCTCACCCTATATTAGTAGTGAGGAGCGTTTATTTTACCAACAACAGAGCAAGCCTTAGCCTGTGTAAGGGTTTGTCAAATGCTGTCAAATCTTTACAAAGATATCCGCTTATTTCGATTTGACGATAAAAGCGGAGAAGTTTACATTTTATCTGCGGATGAACTGCAAATTATTGTTTATCGCAATGGCGAATGGGAGTTTGTCAATGAACCCGAATTATGAGCAAATGAGTTTTACAGAGTTGAGAGCTTATGTCGTAGAAAACCGCGAAGATATTGAAGCTCTACGTTTTTTAATGAGCAAACGCGACCCTAACTCTCCAAAGTATCCTATGCCTGTGACAGAAGCTGATATGCAAGCGCAGATGGAAATCATCAGGCGCAAGATTAATGGAGAACTTTGAGATTATTTTCTAATGCAGTAAGCATAATTAGGGTGGGTAAATCATACTCACCCGATTATTTTATTAACACTGGCGGATTTAGCTAAAGGCTATCTGGATCAATATTTAATTCTCGAAGTTTAGCAGCTAATCTTTGCGCTTTTTGCTCTGTTTGCTGTCGAACCTCTTCTGCGGCTTGTCGTGCAGCTGCTTCCTCTTCATGAGTTAGGAGTGTTTGACCTGTAGCTGGATTGTAAAAACGGAGTTTTCCTGCTTCCAGGCGTAACTCTAGCCCTAAAACTTCACTGGGTAGCGACACTGTACCATCTGCCAGGGTATTGGCTGCTACTGGGAAATAATTCCCATCGACCAAGTGTAAACCCTGGAGTTGGGGATTGAGATAATCGCCTGTGGGATCATATTGGAAATATTCACGCACTCCCAGAAAGGCATAAATTCCTTTCTTTGCACCTTGGTCTTTGCTGCGGGTGCTTTTTGAGGTAATCTCTAAAACAAAATCTGGGGTTTGATTATTTTCTTCCCAGGTTTTGTAAGAGCGTCTGTCACGGTTTTCCACTCCAAACACCACAAATACATCTGGGGCTACGACTGATTCTGGATAACCTTTTTCGTAGTAAATAAATAGATTACCAGCCACATATACATCTGGATGATTTTGAAAATAAATTTCCAGCACAGTTGTAGCGTATACGAGACACTTGCGCTGTAAATCACCTTCAGCCATTGGCTTACCATCCTCATCTGGGTACTCAATCGGGGTAACGGGGATATACTCTATTGAGACTGTCATGGGCGAATCCCTCAACTCAACTAGGGCTAGATTAAATTTAGCATCTGAATTCTTTAGTCAAATCGAAAGTGAACCAAATTTATTATGTTTCTTTAAGTTTCGTTTTCTCACTGGAGTAAAAATGCACTTTTCTGCCTTAGTTATAATGCCATTAGATACAGAAAATATTGAAAATAAAGTAAGAGAACTTTTAAATTCCTACAACGAAAATATAGAAGTTGAACCTTACAGAGAATACTTTAACTATGAGAAACTGGCAAACGAGATAAAACGCCTTGAAACTTTTCCTTTAGACAAGATTGAAAAGATGGCAGCAGATTGGGAAGTTTGTAGTAATAATTTGGAAGCTTTAGCCAAAATAGAATTGGAATGGTTTGAAGACGAAGTAGATGGTATTGATGAAAAAGGCGAATATAAAGTATTAACTTATAATCCTCAAGGGAAGTGGGATTGGTATCGTTTTATAGAATTTGAACCTGTAGAATCAGGAACACCTATATTCTATCCGTGTCGGGTTGCTGATTTACCTCAAGTAGTACCGTATGCGATTGTAACTCCCAATAGTGAATGGTATGAATTGGGCGAAGATGCAGGGATAAAAGCCTTTGCAAATACGTTAGAGGGAAATCAAATCGTCAGTGACGAAGAAGCTAAGTGGCAACTTAAAGTCCAGGAAATTCTGGCGCACTATTCAGATTATCTTTGTGTTGCTTTAATGTGCCACAGATAATTTTCTTACTACAGCTAACTAATATACGTATGGTTAAACATCAACTTCAGTCCATATAGCCAGTGAAAGATTAGTTATATAATTTCTGGCTAGTGACATTCTAATAAGATTCATTTATCGACATTTTCAATGTCTACTAGCAGTTAATTCCCAAATTTGCATGTTTCGTGTAGATATAGTAAAAAAAGACAGGCAAGATGCCTGTCCTACAAATAATGATTTAGCAAAGAATTTAGAAATTCATTTCAGCAGCTTGAACTTTCTCAACCTGCTTCTTCTTCAGCACAAGCATAACTTGGGCTAACATTACAAGAGCGATGAACGCAATCATCCATTGAACTCTAGAGGCGTCTTGCAATACGATTTCTGCATCTTTTTGACCGAATCCACCGACATTGGGGTTGCTGGTCAAAGCATCACCAGTCTTAACTGTTTGCCCTTCGGAAACAACCAGTTCTGGCCCTAAAGGAATCGTATCAACGACAACATCACCAGATTCAGGTTGAATGTTGACTAGATATTTAACGTTACCGTCTCCATCTTCTTCTTTGGCAATCTTGGTAATTGTGCCAGTAGCGGAAGCATTGTAAACAGTGTTGTTGCTCTTTTCGCCAGTGGGATAAACTTGTCCGCGTCCTCGGTTAGCACCTAAGTGAACTGAATATTTACCGAAGTGGATGTTTTTATCGGTTGCGGGGTTGGGAGAAAGAACAGGGAAGACGATTTCCTGATACTGTTCACCTGGTAAGGGGCCGACGATGACGACGTTTTCTTTGTCTTCGCTGTAGGGTTGGAAGGGAGTGTCGCCAACTTCTTCTTTAAGTTCTTCGGAAAGACGATCTTCAGGAGCAATCTTAAAGCCTTCAGGTAGCATCAGCACAGCACCGACGTTCAAGCCAACCTTAGAACCATCGGCACCAACCTGCTGGGCGCTAAGATCATAAGGGATTTTCACCACAGCTTTGAATACAGTGTCAGGTAGCACCGATTGGGGAACTTCTACTTCTGCCGGCTTGGCTGCTAGGTGACAATTGGCACAAACAATCCGCCCTGTTGGTTCGCGGGGGGTTTCGGGATAGGTTTGCTGTGCCCAAAAGGGATAGGCGGCAGCTGACTGGGGAAGGGCTAAATCGCTGGTGAAGTAAAATGTCACAGTAGCGATCGCTATGAGCAATGTTTTTACGATCGCTCTAGCGCTGCGAGTTAACCTCGCTCTTAAGAAAACATTTCTCATCTCTAATAAGGGCAAAGATTGAATTAGTCATTAGTGATTGGGCATTGGGCATTGGGCATTGGGCATTGGGCATTGGGCATTGGGCATTGGGCATTGGGCATTGGGCATTGGGCATTGGGCATTGATTATTAATTCTTTTCCCTCCCTCACTCCCTCATCCTCCCCTGCTCCCTCATCTCCCTCACTCAGCACTCAGCACTCAGCACTCAGCACTGATTAAGCCCACCAAGCTGGATCACCGGTGCGGAAGTCGGTTTCAGTCCAAGGGGTCAAAACGATTTTGTCGTCTTTTACATTGGTATGGGCTAAAGGTAAAGACAACGGTGCTGGGCCCCGAATAACTTTACCAGTTTCGTCATACTGGGAACCATGACAAGGACACTTAAACTTGTTTTCTGCAATGTTCCAGGGGACTACACAACCTAAGTGGGTGCAGATGGCGTTAATGCCATAATCTTTGATCGCCTCTTTGCTGTCTACCACAATATAGGTAGGATCTCCCTTTAGCCCTTGGACTAGGTTGCGATCGCCTGCATTCCGGTTTTCTAGAAATTTAGAGACACTAACATCGTTACCTAGCTCGTCTTTTGCCGTTGTCCCGCCACCAGCACCACCAGCAGCAGGTGGAATAAAGTAGTTGACAACGGGATACAATGCACCCAGAGCCACTCCAGTGACAGTCCCAAAAGTGAGCAGATTCATGAACTGACGACGCCCCATATCGGGCACGTCTGCTGATTCAGAAAATTGAGCCATAATCTACGCGCTCTTTGTGTATTTTGTTAAGCATTTTGACAAAAGTACTGTACTTGAGGAACTCTTGTCTAAGTCGAAATGCTAGCGCTCACAACGATGCCATACTTCTTTATTCCAAGATATAAAAAGCATCTTTTCTGTTAGCATTACATTTCTTTATATCCTTATCATACTGGAGTCACGGAACTTAACATCATAACTAAATGTAAAATCTGATTGAGAAAAGCTATGACAGGACAGGAATTACGTCAGATGTTGCTTGATAAGTGGGGATATTCCTATGATGTCCAGTTTCGACGGGCACAGGGAAAGATATTTTTGCAAGTCATGTGGAAATACTTGGAGCAAGCTTCTTTTCCCTTGAGTGAGGCGGAGTACCAAGAGCATCTTGACACCATTGCTAATTATCTTCATGCCTTGGGTGGGTCAACGCAGGTACAAACATATATTACCCAAACACGCGATCGCCCCCGACTCGGCAAAGCTGTCAGCATTCCTCTAGATTTGGGTGAACGTTCTTCGGAATGGATATTATGACCTACTATTGCATTAGCATTAATAATTTTTTGAGTAATTAAAGTCTTTTTTATACAAAAATGCCTTCGGAAAGATATTGACAAATTGCAGGAAACTTAAATGAGCCGCCAACCATTGCTAGATCCAAATCGCTCGTATACTTTTAGTAATTACTTTGAGTTAGGATTTGCGGTTGACGATTTAGTTGCTGAATTTGGCTATTCCTTCGAGCGCAAATTTCTTGATTTACCACAATATTCTGGTACATTAGACCGACTTAGTGACCTCAAGCATCGAATTGAGGAAGTTTTACCCTATGTAGATTTGGAGAACGAAGCTACACGCCGGGAAATGCTAATTGCGCCAATTGTTACCGATTTAATTCACTATTCCCGTGCTAAATTACGAATTGAATACACTATTAAAGTTGATAACCGACTTCAAGGTAATTTAGATTATTTCCTCAGAACACAAACTAATTTAATTGTGATTGAAGCCAAGCAAGCAGATATAAATAGGGGATTTACACAACTGGCAACTGAGATGATAGCTCTTGATAGGTGGACTGATTCGACTCAAACAGAAATATTAGGAGCAGTAACAACAGGTAATGTTTGGCAATTTGGCAGATTATACCGACAAACACAACATATTGAGCAAGCAATCAACCTTTATCGTGTTACCGAAGAGTTGGAAATAGTGGTTAGGATCTTACTAACTGCGCTCCTTAACTAAAACTAAGTTGAGATTTTTTGGAATATCGTTATTTACCTGTAAGTTTAACCAGTCCAACACCACCGAAATAAAGCCCTAAGACTGCTCCGGCTAAAAGACTTTGAGTTAAGGGGTCAGTAGAAGGTGTAAGCACTGCTCCTAAAACGACTGCTCCCATAATTACGTAACGCCAACCAGCAACCATTCGTTCAGACGAGACAATGTTCAAATTACCGAGCAACAGTTGGATGATCGGAATTTGAAATGCTAAACCAGTGCTGAATAACAGTAGCAGCACAAATTCAAAATATTTATCAATTGACCAAAGTTGTTCAACAACATCTGCTCCGTAGCTGATGAAAAATTTTAACGCTGCGGGGATAAGCAGTAAATAGGCAAATACTAACCCTGCTCCAAACAGCAGACTAGAACCCAAAACCACAGGCCCCAGTATCCGGCGCTCACGGCGGGTTAGTCCTGGAAGCACAAACTGGATAATCTGGTAAAGAATAAAAGGACTAGTAAGTATGAGGCCAGTGTAGGCTGCAACTTTCACGGAGACAAAGAAATACTCTCCGGGTGCAAGTTGAAGAAATTTTACTCCTTGTGCGGGAACCTCAAGTAGTTGGACAATGGGCTTAACGGCAAAGAAACAGCCAATAATACCCACTGCTACGGCAATCAGAGAATAGAAAATGCGCTGTCGCAACTCTTCGAGGTGGTCGAAAAGGGACATTTCAACTTCACCTGGCAACTCATCGAGAGGATCGGTGTCTGAGTTGTCATATTCTTCTGGGTCGATGTTGGGAACGTTTATAGTATCTACGTCTTGTGAAGGCGTCACGTCGCTTCGCTCCGAATTCAAAATTCAAAATTTAAAATTAACAATCCCCTAAATTTAATTTATTTATGGGCTTGTATCTTTTTTTGTTGGTCATCGGCCATTGCGGTGACTCAGCACTCTTCATTATTTTATCTGGGGAATGCGGCTAGCAAGATATGTTTTTCAATGCTGTGGGTTTTTTGTCCTGTTTTTTCGGATTGCATCTGCATAAATTAGTAGTAAGCCATCTTGTAGGCAATGTTGAACCTAAAAAAAGAGTGGAACCGATAATTTAGAAATTACGTCTCTGCGGCTAGCGCTGAGTAAATTGACACAACATCATAACAATACTCAGTTTGGAAATCCGGTTCATCAAGGTGGTATCTATACATACATAGCGTAATCGGAAATTTTTTGCTGAGGTGTTATGAATCAGACAATTTGCATTGGACTGATGGCATTGCCTGTGTATTTATACAATGCTCAACTAGGCAATACTTGTAGTGGTGACATGTCAATTGTCGAAAACCAGCTTCCCGTAGTAACTGCTCTAGTTGTTTACAGCACAAATTCTCAGTTAGATAAATTCCCGTGGCAAATATCAGCTAGAGATGACCAAACCGAAGATTGTCTTCGTGCTGGTACTTGCAGAGACTAAACTAATGCGTAATTCGTAATTTGGCGTTGCTGATTCCATGTATGAAAATGATTTTGCATAATACCAAAATCCTTGGAGAGACGAAGAAAAGCTACGTCTCTACATCCAGATTCTTCAATTCAGCAACGCCCGTAATTTCAGTAATTTCATCATCATACGGAGAGAGTTAATGGTTGCAGGAAATCAGCGCACAGTAGTGGTTACAGGAGCATCAACAGGAATTGGTCAGGCGTGTGCTTTGCTTTTAGACCAGTTGGGCTTCTCTGTTTTTGCTGGGGTGCGTCAAGATATTGATGCTCAAACACTTAAACAGAAAGGATCACAAAGGCTGATTCCGATTTTTTTAGACGTTACTGACGCTGAATCGATCGCAGCTGCTGTTGATCGGGTAACAAACGCAGTCGGTGGTGCGGGGATTTTAGGTTTAGTGAATAATGCTGGAATTGCTGTCCCAGGCCCCTTAGAATTATTAGCGATCGCAGAATTTCAACACCAGATGCAGGTTAATGTCACTGGACAATTAGCAGTGACACAAGCATTTCTTGGTCTATTACGCCAGAGTCGGGGCCGAATTGTCAATATGGGTTCTATTTCTGGTAGAAGCCCGACGCCGTTTCTGGGCGCTTACAATGCTTCCAAATTTGCGCTTGTTGCACTCAATGATGTAATGCGGATGGAGTTAAGCCCTTGGGGAATCTCGGTTTCAATTATTGAACCTGGTTCCATCGCTACCCCAATCTGGGAAAAGTCGTTAAGTCAATCTGAAATAGCACAGCACGATCTATCCCAAACAGCACAAAGTCTCTACGGTCAGGCGATGAATATTGTCCGTGAGAAAATGCAAATTATCGCAGCTAGGGGAATTTCTGCGGATCTTGTCGCTCAAGCTGTTGTTCATGCGCTCACTGCAAAAAAACCCAAAACACGCTATCTTGTTGGACAAGATGCCAAAATTGGAGCTTTGCTGAAGCATATTTTGCCCGACAAGCTGCACGATCGCATTATTTTATACTCAATGGGTTTGTAGATTACTTCCCGT
Organism: Nostoc commune NIES-4072; assembly: GCF_003113895.1. Taxonomy (NCBI): domain Bacteria; kingdom Bacillati; phylum Cyanobacteriota; class Cyanophyceae; order Nostocales; family Nostocaceae; genus Nostoc; species Nostoc commune. Next base: position 6,123,423 of record NZ_BDUD01000001.1, on the reverse strand, counting down.
TTTTCAGAGGTCTTTACCCTGAATGCAAAAGCTGTTGTAGCTAAAATCATGGTTTTCGTTAACAAAAGGATCTGTTTCGTTAGCAAAAAGATCTGTTTCATTAACAAAATCATGATTTAGCAACGAGATTAAGCTCAAAATTGCTGTAACAAAACTCTATATTCAAAAACACTAGAAAATTGTACTTCGCAGTACCTTTTTTTGTATTGGATATTTTTAATATTCATAAGAGTACCTTATTTAAGGTAAGGTCTTTTTGCTATTTATACTTATATGGGACTCATACTTTATTTTTGAACAAAACTCAGTACACCCTTATTCCTTCTTCCCAGTCCCCAGTCCCCAGTCCCCAATCCTTTACCTCTAGTAGTATTTCTGCTTACTTAAAATTAAATATCAGCATTGCAATGTGCTACACATAACTTATATATGAACAATTATCCTGAGTGCTGCTAGTTTAGTTAGTAGTTTAGGTGAGATGTACTTAGTGTACTTATAAGGGTTCAATTCCTTAAAACCAATATATTTAATCAGTAGATTTTGTCATCCCTATTCCTGAGTGAACTCGATTAGTTATGCTCCTAGATTTAGAAAGATTTTATCAGGCTTGCAATCCGAGCAGACCTCTAATTATAGGAAATGCCAGCGATCGCAGGTACTATATCGATTTTGCTGCGGTGCGGGGTGGCAAAATTATCGAGGCTTTGCAGCGCACGATCGCTAGAATATCGCCAGATGTCCCAACCTGTCAACTATTTACAGGACATCTCGGTTGTGGAAAATCAACGGAGTTGTTGCGGCTCAAAGCTGAGTTGGAAGTGCAGCAATTTCATGTAGTTTACTTTGAGTCTACCCATGTCTTAGAAATGGCAGATGTGGATGTGACTGATATTTTGTTGGCGATCGCAGGCCAAGTGAGTCAAAGCCTAGAAGCAATGAAAATTAGACTCAAACCTAGCTATTTTACCAAGTTGTTTGGTGAAATTGTGGATTTTTTGCAAACACCAATTGACCTTGGGGTAGAAGCAGAATTATCTGTAGGAATTGCTAAAATTACCGCTAAAACGAAAGAAAGTCCCCAATTGCGGCGGCGGTTAAGAGATTATCTCGAACCGCGAACAGCAAATATTTTACAATCAATTAATCAAGAATTGCTAGAACGTGCCAACAAAGAACTGAAAACCAGGGGTAAAAAAGGACTGGTAGTTATTGTTGATAACTTAGATAGAGTTGCAATTCGACCTTTACCATCAGGGCGATCGCTACCAGAATATTTATTTATTGAGCGGGGTGAACAGTTACGCAAACTGAATTGTCATGTAGTCTACACTATTCCCTTAGCCCTGACTTTCTCCAACGATAGCGCCGAACTTCAGCATCGTTTAGGTGGAGGAGTCGCCCCAAAAATGTTACCGATGATACCTGTACGTTTGCGCTCTGGGGAGATTTTCACCCAAGGGCTAGCAATGATGCAGCAAATGGTGCTAGCTAGAGCTTTTCCAGACATTTTACCTAGCGATCGGTTACGCTTAATTACAGAGGTGTTTGATAGTCGGGAAACCTTAGATCGATTGTGCCTGATTAGTGGTGGTCATGTACGCGACTTGCTAGGGTTACTGTTTGACTGTCTGCGAGAACAAGATCCACCCTTTGAGCGGGAGTGTGTCGAATTGGTAATTCAAAGACAACGGGATTACCGAGCCAACGCCATCGATCCTCATGAGTGGGAACTAATCTTTCAGGTGGTGCAACAGCAGAGAGTCAGAGGTGATATACAATACCACGCTCTCTTGCGAAGTTTATTTGTATTTGAATACCGCGATCATCAGGGAGCTTGGTTTGCCGTCAACCCAGTTTTAGCAGAGACGGAAAAATTTAAATCATGGTTGAACGACACCCACAAGCAGATATAAGAGCAGCAAACGAGCGTGCTTTACGAAGTTTGGGGAGAGCAATTACCCTTTCTAGCGGTCAATTCTCCCTGGTTTTGGTGTGCTGCAATTATCGAGTTTTGCAAGAGCGAATGCTGCAACGGCTCGAAGAACTCTATTCAGGAGTACACCGAATTCAAAAGGTTGTTTTGTCGCATAATGCTAGAAGCCTTTATACAAGTATTCATTTACAACTGCTAAACCAAGATAATCCGCCCTCGGCGTTGATGATTTTGGGTTTAGAGTCAGTAGATGGACTTGACGATCTACTGAGGTCTATCAATCATATTCGTGATGAATTTCGCAAACGCCACCCATTTCCGATGATTGTGTGGATGAATGAGGAAGTGTTGCAAAAGGTTGTGCGTTTAGCGCCAGATTTTGCTAGTTGGGCGGCGACACCGATTCGGTTTGAGATGACAACTGAATCATTGCTGCAATTTTTGCAACAAGAAACTGACTCTTTATTTGCGACGGTGTTACCAAACGATTCTGCACAACACCAACCTCCTCAAGTTGCCAAGAATTATGTCACTGTGGAGCAAGTCTGGGAACATAGCTATGAACTCCACTTTGCCATTAGAGAGTTGCACAATCGTGGTATTACCTTAGAGCCAGAATTACACGCTAGTTTAGAATTTGTTTTTGGTCTAGATAATTATATTAGCGATCGCATTAATCCAGCTTTAAACCATTTTCAGCAAAGCTTGCAAGTTTGGCAGCAATTGGCGAAGAAGGCGGATGAAGGAGCAGGGGAGGCAGGGGAAGCATTTTCTTCGCCTACACCTCCATCTCGCCCATCTCCATTGCTTTTGCGACAGGGAGTTTTGCTGTTTTATATTGGGCTATGTTATTGCCGTTTAGCAGAGCAAAATCAAACTGAAAACCGCCGTCATTGGTACACAGCTAAATTTTATTTTCAGCAGTGCTTGACTATCTTACAAGTGGCTGGTCGTCCAGATATAGTTGCTGGATTTATTAGTCAACTCGCTGAAGTTTTGCAATATCTGCAAGAGTGGCAAGAATTGCAGACGGTTGCTCAAAAGTCTTTGGAGTTGCATCAAACTTATGGTAGTCAAATCCAATTAGCTTGTGACTATGGTTTTCTGGCACAAGTGGCTGTGCAGCAATCGCGGTGGGTACAGGCGAGTATATTAGCACATGTATCACTACTGAAATTAGGTGAGGCGCAAAAACACAATGACCCTTATAACTGCTTATTTCCGTTACTGTTGGGGCAAATTTACTATTTAGTTTTAGCGAAAGCACAGCGAAATTTAGGTGAGCTAGAAGTAGCCCGTGAATACTTAGACAAAGCGACAAAAGAACTACCCGCAGCCTTAGAAAGCAGCGCCCATCAATACGATGCCCATCGTTATATTCGCTTATTGCGGACACTGCGATCGCTCTACTTTGAAGAAGGGCGATATTTGGAAGCCTATTACATACGACAGAAACGGCGTTCTGTTGAGCAACAGTATGGTTTTCGGGCTTTCATCGGTGCGGGACGCTTGCAACCGCAAAGACAGGCGACAAACCCAGCATTGATGTCACCTTCTGGGAGTAGCAGCGTTGCTTTAGAAATTGCAGCTTCTGGACGTGAGCGTGATATTGATAACTTAATTGGCAGAATTAGCCGCGCTGATCGAAAATTAACGGTGATTCACGGTCAATCAGGGGTAGGTAAGAGTTCTATTGTAACTGCGGGGTTAGTTCCAGCACTGCAAAATCGAGCTATTGGCGATCAAATAGCTGTACCTGTAGTCCTACAAGTTTACACCGATTGGGCACGGGAATTAGGAAAATCTTTAAATGAGGCGATGTCTAATGACGCATCCCTTGCCATCTATGCTGACATCATCCCAGAAGCAGAAGCAGCTATGGAAGCGGAAACTTTGCCCTACTCGGATACACCCATCACCATCTTAGAAATTTTACAACAACTAAAAGAAAATGCTGATAACCATCTGATCACAGTTTTAATTTTTGACCAGTTTGAAGAATTTTTCTTTGGTTATAGCGATCGCAATCAAAAGCAAGAATTTGATAAATTTATTAGCGACTGCCTGAATATACCCTTTGTCAAAGTTATCCTTTCCCTGCGAGAAGATTATTTACATCGTTTATTAGACTTTAAAAATGTTTCCGCATTAGAAGCGATTAATAATAATATTCTTGACAAACATATTCGCTACCAGTTAAATAATTTTTCGCCAGAATATGCTAAAGCAATTATCCGAAAGTTGACAGAGCGATCGCAATTAAATTTAGAGCCTGCTTTAATTGATGCCTTAATCGAAGATTTATCCACAGGATTTGGAGAAGTCCGCCCCATTGAATTGCAAGTTGTAGGAGCGCAAATTCAAGATGAGCGAATTACTACACTAGAAGAATATCAGCCATATAGACCCAACAAACTCATTGAGCGATATCTAAAAGAACTGATTAAAGACTGCGGCCCAGAAAATGAACGAGCTGCGTTACTCGTCTTATACTTATTAACAGATGAAAGTAACAACCGACCTTTTAAAACTCGTGCTGAGTTAGCGGCGCAACTAGCAGAATTAGAAGATGCTAGTAAATTAGAGTTAGTATTAGAGATTTTAGTTAGCTCCGGTTTAGTGGTACTATTCCCTGATGTACCAGAACGCTATCAACTGATTCATGATTATTTAGTAGACTTAATTCGCTACTTGCAACAACAAGAATCGAGTTTACAGGTACAACTTAACCAACTACGTTACAAAGTAGAACAGAGTCAAGCTGAGATTGAGCGACTTAAGAGTGAACTTAGCCAAAATGAGCAGCGATCGCAATTAGTAGATCCTTATCCTCAACAGGGTTTGGATTTATTAACAGAATTGCGGGAATTACACAAGCGCGAAGAATTAAGTCAGTTAGAAATTGAGCAATTACGAGCTGAACTCAAAGAAAAAGAATTAACAGCTAAACTCGCAGAAAGTCAAAAGAAACAAAGGCTCAGTGAAGCTCAATTAAATCGTTCATTAAAAATTGCACTTACTGCTTCTGTTCTCGCCATATTAGGATTAAGTGTTTCCATCGTCACAGCAGTAGATAGCGAAATAAAAACCCTCAGCGCATCTAGTGAAGCCTTATTTGCATCCCAAAAAGGTATTGATGCTTTAAAAGAAGGTTTAAAAGCAGGGAGAAAATTACAACAAACAGTCTGGGTAGATTCCAATACTAGAGAACAAGTACAGACGGCACTATATCAAGCAGTTTCCGGGTTAAGAGAATATAACCGTTTCGACGGACATATATCCGGGATAAATAGTGTTACATTTAGCCTTGATCGCTCTTTAATTGCCTCAGCCAGTGCGGATACTACAATTAAACTTTGGCATCCCGATGGTAGCTTGGTCAAAACATTATCGGGGCATGGAGATGTAGTTAATAGCGTCAGTTTCAGCCCAGATAGCCAAATCGTTGCTTCCGCCAGTCAAGATAAGACGGTAAAACTTTGGAGTCGAGAGGGTCAACTGCTTACTACTTTATTAGGGCATCAGGGTGTCGTGAATAGTGCCAGTTTTAGTCCAGATGGTCAGATTATTGCTTCGGCGAGTAGTGACAAGACGGTGAAACTGTGGAATCGGGATGGTAAACTGCTCAAAACTTTGCAGGGACATAATGGTGCAGTTTTAAGTGTCGCTTGGTCAGCTGATGGACAAACCATTGCTTCCGGGAGTGCTGATAAGACGGTGAAATTGTGGAATCGGGATGGTAAGCTGCTTAAAACCTTCCAGGGACATGATGATGCAGTCTTGAGTGTAGCTTGGTCGCTCGATGGTCAAACTATTGCTTCTGCTAGTTTAGACCAGACAATCAAACTGTGGAATCTAGAGGGTAAGTTACTGAGAACCTTATCGGGGCATAGTGCTGGAGTTACCAGCGTCACTTTTAGCCATGATGGGAAAGCGATCGCTTCCGCAAGTACCGATGAGACGATCAAACTTTGGAGTTCTGAAGGTATGTTGCTCGGAACCCTGAAGGGGCATAATAATTGGGTGAATAGCGTCAGTTTCAGCCCAGACGGTCGCACCTTGGCTTCTGCAAGCCGCGATAAAAGTATAAAACTCTGGCATTTGGACGATGTGTTACTGCAAAAGCCGAAAGCCGATAACAATGACTGGGTAACTAGCATCAGTTTTAGCCCAGGCGATCGCACCTTAGCAGCAGCAAGTCGAGACAAAACTATAAAACTTTTCAGTCGAGACGGTAAACTACTCAATACATTCACGGGGCATAAGGGTGAAGTTTGGGGCGTTAGTTTCAGCCGCGATGGTCAAGTAATTGCTTCGGCCAGTAAAGATAAAACGGTGAAGCTTTGGAGTCGTGACGGTATACTACTCAATACCTTGCAGGGTCATAAAGATACCGTCTTGAGTGTAGCTTGGTCGCCTAATAGTCAAGTAATTGCCTCAGCTAGTAAAGATAAAACAGTAAAGCTTTGGAGTCGAGATGGTAAACTGCTCAACACCTTGCAGGGACATCAAGATGCGGTGAATTGGGTAAGCTTTAGCCCAGATGGCAAGTTGCTAGCATCAGCCAGCGATGACAAAACAGTAAAAATCTGGAATTTAGATGGTAAATTGCTATACAACTTAAATGGTCATAGTCGCCGGGTAAATGGGGTTGCTTGGTCGCCTGATGGAAAAGCGATCGCTTCAGCTAGTATTGATAACACGGTGAAGATTTGGAGCCGGGACGGTCATTTGCTAAATAATCTTACAGGCGATGGTGATAGTTTCATCAGTGTGAGTTTTAGCCCCGATGGTAAAACTTTGGCAGCTAGCAGTGATGACAAAGTGAGAATTTGGAACCGAGAAGGGACGTTGCTGATTGCTTTGAAAGGTGATAAGCAAGAGTTAACCAGCGTCAGTTTCAGTAATGACGGCAAGACTCTAGCTGCGGGTAGTGGTAATGGTACAGTGATTTTCCAGAATTTGGCAGATATCGAACTGGAAAAATTGCTGGCACGGGGTTGCAATTTGCTACATGATTATTTGCAGACTAATCAGAAGGTAATGAAGAGCGAACGTGCCTTGTGTTCTAGTAGGTGATGGAGACTTTGTTCCCATTCAGATCGTTAATTTAAAATGAAGCCGAGCTTTTATAATGTTGGGTTTCGTTCCTCAACTCAACCTCAAGCTGTTGTTTCAGAACTACGGCAGGAAAATCAAGCAGGATTCATAAACAAAGCTGTACATCTTGGTAGCATTGAGTGAAGTACTCGTCAGCAAGGGAGCGAGGGTGATGTATGCAACCGTCACACAACCACTGACTTTTGAAGAGTTTCTTGCCTGGGATGATGGTTCAGGCAGAGAATTTGAGCTATTGGATGGAATTCCTGTGCCATTATCAGAACCAAATGCAAATCATGAGGATTTGATCGAGCGACTGTGTAGCTACTTAGAAAATCACTGCCAAGAAAATGACCTGCCTTATGTGTCGCGTCAGTCCAAGCAAGTTCGGCTCAAAACAGCACCAACAGAAAAAGAAAAAAGCCGGAAAGCAGATATTGTCATATTTGCAAGAGTTGAATGGCAGAGAATGAAAACTAGCTCTAGTTCTGCTGCTGCATATATTCCACCACCCGGAATCATTGAAGTCGTTAGCAACAACTGGAAGGACGACTATCTGACAAAACTTGCTGAATATGAGGACTTGGGCGTTTTCGAGTACATCATTGTGGACTATGCTGCTTTTGGTGGCATTCGGTTTATTGGCTCTCCTAAACAGCCAACCATTACAATCTACCAACTTGAAGATGGAGAGTATTTACCCCCAAAGGTGTTTCGAGGGCAGGATCGAATTGATTCTAGATTGTTTCCGAATATTCCCTTAACGGCTGAACAGATTTTTGCAATGAGTCGCTGATTAGCGAAGAAATTTCTTCTAGTCGTCTTCTTGCCATATTTGATGCGCGATCGCTCTCAGTCTTGGAGGAGCGATCGCTGGCTTAACCCAATAGACTTTTTGCATGAGTAAAGTCTCTGTGTTTGAAATGGAGTTATCCCTCTTTTGCCACTTTCGGAAAACAATAATCGAAGCAAGATTCTGAAACTTTGATTTAGCCGAGCTTTGAGCCTTTATTTTCTAACATTAACTAAAGTTTCTAGGCAAAATACAGATAGATTTTGACATCTTTTTGCTTGGTTTATTGATATATCTTAGGTTTGAGCCATTTTTGAGCTAATGGCGTATTTCCCTTGCCCTGCATGGGTTTGAGGCTTGTTTCTCTCTCAAAAATGTCTAAGTTCCGTTATAAAATAAGTCAGACACATGAGATGTGCCGCGTGCGAACAGCGTATCGCGTTATATATATTAATAGGATTTAGACAAAAAACACCCAGAAAAAAATCTCAAATCTATATACAGAGAGATTTTGAAATCATTTTACTTGGTTTATTGATATATCTAGGTTTGAGCCATTTTTGGGCTAATGGTGTATTTCCCTTACCCTGCATGGGCTTGAGGCTTATTTATCTCAAAAATGTTTAAGTTCCGTTAATCATCTATCAAAATAATCTTAATCCATGCAAAAAATCGTATCCGATCCAAAAATAATGATGGGCAAACCTGTCATTTCAGGAACTCGTATTACAGTTGAGTTAATTCTTGAAAAACTTGCTGCGGGTGAAACACCTGAGCAAATGCTCGAAGCGCATCCACGACTTACCGATGAAGGGATTAAAGCAGCTTTGGCATTTGCGGCTCAAGCTTTAAGGTATGATGTGGTTTATCCAACGATTGAGAAAGCTTCTTGAAGTTTTTAGCGGATGAAAATTTAGATAGGCAAATCGTTGAACGTCTACGGCTTGATGGTCACGAAACTTTGTATGTTGTGGAAATGGAACCAGGAATTCCTGACGATGAAGTTTTGAATTTGGCTAACAATGAAGGTGCAATTCTATTGACATCAGATAAGGATTTTGGTGAGTTAGTTTTTCGTTTGCGCCGAATTGCAACAGGTGTTGTGTTAATTCGGTTATTCGGTTTATCTGCAAATGATAGAGCAGAAATTGTTGCCAATGCCATTAATCAACATGCAGATGAATTATTAGGAGCTTTTACTGTTATTTCTAGGACTTACGCACACTCTACGAATTCTCGGCGCTCTTGGCGTCTTGGCGGTTCGAGAAATTAAGCTTTTTAGCAATTTTTGCGTAAGTCCTAATTTCATCTAAAACTATTCGCATTCGTAAAATGACTTGATGCAGAAAAATTAAAAGAGGCATTTTCCAGCTACTAGAGTAAAAATAAAATCCCTATTACCTTCTATTAGTCAAGGTCTTAGGGATTTCTTTGCTTACGGGATTGGTGCGGCTCGAACGCACGACCTGACGCTTAGGAGGCGTCCGCTCTATCCAACTGAGCTACAACCCCAACTATGAAGCACATATAATTATAGCAGTACTTTTACCGAGACTGCCAAACATTATCCTAAGAGCCGCCGCCTACTTCTAAACCACAAAGAAAACTTTCTGCTTTCAAGATTATTTTAGATTTTCTCCCATTTAGTTCTCGTAACTCTAAATTTAACTTTCCTTGCATGGTGTCTTTGCAACAGTATCTTAAACCATCCTCTGTGGGCGCACGCAGAGGTGTACCAGCTAAATCCGTGGTTCCTGTCAATTCAATTTCATAATTAGAGTTGGTAGCTTTCATTTGCCATCTACCCCAAGGCTGAATTTCCCAATCTACTTGTGAATTCCAGGGAACGAATTCATAAAACTTGCCTTGATAGTGCAACCCAATCATCGCTACAGATTCCATCCACCACAGCACACCGCGCCGTCCACCGCCAGCAGTTAATGCTAAGTCAGGTTCGCCTTCAAAGCAATTACAATTTAGCCAAAACCATTTTTGAGGAAAAGCACCACCCCAATTTTTCTCGCCGTAGGCTGGCGCGTTGGTGAATTCGTAGATTTTGCCATTCCAGTCAATTTTTCCACTGGCTAAACCGTGAGCCATCAAAATTTGCCATCCAGGTTCAAAAATCTGCAAAAATGACACCCAGCCAGCAGTTGATTGCTGAATGCTATTTTGATTACCCCAACCGTATACTGGTTGAATTTCATACTTCCAACGGCAATAATTATTGGTGGCGCGATCGCAAATGATTCCTTGATTCAAGGTGGCTGTGGCTTGATATCCCTCTTGAACATGATGCTCAAACTCTGCTGGGAGCAAGTATAGAGGAGCAATTTGCAAATCTGTTTTACCCCAATGACCTAAACCCAGGACATCTCGACTACCCCAAAATTTATTCACATCAGGAAAAGTACGCCATAAATACTCATCATCTGGGCCGAGGATTTGGGCTGCACCGCCACTGTGGGGTTTACCGCCAATGGGATCTTCGATAGAGTACATAAAGGCGAATGTTTGCCCAATTTCCGGTAAAGTGACGCGGTAATACCAACCTTCAAAGAAGCGGCGACTACTACCATCCCAGTGATAACCAGAATGGGGCGTTTGTGTTGATTGGAGGAGATTTAGGGGAATAGTTAACATATATCTATATACTTGCCGATTTTTTCAGTATGCGCGATGACCTCGATATCAATCATGCTTATGAAATTCTTGGGTTGGAACCGGGTGCATCACAAGCACAACTAAAGCGAGCTTACCGTCAACTGGTGAAAATTTGGCATCCCGATCGCTTTCTTGAGCAAAAGCAAAAACAAGAAGCTGAGGAAAAAATCAAATCAATCAACTCAGCTTACAACAAGCTCAAATCAGAAAGTCCATCTGAGCCTCCTATTTCTGAAAATCTATCTTCATCTTCGCGTAAAAATCCCACAAAAATATCTGTGAATCGTTGGGATGCTGAAACTTTCTATAGTTTAGGGGTAGAAAATGCTACAGAAGGAAGGTATGAGGATGCGATCGCAGATTTCACCCATGCAATTCGTCTCAATCCTCACTATGTTGAGGCGTATAAATATCGTGGGCTAGTTTGTTCACAACTGGGATACGAATATAGAGCCGCTTCCGATTTAAATAAAGCTGCACAAATAGAAGAAGAGTTAACAAATCCGGGTGCTGCACGGAGAGTGCGATCGCCTAGATATGTATCAAAACCTAGACCTCTGCTAGAAAGATTTTGTCAGAAGATTAAAAAGATATTGCGGCTAAATCGGCGTTGGAGATGAGAAGTTGCGTAGAATACATATCAGACAAGCATTGCTCATCAACTTAACGTAAAAGCCATGTCCCGCAAGGAACTTTAGTTCCTTGCTAATAGCGAAAGTCTTCTGTTGATGACTAAAAATATAGCCAAAAATCTTTAGTCTACTTGAGTAGACTTTAGCTAAAAGCCAAAGAACTTTAGTTCCAGGCGAGTGAGGAAGCTAACAGTTAAGCCAATACGGTTCGGTTAAGGCAAGAGACGCGATAAATCGCCGTCTTTACAATAATCAGTCCTTTATCTTTACGGCGATGTTTTTATCAACACATCACCTAACCGTTTAATAACATCTATCTTTAGGAGAATCTTTCTTTCGATTAAGTATTAACTTCCTGGAGATAGAGCCACATGTCTAATCTCAGAGGTTATTCTGATAATTACCAACAGTTGAGTAGCAAATAAAACTCAATATTCTATCAGCAACATAAATTTTTAAGCTCATTAAAACCTCTTGTTCTTACAAAACTTTAGTTTTTCAAAATCTTATTGAGGAGTTAAATCAACAGCTATGTCTATTCCCAATGAACGCGAAAGCAAAAACAGTGAAATCAAGCAAGAATCTTACACAGATATTAATGGTAATATTCATACTGACTTGACACGAACTACTGAAACAGTCAAGAACAGCACAGCTAATCCTAACTCTTACACTAACGGTTACGTACAAGGTCGAAATGTTGAGCGTAGCTACCAGCAAGAAGATTTAGCCCAGCGTGATGAAAATAATGCTAGTGGTGGTTTGCTGTTGGGTATTATTCTTACTTCTATACTTGGTTTGATTATAGGTGGAGTTTGGTACTTCAACCAGCAGAATAACGCAGCCGTTGACAATACTGTGCCGGTCGCAGTTCCTGTACCAACTAGTAGTCCAACTCCTAGTGCTTCTCCTCAAACAAAAACAACGATAATCGAAAGAACTAGGGAAGTACCTGTTCCTGTTGCTGTTCCTGTTCCACAACAGCAGGTTACGCCTCCGTCTGCACCTCGCCAACCGGATATTAACATTACTATTCCACCCCAGCAGCCTGCCGCAGAAAAAGCGCCTTCTGTAATCCAGCCAACCCCTAAAGCGACACAAAGTCCAACTACTAATACTGTTGCGCCAAGTACGAAAAGTGATACCTCTAAAACCACTCCACCTCAAGGAGTAGACCAGTCAAACAGTACATCTAATAGCGGTTCTTCTACCGCAGATGATACTACTACAGGCGGTTCTGCTCAATAACGGCTTCTGAATCAGCCCACTTGATGATGCTGGGATTAACGCCAACATCTAACAAGTGGGAATAATTTTTAAGAAAGATTTCTGAATTGTTGCGAAAAGTAAATGGTACTCAAGTTTAGTAAAGGTGTCTTGTAGCTAAACAAACATGATGCTAGATTAAGAGCAAGGTACAAACAGGTTAAGAGTTAAACAAAAACTTTCCAGTTAGAGCCTGTACCTCCTGCTCTAATGTTCTTGTGATCGCTCTTGAAGTTGTGGCATCCATTGAATGTGTTTTCGCCTTAAGTTCAATGAGTTGTTTTGGAGGTATTAAAACGCACAGCCAGAAAATGCCTGCCTAGTTGGAATGTAAGGATGTGCAATTCTGAGTAGAGCGATCGCCAATGCTGTCCACCTTAGTTTGAGTTAGTTACTTCTGAATTCTCCAATCTTCAAGAAACCGCCCCAAGCTGCTGATACTTATCCACCGTAGCTTCAGGCGGTTTCTGCTTTGAGTGTTAGGTATTTAAATTGCACACTGACCAGTAAGGGCTGTCCTTTGTCATTTATTTAGACCAATGCCCAATGCCCAATGCCCAATACTAATGACTAACTAACGTAATTACAGTCACTTCTGGCGGACAAAATAAACGTCCTGGTTTATAAGTTCCTAAACCGCGATTGACATATAGTTGATTTTCTTCGACCTTGTGAAACCCTTGCGCCCACTCCCAATATCGCACGACTTTAGAACAGTCTCCTAAGAAAAATGTTACCCAACGCCGTAATTTTTTGGGAATTTGTTTGAGTAGCTTTTTATAATAAAATACTACAGGGCCAATACCTGGAATTACGATGTGCCCACCGTGGGTATGACCAGATAGTTGCAAATCTACCCGCCATTGTTGCAATATCTTAGCTGTATCTGGATTATGAGATAAAACGATACGGGGTGTAACCGAGTCTAGTTGATTCATGACTGGTGCAGGGTAAAATTCCCGTGACCAATAATCAGCTAATCCTACCAATGGTAATTGTTTTCCTAGTGGATAGGCGATTTCATTCCAAAGCACATGCACCCCAATGCTAGTTAACGCCTGTGTAACTTCTGCTTTTGAGTGGCTGTAATAGATATCGTGATTACCAAGTACGGCGTAGATACCACAGCGACTTTGCAGATGTTTGAGTCGATGCACCAATTGGTGAATCGGTGTCGGATCGTCAGTTACGTAATCACCAGTTAATAGAATTAAATCTGGTTCAGCTTCGTTAGTAAGTGCGATCGCTTTTTCTAACATATCCTCCGATAGCCGCAAACCATCGTAGTGAAAATCTGACAACTGCACTAGCGTTGTACCTTGTAAAGATGCTGGAAGTTCCGCAATCTTAACCGTGATTTTATCTACTCTTAAATGTCCTGTAAACAACCAATGCATAAGGCAACCGATACTCCTCATACCAGCGCTTACAGCTTACCAAAATTAAAATGTAACTTGATAAACTGCAATAATTTATGTCATCTACTCCAGATACAATTAACTAATTGATTGAAATTCTGAAACTAAACTACAGGTACTCATTAGCTAGAATACCTGCTGTGATTCTGTTCTTGAATTTTTAAATTTAGATTACTTACTCAACCTGTAGGGTGATTATAGTAACTTCTGGGCGGCAAAATAAGCGTCCTGGGAGGTAAGTTCCCAAACCACGATTGACATATAGCTGATTTTTCCCCAGCTTATGGAAACCCTGTGCCCATTCCCAATGGCTGACTACAGAAATATTTTCTGACAAAAATGGAAATCGACGCTGCACTTTTTTAGGTATTTTTTCTGCAAGCTTGTCGTAAAAAAACATTGCTGGGCCAATTCCGGGAATCACGATTTGACCACCGTGAGTATGACCAGATAATTGTAAGTCAACTCGCCATGTTTGCAGTATCTCCGCAGTATCTGGGTTGTGGGATAAAACGATGCGGGGTGTGTCGGGGTTTAGTTGATTCATTAATGGTACAGGATTAAATTCCCGTGACCAATAATCAGCTAATCCTACCAATGGTAATTCTTTTCCTAGTGGATAGGCGATTTCATTCCAAAGGACGTGGATTCCAATGCTAGTAAGGGCATCGGTAACTTCTGTTTTTGCGTTTTGGTAATGTATATCGTGATTGCCAAGAATAGCATAGATACCACAGCGACTTTGCAGATGTTTGAGTCGAAGTATCAGTTGGTGAATCGGCGTTGGATCGTCAGTTATGTAGTCACCAGTTAATAGAATTAAATCTGGTTTAGCTTCGTTAGTAAATGCGATCGCTTTTTCTAACATTTCTTCCGACAGCCGCAAACCATCGTAGTGAAAATCTGACAACTGCACCAGCTTCTGACCTTGTAAAGATGCAGGCAACCCTGTAATATTAACCGTCAATTTCTCTATACTCAACGGCCCAGATAACAACCAATGCATAAGACGTTCACTAAAGCTCAATCATAGCGCTAACAGCTTAACGAAACATCTTCGATTTGTGTGTAGAGATCAGTTCAACTTAGTGAACTACCCCAACTTACCGAGTACGGTTGAAGTTGGGGCTTCTGTAATCAAAGGGGAGTGCCTAAACTTAGACTTTCGCCCAAGAATAGGACTTACCTCCCCTCCTACAGCAGAGACGGCTGAACCTTCCGCCAAAATCATTCTGATACCCTCTGCTCTAATGTTCTGAGCGGCGTTCGCATCACGATCATGATGAGTATTGCAATGAGGACAAGTCCACTCACGGACATCCTCTTGTCTCTCACCTATTTGATAAAAACAGTTAGAGCAAAGCTTAGAACTGGGGAACCACCTATCAATTTCAACCAACTTTCCACCTCTGCGTTCTAGCTTATAGGCTAGAAAGTTAGTGAATGTTCCCCATCCTACATCAGATATTGATTTCGCCAATTTGTGATTACGAACCATGCCTTTGACATTAAGATTTTCTACTATGACAGCTTGGCTATCGCTGACCAACTTGTAACTAAGTTTATGCAGAAAATCTTGCCTTGAGTTACTAACTCGCTCGTACACTTTGGCAACAACTTTTCTATATCTATTTCTTGAATTACTCCCCTTTTGTTTACGTGCTAATTTTTTCTGCTTACGTTTGAGGTTTTTCTCATGCTTGGCAAGGTGCTTGGGATTATCGTAAAAAGACACTTTCTCGCCATCGGTTACGACAGCAAAGTGTTTTAGTCCTAAATCAATGCCATAAATTTTACCTTCTGAAATAACCGGATTTTCACCTTCAATTTCAGTCAGAATGGATGCAAGATATTTACCAGAAGGCGTTTTACTCACAGTAACAGTCTTGATTTTTCCCTCAATCGCTCTATGTATTTTGGCTTTGACTATCCCTATGTTGCCAGGAAGTTTGACATTACCATCTACGATTTTGACATTTTGAGGATATTGGACAGACTGTTTTCCATGCCGAGACTTGAACTTAGGAAATCCAGCACGTTTTTCAAAAAAGTTTTTGTAGGCTGTAGTTAGATTGAGTGTTGTAGCCTGTAAAACTTGGCTATAACAATCTGCTAACCACACAGTCTCTTCTGCCTTTTTGAGTGTAGGAAGAAATGCGTTGAGTGCTACACGGCTAAGTCCCTTACCCGTTTCTTTATAAGTTTCAATCGACTTATTTAGAGCGTAATTCCACCACCATCTAGCACACCCAAATGTTTGAGCTAGTTGCATTTCTTGCTCAACTGACGGATATAAACGGACTTGTACAACCTTGTGTAACACTCAATATCACCTCCTTGATGTCTTTATTTTATCATAAATATAGATTGTGATAAAATAAAATAATTGGTGATTTCTCAACCACCCCACTCCTTAATCAACCGCAGGTTGATTAAGGAGTGGGGTGGTTTCGTCATCACCCGGCTATCCATCCCCTGAGCTGTAGACGGATGGGGAATTCCGCCGAATTAGTTAAAAATTTAATGAAAAATAATCAAAAGCCTGAAAGCTATATATAGTAAAACTTTTTAGCCTAAATTCCACTTTTTTGCACAGATATTCGATTCAACCCAAATAAGAAAACCCCTCTGCGTGTAGTAATTTTACTACAACGCAGAGGGATTTCATTTTTTATTTTTGTATAGCGTATAGGCAGATTTTAAAGATAATGCTGGCAAAAAACCAGTTTCTCTGATGTTGTGTTTATTCTAACCTGCCTATTCAGTTTAGCCTAGTACAGTACGACCTAAATAAACCACCCCATTCAAAATGGCCAAAAAGTCTACCCTATAAGCTTTTTGAGTTTTGACTTCCTGCGGTACTAGTCCCAATCCGGAATCTCAGCATCTTCTCCACCAACCCCGATTCCAGTGTTAAAGATTTCGGCATCAGTGAGGTTGAGATCATTCATTGATGCTTTATACACATTAGAATCGTGAATCGTAGCGCGAGTAAAATTTACGCCGTTGAGATTGGTTTGCTTCAAATTCACATTGCTTACATAAGCGGATGTTAGGTTAGCACCTGCCAAGTTTGCACCAGTTAAGTCAGCACCTTCGAGGTTAGCGCCTACTAGGTTGGCTCCTTGGAGCTTCGAGCCTCTCAAGTCAGCACCAATTAAATGAGCGCCACTAAGGTTAGCTCCGGATAGATTGCAGTTAACACATGCCCCAGTTGAAAGCAGCTTTTCTAAGTCCTGCGGATTCTCGGCTCTAACCGAGCTACTGAAAAATAGGGGAGTTGCTAAGGCCATGGCCGCTAATAGCTGGAGTTTCATAATTTTCCCCCTTAAATAATCAAGTTGCGTCCGTTCTGTCCCTCACAACTCTATTATCTCATTAAACTTCTTGAGGTCAATCTATCTCTTGACAACTTAGTTGGGATATGAGACAGGCATAACGGTAATCTAAAAATGCCGTTAATTCTGATTTTTGGCGATTTTTCTTTGACAATCCTTCAAAAACTGCCAGTATTAAATCACTATTAAATCTTTTTAAAAGTTTCCACTACTTGCCATAATTTGGCTATTTTGATAAGTATTTATACTTCTTTAAGTCCTCAAAAATTCTCGCATATACTGATTAACCAATTCAGGTTGTTCTTGTTGCACCCAATGACCACAATTAGGTATGTACTTGATTTGAAAGTCTTTGACATAAGCTGCGGTGCCGTAGCTTAGTTCCTTGCCGAGTGCAGTGTCATTTTCTCCCCAAATCATCAGTGTTGGCACTTCCAGAACGTCCCAACTTGGATTTAGCATTCTCTGTTGAAAAATATTGCGGTAGTAGTTCAACATTGCTGTGAGGGCACCGCGTTTTGCCGCAGCATTTTTATAAGCGTCAATATCTGCTTGAGTGAAAGCATTCTTGTTAACTGCTGTATTTTTAAAAGCTGTTTCAATTACTTGGTAGTCTGAAGATTGTAAAAGTAATTCTGGTATCCACGGTAGTTGAAACAGAAATATATAGTTGCTACGTAGCAACTGTTGGGGAGTGCGTAACCCTTGAGCAAATTTGGCAGGATGAGGCAAGTTAAGAATAATTAATTGTTCTAACATTTCGGGGTGAGTGTATGCAAAATTCCAAGCGATCGCACCTCCCCAATCATGTCCAACTAATACACATTTTTGGTATCCTAATCCTTTAATTACTCCCTCAATATCTTTGATAAACTCATCCATTACATAAGCTGATTGCTCATTTGGTTTATCACTATCGTTATAGCCACGCAAGTCAAGGGCGACTACTTTAAAATCTTGGGCAAATTCTGGTATTTGATGCCGCCAAGAGTACCAAAACTCAGGAAACCCATGCAACATCAACATTAAGCGGCCTTCACCTTGGGTGACATAGTGTAGTTTCACCCCATTGGTAGTTATATATTCGTGTTTCCAAGAACTTTCTATTAGAGACATAATTAATCCCAACTCAGCATTAAAAAACACTAAATAATAATACTGTGCTTAATATAAGATTACTATTTGATTTTTGAACGAAATTAAGTATTGTAGAGTGTGTTAGAACGGAGTTCGTAACGCACTATTATCAAGGGTTTGATGCCGTACTCTCTGTGCTAAAACATCCTACGTATATTTTCAGAAATCAAACCGGATTCCTATAACTGTAATATTATTTTTAGCAGCCTCACATCTATTAAAAGACAGTATTACGATAGTGATTGTTTGCAAAAATATTAGACAATTTGCCTTGGGGTAGATGTGAGTCGTGGGTAAATTTTGGTAAAAGTAGATATAATTCTCTCCAACTACTCATGACACAACAGTTGACAAACCATACTTCATTGTGGGTTGAGCGACTGGGACGATTTGGCTATGTTTCCAAGGGAGTAGTTTACGGTATAGTTGGACTACTGGCAGCACAGGCGGCTTTTGGTAGGGGTGGTAAAACAACTGATACCCAAGGCGCTCTCCAAACAATCGTCAACCAGCCATTTGGTAAATTTTTGCTGGCTTTAGTTGCAATTGGCTTGATTGGATACGTAATCTGGCGTTTTGTACAGGCAATTAAAGACCCAGAAAATAAAGGTAATGATGCCAAAGGTTTGGCAGTGCGAATTGGTTATGCAGTTAATGGCTTGATTTATGCAAGTTTAGCCTTAAGTGCTGTGAAAATTGTTATGGGTACAGGTAGCGGTAAAAATAGTAGTGATTCTACTGAAGCTTCCACAGCACGTTTGCTTTCTCAACCTTTTGGTGAATGGTTAGTTGGAACTGTGGGGGTGTTTGTAATTGCTCTAGGCTTCTATCAGTTTTATCAAGCTTTTAGTGGCAAATTTCGTAAAGAACTCAATTTAACTGAGTTAAGCAACACAGAAGCCCAATGGGTAATGAGGATTTCCAGATTTGGTTTAGCGGCACGGGGTATAGTATTTTGTATTATCGGTTGGTTTTTAATTGAAGCTGCAAGGCAATCGAACGCTGCTACCGCAGAAGGTTTGGATGAAGTATTACAGACACTAGCGCAACAGCCTAACGGAGCATGGCTTTTGGGTATTGTGGCACTAGGTTTGGTTGCCTATGGGATTTACACAATAATACAGGCGCGGTATCGTCGGCTAGTCAATGTTTAGATGGTGCAGTGCCGAGAATTTCAATTTCTAGAAATGGCAATAATCGAAACCCGTGGTATCTGGCTGACTACTACTGATAGTAAGGTTCTCAGGTCAAAGGAACGCATTGCCGAGGCGATGGATTTCCTTGCCGAAACGGGATTTAATGTGGTGTTTCCCGTTGTTTGGAACAAAGCAGTAACTTTATATCCTAGTCAAACAATGCAGCAGACTTTTGGAGTCGAAATTGACCATCTGTCTGTAGGGCGTGACCCTTTAGAAGAGGTAGTAGTTGAGGCGCGGCGAGTTGGGTTAAAAGTTATTCCTTGGTTTGAATACGGTTTTGCCAGTTCCTACAATTTGAATGGTGGTGTACTTTTACAAAAAAAACCGGAATGGACTGCGCGTGACTGTAACGGCAATTTACTGAAGAAAAACGGCTTTGAGTGGTTGAATGCACTCGACTCACAGGTGCAAAAATTCTTCTTGAACTTGGTGCTGGAAGTTGTAAAGAATTATGATGTGGATGGTGTTCAAGGAGACGATCGCTTCCCTGCATTCCCCTGTGAAGGTGGCTATGATGAGGTAACTGTAAGACGTTATCATCAGGAATTTGATCGCAATCCGCCACAGAACCCCAAGGATAAACAATGGTTACAGTGGCGTGCAGATATTCTCACTGAGTTTTTGGCGAGTCTCTACCGGGAAGTGAAAAGGGTGAATCCTCACTTATTAGTAGCGATCGCACCTAATATCCATGATTGGGCATTCCAGGAATATCTGCAAGACTCACCCGCATGGCTGAAGCGGGGAATAGTCGATATGATTCAGCCGCAGATTTATCGCCGTGATTTTGGGAGTTATTGTGCGATCGCTGATAAACTAGTAAACCAGCAGTTCACAGATGCGACGTTGCTGAAGTTAGCACCAGGAATACTGATGAAGCTTGGCAGTTATTGTATTAGTCCAGAATATTTGGTGCAGGCAATTGAATACAATCGCCAACTTGGCATTCAAGGAGAGGTATTCTTTTTTTACGAAGGTTTGCGAGAGAATAACAATACCCTAGCTAAAGTTTTACGAAATGGGCCTTATGCTAAGTCTGCATCATTTCCCACTCTGTCTGATTTGAGTGCGGGTGCTGTGATTAACAAGAGTACATCTTCTATTTGGCAACGGTTGTTAAAAAAGATTTTTTAAGGAAAAATGCGCGTGGAATCTCAATTATCGGTAGAACGGGTAATTAAAACTCTAAAAGAGGATTTACCAACACTTTTTGAAAAAGATATTTCATATCACATTTATACAGACGATATCTATTTTAAAGACCCAGTAAATACAGGGTAAGCGCATCTCAAACCCTATTGACACGGTGGTTTTGGGGTTCAGCCAAAGCACAAATCAGTTCCAAATTACTACACTGAGCCAAGGGGTGGGATTGACATTTTCGTCTTTATGTGGTCAAAAAACATAAAAAGCTATTTGACCCATGTTTTTTCAATCATTTACGACAATTTGTCCTATTTTGAATGAAAGACTGATATTCAGATAGAGGTTTAAGCTTTTTGTCTGTATTAAGAGCTACAAAATTAGATGCGCTTACCCTGCCAGTAAATACATTCAAATACAAATTTAACTATCGCATTATATTTTGGACTTTGCGATTTCACGCTCGGCTATTCTTTACCCAAATTTACTTTGATGTACATGAGATTTATCAGTCAGCCGAAGATACGATTTTAGCAAATTGGACAGTGCGGGGAGTGTTGCGCGTTCCCTGGAAAACAGGTTTGCTTTTTAATGGCTATTCAACGTATAAGCTCAATCAAGATAATTTGATATACGAGCATATCGACACCTGGGATAGAAAGCCAGGGGAAATTTTACGGCAGTTTTGGCAAAGAGGAGAAGAGAACTAGTTAGCTGTTAGATATTTATTCTTGAGATGCAGAATAATTAAGATTAAAATAGGTGCGTCTTAGTCCTGCTGCTAACCAGGCTTTTGAGGAGTGCGAACGCGGTGAAATTGTTATTTACATACCAACGATTTGCCTTGTAGAAATTGTTTATTTACAGTAAATAAAAATAAATGGAATTATGAAATTTCTAGTTGCGTTTGTTCTGCTATCTTATGAGCTAATTTCTTAAAATCCTCATAAACATTTTTCACTGCTTTAGTATGAGCGCCAATAGCACCATCAGCAGGTTTTAAGTAGAACATAGGTTTATGAGCTTCTTGAGCCATTGGCATCAAGCTTTGGTAGTTTTTGAGCAGAGCCAAACAGTTTGGATCATTTTCTATAGAGATATTTTCACTCTTACTATTTAAAACAACCTCTTGATAAACTGTTGGAATACGAGCGATCCAACGTTCATATGCTTTTACTACACGATCTAACCTTACTGAGTGCTGTAAAACGATATAACCAACAGGTTGCATTGTTCCTTGAGGAAGCTGTAAATCTGATGCAAGACCTTTCTTACCTGAAGAACTTGTTTTGGCTAATCTTTCTTGCCACTCTTCGCGCCAAGTTCGCAATGTAGGGCCTAAGTTACGCAAGCCTTGTAGAGAAAATAAATCTGGTGCAAGAGGAACAACAACATAGTCGGCTGCAATTAATGCTGCACGATTGATTGCACCTAAATTAGGCCCTAAATCCATCAATATTATGTTTGCTTTATGATTAATAGCTGTTTGTTGCAGAATTCTCCAAAAAGCAGAAATTACCCGTAAAGCTCGTTCTTGACCACCTCCACCAAGACAATTAGGCCACTGTGCTGAAAGCTCATCTTCAAATCCAGAAAGTGCTAAATCTCCGACCAAAAGAGCTAATGAGCCTAATTCTAAAAACGGGGACAATAAGGTTAATTGTCGTGAGGGCTGATTTTCTTGAACATATTCCAAATGCGGATTATCAATATCCCCAATACCTTTTAATAGGGGTTGAATACAATCAAAAATAGTAGTTGGTTGATCATTCTCCAACCAAATTTGTTCCAAACGTTCCTCATCTAAGAAAGCAGCAGTGAGGTTAGCTTGAGGATCAAGATCAGCTGCAACTACTCGCAACCCTAAATCTTGATACATCCATGCCAAGTGATAAACCAAGGAAGTTTTACCAACTCCTCCTTTGTTATTGAAGAAAGCAATAATTTTTGTACTCATGGTTTTCTCTTAAGCGTGACCAAGACATGGGCATCTTCCACAGTGAATTCCAGAGGTGGATTACCATTTTTTTGAAGTTGCTGCCGAGCATATTGAATTCCTATACCAAATCTCTGAACATAGCCAAGATTTTTCATCGCTTCGGCAAGGTGAGGATTTCGATAGTCTGTTATGCCTGCTTTTCCAAAGTTTTGCCGATTTACTTGACCGAAAGGGCCGCCGGGATTTTGAATTTCGATTCGGTCATTAAACCATGTAATTCTTACTGGGGCATTTGTCCCTTCGTAAGTGCGATGCATAACCGCATTTCTTCCTAATTGTTGCAATGCAACTATTGGATAGTCAGGCTGTCGCAACTCTATTGGTTGAGCAGTGATGTCTGTCGCTACTGAAATATGAACTTGAAAAGTTTCGTCCAGCATCCGCAACAAATCTGGAAGCGGGCCGCCAATTTCCTTTTGGTCTTTAATAGGGTCTGTTAACTCGATGCCATCAATGCGAAGAAATTGAACATAGGCACTGGGAACGAATTGTCTAGGATCGTTACCTATAACTAGCACGCCCAAGATAGTTGGTTTAGGCAACGGTTCAACTGTTGCAAAACGCATTGATTGAAGTTGTTGTTCAATAGTGCGTTGATTTTCTTGAAGAATATCGTTTGCTAAGGCAGAAGGCAAATAAACTCGACGAAAAATTTCTAAATCGAGGTCATCTAAACTGGCTGATGATAGGGGTCGTAGATCGAAAGGTAAGTCTTTTGAGCGTCTTTTTTCAGCTAAACGACGTTCTTCTTCTGCTGTAGCAGTAGCTCGACGGGGGCCAACTCTGATCCAAACACGTCCATTAAAGCGTACAGGTGGAGCATCTGATGGTTCTACAATCACTACAGCGAGTTCACAACCACCAATACTTCGCTTTTGAACAATCATTGTCGGAAAAGGTAAAATGTTCCCATCAGACCGCATAGCTGAGAGTGTAAGCAAAAGCCTATCATCTATGGGAAGGTTTGCACAAATGCCATTATCATGAACCCCAATAAACAAAACTCCTGCTTTTTGGTGGTTAGGCAAGTCATTAGCAAATGCACAAATTGCCTCACAAAGCTTACCTTTGTCAGATATCGAAGCCTTACGTTCTACCCGATCTGATTCCAGGTCGTTCAGGAGAATTTCTAACTCCCGATCATTCATTGAGCTTCTCCTTTTAAAGACCCGTCAGCCTGTCTATCTATGTTTTATAGTAGTTGTATTTGCCGGATACTGTTTCAACACCTGCTTTAAATATTGCCCAGTATAAGACCTGGGATTTTTTGCAACTTCCTCTGGTGTACCCACAGCAATCAATTCTCCGCCTTTGTCGCCACCTTCTGGCCCCAAATCTATTACCCAGTCAGAACAACGAATTACATCTAAGTTGTGTTCAATTACTAAAATTGAATTGCCTTTATCTACCAATCGTTGCAACACATCTAACAATTTGTGAACATCGTAAAAAGATAACCCTGTTGTCGGTTCATCTATTAAATAAAGGGTCTTACCTGTGGCGCGTCGAGATAGTTCTGTTGCTAATTTTACCCGTTGTGCTTCACCACCAGATAAGGTAGTCGCAGGTTGTCCTAGTTGGACATAACCCAAGCCGACATCAAATAGAGTTTGCAAACGCGCGATCGCTTTGGGTATATTCTGGAAAAAGTCTAAGCTTTCCTCAACTGTCATTCTCAGTACATCAGAAATTGACTTATCTTTATACTTCACTTGCAAAGTTTCGCGGTTGTATCTTGCACCCTTACAAATTTCGCATTGCACGTAAACATCCGGGAGAAAGTTCATTTCAATCACATTCACACCCTGTCCGCTACAAGCTTCGCAACGTCCACCTTTAACGTTGAAGGAAAATTGTCCGGGTTTGTAACCCCTAGCTTTGGCTTCTACTGTTTGGGAAAAGACATCTCGAATCGCATCGAAAATTCCTGTGTAAGTTGCAGGGTTAGAACGTGGTGTGCGTCCAATTGGGGATTGATCGATAACGATCGCTTTATCAATCGCATTCAATCCCTGGATTTTATCTAAATGTCTGGGTAATGGAACTTTCTTAGTTAAATGGTGTTGCAGAGATGGATAGAGTAATTCATTAATCAGCGTAGATTTGCCAGAACCAGACACACCAGTAATAGAGACGAGTTTACCTAGCGGAATGTCTACATCTATATTTCTTAAATTGTTGCGATGAGCATTTTTAATTCCCAAACTACGCCCATTCCCTTCTCGGCGTTCTGCTGGTGTACTAATTACTCGCCTTCCTGATAAATATGCACCCGTCAAGGAATCTTCTGCTGCTAATAACGCCTGAAAATCACCTTGGGCGATAATATTTCCGCCGTGAATTCCTGCACCAGGGCCAATATCAACAATGTGGTTAGCTGCACGAATTGTTTCTTCATCGTGTTCAACGACAATTAATGTATTACCCAAATCGCGCAATTTAGTTAAGGTTTTGAGCAACCTGCCATTATCTCGTTGATGCAAACCAATACTTGGTTCATCTAAAACGTAGAGAACTCCTGTTAAACCAGAACCAATTTGCGTTGCTAGACGAATTCGTTGGGCTTCGCCACCGGAAAGAGTCATGGCGGGACGGTCAAGGGTGAGATAATCTAAACCTACATCCAACAAAAATTGCAATCTAGCTTTGATTTCTCTTAGGACTAAATCAGCAATTTGTAACTGGCGATCGCTCAACTTAAATTGCTCAATTCTCTCTCGACAATCTCGAATTGATACGGTAGTTAATTCTAAAATTCCATATTGTCCCAACTTCACCGCCAAGGCTTCCGGTTTTAATCGTTTTCCCTTACAAACTTCACAAGGTTGATCGATTAAATACTGCTCTAATTTTTGCTTAATTAATTCAGAACCACCCTCATACTGCC
Source organism: Nostoc commune NIES-4072 (assembly GCF_003113895.1). NCBI lineage: Bacteria > Bacillati > Cyanobacteriota > Cyanophyceae > Nostocales > Nostocaceae > Nostoc > Nostoc commune. The sequence continues at coordinate 6,097,914 of NZ_BDUD01000001.1, read as the reverse complement.
GTTGCAAAATTGGAATAGCACCTTTAAAACTCTGCTTTCTTTGTGCCTCTGCGGCTCGTTCATCTTTCTCTCCAAACAAAATAATTTGCTGCTGTTCTTCTGTCAGCTTGCTCCAATTTGTCTGTAACTCAAACCCATAAATCTGTCCTACACTATAAAGTAATTCCAAGTAATAAGAATTATCTTTTTCTGACCAAGGCGCGATCGCAGCATAAACCGGCGCTTCCCAGTCAGGTACGATCAAGTCTGGCGCAAATCTTCTTAAAGTCCCGATGCCATGACAGTGCGGACAAGCACCATAAGGCGAGTTAAAGGAGAACAATCGCGGTGATAGTTCCTCCATTACCGCGCCATGTTCTGGACAAGCAAAATTTTCCGAAAATACTAATTCTTCTTCTTTTTCTTGTCCGTCGTCATCAAGCAGACTCACCAGAATGGCGGCAATACCACCCGATTGCTTGAGACACGTAGACAGGGAATCAACCAAACGCTCCTGGATATCAGCCTTTTTCACCAAGCGGTCAATTACCACTTCGATTGTGTGGGTAAAATTTTTATCCAATTCAATGGAATCTGACAGTTCGCGGATCTCCCCATTGATCCGCACGCGGACAAAACCTTGAGAAGCCAGACTTGACAAAAGCTTACGGTGTGTGCCTTTCTTTCCTCTGACAACGGGTGCAAGAATTTGGAAGCGGGTGCGATCTGGTAATTCCATGATGCGATCGCACATCTCATCGATTGTCTGGGGTGCAATACAGCGATCGCATATCGGACAATGGGGTTCGCCAGCTCGACCAAACAACAGCCGCAAATAGTCGTAAATCTCCGTCACCGTACCGACAGTGGAACGCGGGTTATGAGACGTTGATTTTTGGTCAATAGAAATTGCTGGACTTAAACCTTCAATCGCTTCGACATCCGGCTTATCCAGTTGTCCTAAAAATTGCCGTGCGTAGGCGCTGAGGGATTCCACATAGCGACGTTGCCCTTCAGCGAAAATCGTATCAAAGGCTAGGGAAGACTTACCAGAACCAGAAACGCCAGTGAATACGATTAGGCGATCGCGTGGCAATTCCAAGTCAATATTTTTCAGATTATGCTGCCTAGCACCCCGAATCCGAATGGTATTCTGGCTGTTGTGGCTGGGGTACGGAAGATGTCCATTCAAGGATGCTGCTAGCTGTTGGTCTGACATATTGGGCGGCAAAGAAGGAGTTTCTTATGAAACAGTCCTTAATAATACTATCTTTAATCAGTTTATAGTAGAACAATCGTACTGTTTTAGTTAGTTCTCGTTCCAGATTCATGGCGCAAATATCCTTAAGAGTTTGCTAATTTGGAAGCATCCCGATTTAAATCCTTCTGAGGGCGAAGCTATGGTATCGCAAATCCAACCGCCGACGCAGCCAGAGGTCATCTACCCAGATAGTGACGGACAACCAGTGGCAAATAATACCATACAGTTTGGCTGGATTGTAGAAATTAAGCAGAATTTAGATTGGCTATTTGCCGACGATCCAAATGTATTTGTCGCGGGAGATTTATTTTGGTATCCCGTAGAGGGACGCAACAAAATCGTTAACGCCCCAGATGTGATGGTGGTATTGGGCAGACCAAAAGGCGATCGCCTGTGCTACCAACAATGGAAAGAGGAGGGAGTTGCACCGCAAGTGGTGTTTGAAATTCTTTCTCCCAGCAACACACAAACTGAAATGGACAAAAAATTACTTTTCTACGATCGCTATGGCGTGGAAGAGTACTACATTTACGATCCTGAGCGAAATAATTTGCATGGATGGTTGCGTAGCGAAGATGGGTTAGATGTCATCCCCCTAATGGAAGATTGGGTGAGTCCTCGGTTAAAAATTCGGTTTGCTCCATCACCAGAGGGTTTGCAGCTATATCGCCCTGATGGAGAACGGTTTTTAACTTACACAGAAATTTCTCGCAATGCCGAACAAGAACGGCAACGGGCGGAACTTGCAGAACAAGCTAGGAGAGATGCCATACCCCGATTATTGCAAATGAATTTGAGCATCGAACAGATTGCCCAAGCTTTGGGATTGTCAGTAGAAGAAGTGCGAACCCTTGCTCAGGAGTAATGCCGTGTGCAATTTTTACTCTGACCTAACCCCCCAGCCCCTTCCCTATAAGGGAAGGGGGGAAATTCAAAGCCTCTCTCCTTTTAGGAGAGAGGTTTGGAGAGAGGTCACAATCTTAAATTGCACATCGCATAAATTGAATTTGTACTTGAGATATTCTGATTATGCTAGCCAATGCAGCCACCCATGATGTCACCTGGGAAAAGTTACCTGATGATTTTGTTTTAGACAACGAGCCAGTGGATAACATTAACCAGCCACTCTTGGCTGCTGCTTTAACAGAAAGCTTAGAACTTGCTGACAGATTACCCACCGATGCTTTAACCATCACTAACTACGGTATCTGCGCCACTTTGAATAATCGATTTGTCGTCAAAGCACCAGATTGGGGTTATGTACCATCTATTCGAGTCTCACGAGAAGAAGTGAAGCGCAGTTATACGCCACGACTCCAAGGTGATATTCCCGTAATTGTGATGGAATTTCTCTCAGATACCGAAGGTGGAGAGTATTCGAGTAAACCGACCTATCCCCCTGGTAAATGGTTTTATTATAAGCAGATTTTACAAGTGCCAAACTATGCCATTTTTGAACCAGATAGCGGAGTGTTAGAAGTTTATCGGCGAGATGATTTAGGAAATTATGAACTGCAAACACCAGATGCAAATAATCGTTACTGGATTGCCGAAATGAATTTGTTTTTAGGCGTATGGCAAGGAAGCCGAGAAAACCGCATAGGTTATTGGTTACGTTGGTGGGATGACAACGGCGAATTATTACTGTGGGGTTTGGAGTTAACAGCAAAAGAACGGCAAGAGAAAAACGCTGCTCAACAGCGTGCAGAACAAGAACACCAGCGTGCAGAACAAGAAAGTCAGCGTGCAGAGAGATTAGCAGCTCAGTTAAAAGCGCTGGGAGTAGAACCGGAGGTTTAACTCGGAAATTCGACCTTTTTGCTCGGCTGTTCGTGTTCGGAACTCGGAAGTTCCACCTTTTTGCTCGGCTGTTCGTGTTCGGAACTCGGAAGTTCCACCTTTTTGCTCGGCCATTCGTGTTCGGAACTCGGAAGTTCCACCTTTTTGCTCGGCCATTGGTGTTCGGAACTCGGAAGTTCCACCTTTTTGCTCGGCCATTGGTGTTCGGAACTCGGAACTTCGACCTTTTTGCTCGGCCGTTGGTGTTCGGAACTCGAAACGCCGAGATCAGAACTTGAATTGCACCTTTTCATTACCAAGCGATGTCTACGACGGGCTACGCCTACACCCTGCCCCTATATTTAAACTCAGCAAGGTGCTTGAAGTACAATTACTTAAAACTGTGCTGCGCCATCTCCTCAGTTTTATTCGTGTCTAAACTTGTATTTCTCAGGAAAAATTCATCAAAAAGTTTAAAGAAATATTCAAATCCTGCTTTTTCATCATGGCAGGAGAGCATAATTAGCTTTGCCCAAGAGCTAACAGTTGTTACCCCAAACTTTTTTTGCAGCCAAGGTTGAAATTCATCATAAAATTTCTCTTCTTCCTCCGTCATATCAATTCCTAATTCGCTGCGAGAAAATTCATAACCGACTAAAAACATAAATAAGTCACTTACAGAAGGTCGTCCTAGATACATTCCAGGTCTGACTCTAATTTTGTCTACAACTTCTAATAGTCCACTCATATTTATTTCATCATCTACTTTGATTATTTATAGAGATTCTAACTCTTCAACAATAAATTGTTCACTTGGACAGTGGAAATTACGTAACCAATGTTCCCTTGTCATCCCCTCAGCAGATAGATTATCAAAAACTAGTCCTAATACTTCTACTCCATAGTGAGTTCCATTTTCGGTAATTGATTCATTGGGATTCCAGCGATCGCTAGTTATAAAAACTTCATTTCGTCTTTTGGTTCTAAGCTGAATAATCTTACCCTCAATGCTATTTTTTGCTAACCATTGCATGACTGCCTTGGCACATTTATCACATTCAAGTAAAGGAAAGTTTACTATTATTCTGCCAATTGCTTGATAAACTTCCTGTTGTGATAACTGACTCACCCAGCCTCCCCATGATTCAGTAATTTACCAAGCGATCGCCTTTAACTCTACATTTAAGCTGTTCAGAACTGCGATCGCATTTCTTTTTTAGCGAGGGATGTCTACGACGCGCTACGGCTACGCCTTTGGCTGTAGATTTCAGTTTAGAATCACTGCAACAATTAGGTTATAAAGTGCGATCGCATTTGTAATTTACCAAGCGATCGCTGTTTTTGAATATTAAAGGGCGATCGCTCCTTCATCCTCCTCATCCCCCTACCGCCCCGAACACACCTTAACCGCATCAGGATGGCTAGCCAAATAACCCTTAAGCCAACTGCAACCCTGTGCTAATAAATCATCAAGATTCAGATTCCACAATTTGATGGTGTTGTCACGACTGGCGGAAGCTAAAGTTTTGCCATCCGGGCTGAAGACGACGCTTGTGACATAATTACTATGCCCTCTGAGAGTGGTAATTTCTTTGCCCGTGTCGAGATTCCATAATTTAATCGTCTTGTCATTACTGGCGAAAGCTAAAGTTTTTCCATCTGGGCTGAAGACAACGCTGCTATGCCCTCTGAAAGTGGTAATTTCTTTGCCGAAACAGCACAAGCAAATCCCTCAGTTTGCAACTGCTGCATTACCTGCACCCGCAAGCTAGATTTCCCCATCTGCCGGGAATTGAGTACATAACAAAAATCCCCAGCCTTCAAGCCTTCATAGAGGTCATGGTCAGCTTGCCGTCTAACATAAGTTGGTGCATTTTGAGGCAGACTACCACCGACTTGATACTGGTACTGGGTCATAAACAATTCAAAATTCAAAATTCAAAATTCAAAATTATGAAATACAAATTTGGTAAGGTATGTTAGCACGGAGACTACGAACTACGGACTAAATAAGCTAGGTGTTTTAACACTTTTACAACAGTATGTAGGTCATCTCCACGATTGAGCGACAGTGTGTAAGATAATGCATATCTTGGTGTATCCTGTTTCGTCAACTTAATAAATTGAAATTCTCGACCATTGGTTACGAAACCAAACGTAGGTTTATCATTACCAGGATTAGCCAACATATAAGCTAATGCTTGAGAAATTGCTACCTCCAAAGAATATTCTGCTCGTTTCGCCTCAATAACGAGAACCCAAAATGGAGGATGAAACACCAAGATATCAATACGTCCTCTAATAACTGTGCCTTCGTCTTCAGAAGAAATTCTGACCTCTTCTTCCGATGCGATATAAAAAGGCGGTTGATAAAAACCTGCTAGACGTAATAGTGGAGATAGCACCACCATTTTGACTACAGGTTCTAAAATTTGGTAGCGGGATAAATGCAAATATTCTGCTTTGACTTCGTTGAGAGATTGCTTTTCTAAGTCACTCAACTCAGGTAAATCTTGCTGCCACTCTAAAAAAAACTGTTCGTTGTCTGCACGTTGTAGCCCAAATTGATCTATGAGTTGGGCTAGGGTGATATCTTTTCCTTGAAGAAATTGAACCATTGTTAATCCTTTTTGTTAAATGGTAATTGGAGATAAAAGTCCTATTGCACTCCTAATGTACTTTCTTAATTTTTAATTCCCAAGCGATGCCTGCGGCGGGCTACGCCTACGCCCAAAATATTGACGATACAATTTACACAATGGCACCACTTCATTGCCTTGAAACTTAACTAACCCCATACTGCGGAGTTTAAACGCTTTAGTTGTGCCTACATCCACGGGACGATTTGCCATCATCACTTGTTTAACCGCAGCTAGCAATTCTGCATCCTCTTGCAAATTCAGCCAATGGCGGCGCAGATGGTCACTATAAGGCCCTTCTTGAGTTGCCGCGATTTTTTGCAGATTTTCCAGCGTCATCCTACCACGGGCAATTTCATAAAGCGCCACCCGCACTAAATAAGGATGGCCACCCACCAGTGTCATTAATTCTTCAATTTGTGAGTTAGACCAATTGAGTCTGTGACGTTGTACTAAGTTTTGTATTTGTGTTTGATTTAAGTCTGGCAATTCAATGGGTAAGCCGACATTAAAAGGCGACTGATTAATGTTGAGTGGAATATAAACTTCCTTAGAATGCACAATCACCAACCGGAGATTTTTCCAAACTGTCTCATTCTTTGACCGTTCATGCCAAGCTCGTAGTAATCCAAAAAAATCAGCCGCAATTATGGGATGCTTGAAGACTTCATCGACTTCATCCAAACCTATAGCTACGGGGCTATTAATGGCGGGTAATAAATACCGTTGAAAGTAATTTGTACATTTATTCTTACTACCTAAAACACCCTTCCAATATTCGTCTAACTTATCGGGTAGATTCAGTTCGTAGGTAATGCTGGCGCAGAACCACTGCAAAAATTGATCTAAATTAGCGAGAAATTCTGCATCGGCTGACTGGAAATTTACAGGTGCTGTCTGATAGCCATGTTGACTAGCATGATGGAGAACCCGCGACATGAGCGAAGTTTTGCCCATCTGCCGGGGAGCTTTGATGCGAATTAACGCCCCTGGTTGAAGAATCGCTTCATAACAGTCTACCTCAATAGGCGATCGCTCTACATAGAAAGCAGAGTTTAGAGATACCTGCCCTTCTGGATTTTCTAAGGAGACTGCTGTTTTTATCTCGATATCTGGAATCGTTTCGTTAGCAGAGATAGCACCTTGGCGATTGTTCCGACTTTTCAGCACTGGGGTAGAAGACTCTGGAATACTTTCTAAATCAATAGCGCTACAGCCAAACTCATAGGCATCCTCATAAGACCTATCAGCACCCAGTGCATCATAAAAGCCTACCGCAAATTTAATCGCTGCCTTATCCCCAATTGCCCGATTCATCCCAACTACGCAGTTAATGTGTTGGTAAATTGCTTCAGCTTGCACTTCGCTATAACAGGCATTTAATAAGATACACTCAATTTTGTCTTTAAATAACTTAAATAGCCTTGCCAGTATCAAGTAGTTTTCATCGATAGCAGCGATTAATCCGAAAATTAGGAACACTTTTTCCTAATTATTTATCAATGCTAAAAATAGTATTTTAGTACACTTTATAACCAAGCAATTATAAGAAAAATATGTTGATTGATAGTATCAATTAGTAGCGTAAGCGTAGCCCGTTCTAGACATAGCTCTCCATTTTTGTTCAAAAGCGAAGCAAGTAATTTAATTCAAAGGCTGGAAGAACTGATCATGGGAAGATGGCAATTATTTTGAAAAAAAGTATAATCACTTACTGGATGATACGCCAAAAACCTTCTCTAATGGAGTGTCGATAATGACATTAGCAACAACTCCACAAACAAAGCCTTTAACAAAAGAAGAATTACGTAAGATCAACGCCTACTGGCGTGCAGCGAACTATCTTTCGGTTGGGCAGATATATCTACTCGACAATCCGCTACTGAGAGAACCGCTAAAGCTGGAACATGTCAAACCCAGGCTTTTGGGTCACTGGGGAACAACACCAGGGCTTAACTTAATCTATGCTCACCTGAATCGGGTCATCAAAAAATATGACCTAAACACGATCTATATTGCTGGCCCTGGTCATGGAGGCCCTGGACTGGTAGCCAACACCTATCTGGAAGGCACTTACACTAAGTATTATCACAACATCTCCCAGGATGCTGAAGGAATCCAAAAACTCTTCAAACAATTCTCTTTTCCTGGTGGGATTCCCAGCCACGTTGCACCGGAAACTCCTGGTTCCATCCATGAAGGGGGGGAACTAGGTTATGCCCTCGTCCATGCTTTCGGTGCTGCCTTTGATAACCCTGACTTAATTGTTGCTGCTGTTGTCGGTGACGGTGAAGCTGAGACAGGTGCTTTAGCAACTAGCTGGCATTCCAACAAGTTTCTTAACCCTGTGCATGATGGGGCTGTACTGCCGATCCTCCACTTGAATGGGTATAAAATTGCTAACCCAACAGTACTGGCACGGATTAGCCATGAGGAATTAGAAAGCTTATTTGTCGGCTACGGCTACAAGCCCTATTTTGTCGAAGGCGACGATCCCGCAGATGTCCACCAGCAGATGGCGGCGACTTTAGATATAGCGATCGCCGAAATTCAAAGTATCCAAAGAGAAGCCCGCGTACACGGTTTCACCAAACGTCCCCAGTGGCCAATGATTGTCTTGAAAACCCCTAAAGGTTGGACAGGGCCCAAGGAAGTTGATGGGAAAAAAACTGAAGGTTTTTGGCGATCGCACCAAGTTCCCTTGAGCAACATAGCTAAACAGCCAGAACATCTGAAACTACTAGAAGATTGGATGAAGAGTTACAACCCAGAAGAACTCTTCGACGCTAACGGTACACTAATTCCCGAATTAGCAGAACTAGCTCCCAAAGGGCATCGGCGCATGGGTGACAATCCCCACGCTAACGGCGGTCTTTTGCTTTGCGACCTGAAGATGCCCGACTTTCAAAAGTATGCTGTAGATGTTCTCAAACCAGGGCAAGCGATCGCTGAAGCTACCCAAGTTGCCGGAATTTTCCTGCGGGATATCATGCAACTTAACCAAGAAAGCCGCAATTTCCGCATCGTTGGCCCTGATGAAACGGTATCAAATCGCTTAGGCGCTGTGCTAGAAGTTACAGACCGGGATTGGGCTGCCCAGATTCTCCCGGAAGATGACCACCTTTCCCCCGATGGTCGGGTGATGGAAATTCTCAGCGAAACTAATTGTCAAGGATGGTTAGAAGGCTACCTCCTCACAGGACGCCACGGGTTTTTCTCTTGCTATGAGGCGTTTATTCACATCATTGACTCAATGTTCAATCAGCACGCCAAATGGCTGAAAACGACTAGAGATATTCCCTGGCGTAAACCAATTGCTTCCCTCAATTATCTACTCACCTCCCATGTTTGGCGGCAAGACCACAACGGTTTCTCCCACCAAGACCCTGGTTTTATTGACCATGTAGTTAATAAAAAAGCAGAGATCGTTCGTGTATATTTACCCCCCGATGCCAATACTTTGCTATCAGTAACTGACCATTGTTTAAGAAGCCGCAACTATGTCAACGTTATCGTTGCCGGAAAGCAACCAGCATTGCAATACCTAAATATGGATGCTGCTATCAAGCATTGCACCAAAGGCATCGGTATTTGGGAATGGGCAAGTAACGACCAAGACGGTGAACCAGATGTAGTGATGGCTTGTGCTGGGGATATTCCCACCTTAGAAACTTTAGCGGCTGTGGACATTCTGCGTCAGCACTTTCCTGAGTTAAAGGTGCGGGTAGTAAACGTAGTCGATTTGATGACACTACAGCCAAAAAGCGAACACCCCCACGGTTTGAGTGAAAAAGACTTTGACACGATTTTCACCACTGATAAACACATTATCTTTGCATTTCATGGCTATCCTTGGCTGATTCATCGCTTAACCTATCGCCATACCAATCACGATCAGTTGCATGTGCGTGGCTACAAGGAAGAAGGAACCACCACCACTCCCTTTGATATGGTTGTGCTTAACGAACTTGATCGCTTCCATTTAGTGATGGACGTAATTGATCGCGTACCAAAACTAGGATATAGGGCAGCTTATGTCAAACAGCAGTTGCAAGATAAGCTGATCGAACACAAACATTACATTGAGAAGTATGGCGACGATATGCCAGAAATTCGTGACTGGAAGTGGCCCTATTAAACCAATTCGCAATTCGCAATTCGCAATTCGCAATTCGCAATTCGCAATTCGCAATTACGTTTTGTGACGGGGATTTAGACCCCGACACAAAACGTGCTGCCTATCTTGCTGGGGACTTAAACCCCCAAAGTTCGTTAACTAATTACTAATTCGTAATTCGTAATTCGTAGTGAAGAATTCTTTACTACGAATTATTTTAACCTTTCATGGTTAGCGCTAAGATAGCTATGTATTTTTTGGAAGTATAATATGGCTCAGAATTTTTATGTAAATCCAGTATCCGGCAAAGATACTAACCTTGGTAGCCAACAAGCCCCATTCAAAACTATTACGCAAGCCCTTAAAGTATCTACAGATAACACCAAGATTCAACTAGCAGAAGGTAATTACAATACTGCTAGCGGTGAAGCCTTTCCGCTAACGGTTCCATCTGGGGTGACAGTGGTGGGTAATGAAACCAATAAAGGCAATGGTATTTTAATTGAAGGGAGTGGTAGCTATTTGAGCCGTACTTTTGCTGCTCAGAATGTCACATTTGTACTACTCGATAAAGCCGAACTGCGGGGAGTGACTGTAACAAATTTAGCTAGCCGTGGTAGTGGTGTCTGGATTGAATCAACTGCCCCTACTGTTGCCAATAACACCTTCACCAACTGTAAACGGGAAGGAGTATTTACTACAGGTGAGGCTAATCCAGTTATTCTAGGTAATGTGTTCAGTGAGAATGCAGCCAATGGAATTGCGATCGCTAAAAATTCCAAAGGTCAAATTCAAGATAATACCTGCTTAAAAACAGGTTTTGGCATTGCCATTAGTGATACTGCATCACCCACCCTTCGAGATAACAAAACTTACGAAAACCGTTCTGGAATTGTCATCTCTGGCAGCGCTCGTCCTGTATTGCGTAACAATGTCTGCGAAAATAACACTGACGATGGTATCACAGTAATCGGAACTGCCTTACCAGATATCGGCAGTACCAATAACTTAGGAGGCAATACTTTACGCAATAACGGTAAATTTAATTTGCAAAATGCCAGTTCCAACAAGCTGGTTTCTGTGGGAAATAAAATAGATACGTCTAAAGTCACAGGAAACGTAGAGTTTGCAGATAATTCGGTTCCGACGCCCACACCAACACCTACTCCCACTCCCATTCCCACTCCAACACCAACACCAACACCGACACCGACACCGACACCGACACCAACACCAACGCCAACACCTACTCCCACTCCCATTCCCATTCCAATACCAACTCCTACCCCAACACCAACTCCCACTCCCACTCCGACACCAACTCCCACGCCTACTATAGAATTAACCGATATTAAAAATCATTGGGCAGGTGGCTTTATTCGGGAATTAGTCAAGTTAGGGATAGTTAATGGTTTTCCAGATCGCACATTTAAACCAGATGCTACGATGACACGGGCACAATATGCAGCATTACTGGTAAAAGCTTTCAATCCACCCCCAAGCCGCCCCGCGATTAAATTCAAAGATGTACCAGCAGACTTCTGGGCATCGAAAGTAATTCAGCAGGCATATCAAGGTTCATTTCTCTCTGGTTTTCCTGACAATACCTTTGCCCCCAACAAAAATATCCAGCGCGTGCAAGTAATTGTTTCCTTGGTGAATGGATTGGGGTTATCTGCTGATAGTACAACCGTTACCAAAACTTTTGATGACCAAGCAAAGATTCCTGAATATGCTAAGGATGAGGTAGTAAAAGCTATAGACAAGGGGATTATCGTCAATCACCCGAACGTCAAACAACTCAATCCTACCCGCGATGCTACACGCGCTGAGGTGACGGTGATGGTATACCAAGCTTTGGTAGACGCTGGCCGTGTAGCTGCGATTGACTCGCCTTATATTGTTGCTTAATTGGTAAACTAATTTATTTTGCAAAATTGCATGAGTTTTGTAGGGGCAATTGATTAATTATCCCTACAAAAAGGTGGTTTTTAGTTTCTACTCCAACGGAGGCAAATTATTCGGGTCAATACCCTGAGATTGCAAATAAGCAATCAGTCGTTCTTTTTGCTGGCGTTCTTGTTCGGCGCGTTGGTGTTCTTGTTCAGCACGTTGACGTTCTTGTTCGGCGCGTTGGCGTTCTTGTTCAATCTGTTCTACAGCCCACGGTAATAGATTACCAGCTTGATCCCACCAGCGCAACCAATAACCAGTGTGAGCTTCTTTTGTTCCTTGCCAAGTTCCCAAAAATAAGCCCATTACATCAATCCAATGACGGCCATTTTCGTCAGGTTGCTTTAACTCATAACGTTTATTTTCCAGTTGATAATATTCCAATAAACCGCCATCTGGTTCAAAAATTATGTAAATGGGAATCTGCAAAATTTGCTCATAGAAAAACCATTTGCCTGGTGGATAACTTCGCTTTACCGAATATTCTCCACCCTCAGTATCCGATAGAAATTCGATGGCGATCGCTGGGATATCTCCTTCTAAATTGGGTGTATAACTTTTGCGATTACCCACAACTTGATTCACTAATGGTACATAAACCCAGTCAGGTGCTTTGGCAATAAATTGCCCGTTGACTGTCGCACAAAGACCAAAGTTAGAAGCTATCAACATTTGGGGTTGGATGAATCCACTGATTTCTAAGCTTTCACGCAAAGCACCAGCCAAAAGTGGCTGACCTGTATTCTCCACTGGTTCATCCTCTAGTTTAAAATCCTTGGGTAAGGCTTCCCAAGAGATTACCAGTTCAGTTTGGGATTTGGCTTCACTGAGTTGGGTTGCCATAAACACAGTATGAATTTATTTTTCATCTTATCGCTTCTAGGACGGTATGAAGGCGATACCAGTCTGTGGGTGATAAAGTAGCAAAATATGCTAATATCTGCACTTTTTCCTCCTATTCCTTGGTAGCAAACCATTGTAGTGGCAAAAATTTCATAATATTTGTTACACTTTTTAAAGTTTTTAATTCTGGTATATCTGGTTTTAGTTGCTCTGCGATCGCTAAATTTTGTTCAGCTTGTACAGGTTGAAAATTATATAAATAAACAAAAGCTAAATAAATCCATGTATAAGGATTTTGAGCATCATATTTAGTTAATTCTTTCAAATTTTGGATTAATTCTGGGACTTGGCGCTGTAAAAGTTGTGATAATACTAAGGTGTAACGCCAATTTAAGTTATTTGGCTCTGTTTGCAGATAATAATTAGCTACGAAATCAATTTGTTTTAAATAATCTTGAGTAGGATCGTATTGATTGAAATGAGCTACTTGCACAAATATATTATTTATTTTACCCTGTTGTAACTCTTGGGCTAGCTGTGAAGTTCGGTTAACTAAATCTAAAGCTGGCGATTTTTCTACTGTTCCGACATTTGTCACATCTACAGTAATATCTGGAATATTTAAAGATGTGGTTTTGTTGTTTCTTCTATCTAAATATAGTGCTGATAGCTGATATTTACCTAGTGGTAGTGTTTTAGGAATAAATGTAGCTAAGGCTTCTTTCACCCGGAAAGTTCCTTCAGGATGACATTTGATGCCACAGTATAAATTACCCAAGCCAATGCCATGATCGTGATACCAAGATGATTGGACATTTTGCCATCTTAACAGTAAGATACCATTCTGCAAATCATCCCATGAACCTGTTATTTCATAATTTACAGGGTTGTTTTTATCTAAAACTAATTGTTGAGAAATCGCTATTTTTTCTAGACTAATTACAGACTTGCTATTATTTATTTTTTCAACAATTACAGGAGGATTTTTGCAACCATATAATCGCATTTTATCTCCATGAGGTAATATCCAATTGCCCTGTAATTTTAAATCAGTAGAAGATTCGACTAAAGATTTTAATTTCCGTTTAGTCTCTCCACTTTCTCCAGGGTTATATGGTTCATTATCTCTAGTAATATACCAACAAAAATATTGTAAATCTTGCTCTACCTGAGATAATTTGGTTGTTAATTTTCTGCCGGATACGCGAAAATCTGCTAATGCCCCAAAATAATTTAAAGTATACTCATTTATCTGCGGTGTAGAAACAGGAATTACCCCTAAATTCGACCTTAAATATAAATTGGTTTCGGTAATTTTGTGTATCAGTTTGTCCAGAGGATATTCTTTAGCATCATTATTAGGTAAATGTCTACCACCCCATGCTTGAATTAGGGGTAATGGAAACAAATTATTTAGTAAAACTATGCAACTTAATACTAAAGTGGCTAATCTCAGTCTATCAAAATATATATTTTCAATTAAATTGAATAAATCCGCCAATATTAAACTAATTATCGGAAAACATGGCAGAATAAATCTAATGTCTTTATTTGTGCCTAAAGAACAAATTATATAGCTACTTACTAAGGTAACTAATAACCAAATTCGAGCCGATTTATGGAGATTTGCTGAAATTAAGTTAGTAGTAAATTTATATTTAATCAGATAAACCAATAAAATGCCAATACTCACACATAATATTGGTAAACCAACGGTTTCTGGGATCATTTGTGGATAGTATAGCCATCCAGCAATAGTTATGGGAGAAGGATCACCCTCTCTTTTTCCAACTTGGTTAGCGTTTAATGCCGATGTAATAATTGTTAACCAATTTAACCCATACCAAAAACTACAAATTAACCAAGCTATTATCAAAGATAAGCAAGCTTGAATTAGCTTAATAAATCTGCGTTTTCTAATAAAACTAATTAATGCCCAAATACTAGGAACTAAAATAAAAATAAAACCTGTAGGTTTAGCTAACAAGATTAAACCTATTCCAACGCCCAATAGAATAGTTAACCCCCATGATAAAAACCCAATATAACTATTTTTCCAAATCGTCAAAACTGTAAAAGTTACTGTAATAATTGCTGTCAAACCATAATCTATTAAATAATCTGTCCGAATAACTCCTAAAATAGGAAATAACACACAAAAGATACTGGCAGTTATGCTAGTTTTTCGGTTATTAAATAAAAAATTACCTAAATAATATACTGAAACTATAATCATCGCAGTATACAACAAGTTGACCAAACTTGCTTGGTCATATCCACGTCCAAACAACATCAAAAATGGGACAGTGCAAATATATACAAAAGGAGCGCGATAACTTGGAGTTAATTGCCACAGAGATAACCACCAATCTCCTGAGAAGATATTGAAGTTTTGAAAAATTCTATAATGATGTAATGCTGTAGCTAAATGTGCGCTTTGATCGTAGGCTGGAATCGAGTCATCTAAGAAAAACCAAACTCTATCTATAGCTAGTGCTATCAGCCAAATTATTAAAAGGATGATATAATCTTTTCGATGTTGAGAATGGTCAAAATCACTCATATTTGTTTGCTCAAGAACAAAGTTTAACCAATTATATAGGATTACTATTTGATTTTTGAACGAAATTAAGTATTGTAGAGTGTGTTAGAACGGAGTTCGTAACGCACTATGAACACGAGTTTGATGCCGTACTCTCTGTGCTAACACATCCTACGTATATTTTCTCCAAATCAAACCGGATTCCTATATATTTGTCATGTATCGCCGTTTCACTAACGATCGCCTAATAAGGTTGGCTTTTAAGACAGTCGCTACATTGATAGATTTTATTAAAAGTTATCACCAGAACCTGATATTACATTATTTTTGTTAGACTTTTACACCATCGTATTTATCTTAGTCTTGTTCAAAAATCAAAATAGAAATATAGGGTTGAAATAAATGAGAACTGCTGTAATTAATAAAGCGATACCTACGGTAAGCTACGCTAACGCATGATGGCGGATATGATCTTCAATAAAACTGGCAATAAAATAATAACTGTGGTCATAACCTTCTTGGTAACGCAACTTTAGCGGCTGGTTAACATCTGCACAAGCTTGCTCAAACACTTCAGGCATTAATTGTTCAGCTAAAAATTTATCAGCAGTGCCTTGGTCAATGAGAATCGAACTGTGATATCCTACTTTTTTGACTAATTCACTAGCATCATAAGCACGCCAGCTTTCTTGATTATTGCCAAGATAACCACTAAAAGCCTTTTGACCCCAAGGACAACGCATAGGTGCAGTGATAGGTGCAAAAGCTGATACTGATTTGTAAAGTTCTGGATTTCTCATTGCACAGACAAGCGCCCCATGTCCACCCATCGAATGACCGAAAATACCTTGTTTTTCAGGTTGCGTAGGGAAATTTGCGGTAATTAAAGCAGGTAATTCCTCGACGACGTAACTATACATTTGATAGTTTTTACGCCACGGTTCCTCTGTAGCATCAACATAAAAGCCTGCACCTGTGCCAAAGTCCCAGTGATCATCCTCACCTGCAATGCCAGTATTACGCGGACTTGTATCTGGTGCAACCAATATCAAACCGTACTCAGATGCAAAGCGCTGCACTCCCGACTTAACCATAAAATTCTCTTCCGTGGAACTTAACCCAGAGAGGAAATAGAGAATCGGCACAGGTTTTTGATTTGCTTGTGGTGGTTGATAGACAGCAAAGCGCATTTCACCGTTACAGGTTGAGGAGAAATGGCTATAAAAGCCGAGTTTGCCACCAAAGCTTTTATATTCGGAAATGAGGTTGAAGTTAGACATTGATTATTATCACTTTCCTGAGCGATCGCCAGAGAAAGATTATTTTACCGTGAACTACCTGGTAATTAACACGCTATAGTGAGCGTACAATATGCCGCAGTTGCAATCGCTTTGAGAATCGAAACCAAATTGCGATGGTTGGTTGGCGCTTCATCCCCTCTGCACTCGCTATGCCAACAGGATAACCAAACCAACACACAATTAAGCGGCTAGTAGGTTCATAAGCCAACAGCCATGTTTTTTCGTAGCGTACCAAGTCACTAATCCAAAATGGATCTAGGTTTTCCTCTTGGGCAACTTTAAAGATAAAATTAGCAAAAGCGATCGCATCTTCTTTGTGTTTTTTGATTCCCTTTGGTACATGAGTTTGAGCATATCGCCAAAATAAGGCAGTAAAATTTTTACCCAACGCCCGCGCAGTGCGTGGAAGTAGTTGGCGTACTTCCCCCAACCGTTTCCACTTCAGAGAATTAGCAAAGATGTTTACCTCTTTTGCTGAAAGTTGAGCTAACTTTTGTGCTTCATCGCAACTTAGCCCCAACTCTGCGCCAACGGTTTCTGGGTTAGCAAAGAAACGCTCTCTCAAATCGGTATTGGTGTAAAGTTGGGCTAAAACTTCCTGGGTTTGTGCTAACCCCATCTGGCATTACTCCTGCTAATTTCCCGTGCTTTTTGCAGTTCTTTTGTCAATTCTGCAAAGGGTGGCAAGTTTTCATCTCGTTCTAGGATAATCCCTTTAACTGGAACACGGGCAACAACTTCTTCCATCAGTTGCCAGACTTCCACTGGTGTGGATTGGGAATGGCTGTCAATTAATACACCATCATGCCAATGTCCACCAACAAAATGTAATTGTACGATGCGATCGCACGGTAATTGTTGCAAAAAGTCATGGACATCATAGCCGTAGTTCACAGCATTAGTGTGGAGATTCGTTATATCTAATAACAGTCCACAATCAGAACGTTCTACCACCTCGGCTAAAAATTGGGCTTCAGTCATTTCTGCACCTGGAAGCGTCACCATATAAGTGATATTTTCCAGAATCAGTGGTACATCAACCCAGCGATGAACTTCGGCAATATTGCGACAGACTACTTCCACAGCTTCTTGAGTATAAGGTAGCGGGGATAAATGCCCGATATCGACTCCACCCGCTTTTGTAAAGCAGATATGCTCACTCCACCAAGGCGGGTTGAGTTGCTTAATTAATGCTGCAAGTTTGCGTAAATAATCTGTATCCAAACCTTCAGCACTGCCTAACGAAAGATTAATCGCGTGGGGAATTATCGGGAAATGAGCAGCAAGCAGTTCTAACTCCTGCTGTTTTTGCCAAGATGCATCTAAATAGTGTTCAGCAACAATTTCCAAAAAGTCAACCTGCTGACGGTTGAGAAACAGATCACTTTTAAACGGTTCTCGAAAACCCAACCCCACGCCTAAACTAGGGAGATGAGAAAGCATTGCTCTTAACCTCCTCCACAGCCACCGCCACAGCCACCGCCACAACCACCACCGCATGAGGAGCCACTGTCAGAACCACTACTGCATGAGGAGCCACTGTCAGAACCACTACTGCATGAGGAGCTACAGCCAGAACTAGTACTGCATGAGGAGCTAGTGTCAGAACTACTACTGCGATAACTAGTACTATATGAGGGGCTACTGCTACTGCATGAAAAGCTACCGCATAAGCTACTAGACGAACTCTCTACTGTGGTAACTTTTCTAGAAAATGTTGGTGGAAAAAAGGCTTTGTAGTAGGAGTCATAAGAGGTTCCAGCTAGCGCCTCAACGCCAAAGAGTGCCACCAGTAAGTTGTAATCAAATACAGAAGGGATGTCATACTTTGCCTTCTGCTGCAATCGGGTAAATGTTTCTTGAAGTTGTTGCAGATACATTTTTCCCCGATGGCTGAGATGTGTACGCCTACTGACAAACCACAGCAAATAGATAATGGATAATACACCAATGGTGATTAATAAACCTGCGTTATAGCGCCCCTTACCCAAGGCGATGAGCAGCTTATAGCCCCCCAAGCTGAAAATAATCATCGCCCCAATCAAGCCAACTTTGATATTCCGTTCTTGCCACTGGGAAGCATACAACAATTGCTCATTTTGGAGTTTTTCTTCATAGGCATTGCTGTATGACTGGATACTCTCGGTTGCCAACCAAACAGATGTTTGAGCAGTGGAAGAAGAAGAGAATTTATCAAATACCTCACGCTCTATAGGCTGTAGGTGAGATACATCAGGATGATTTGGTACTTGGCTGATGGATTGTTCATTGACTTGCAAATAATCCCGAACAATCAAGTCAAATAAAGCTACATTGGCGATTCCTGTTTCTTGGGAACGCAAATAAGCGATTTCGTAAGGATCTGGTTCAGCAGGAATTAACGGCAGAGGCTGGTTTTTGGTTGGATCTTGCACTAGCTGCTGGCAAACTACCAAAGTTATCCCAATGACAAAGCAATAAAACAGTAAAAAATCTGGCCCATACATATCTGCAATTTGATTATGCAGTAATGCATTCATTGGCTTTACTCCTTTTTAGGGAATTACTGAAAGTAAGAGAAATTAAATGACTCAATGTTTGCAGCGTTTTTTAGAACATTTGGCTTTCTCAGGTTTGTCATCTACTTTACCACAAGATTGTAGCACACCCTAAAATTTATGCTTCGTCAGTGCCACTACTTACTCTGTCAATCAACCCTGCGACTAGGCAACTTAGCCCCGCACCTTTTACAAAACCCAGCATCTACATCATGGAAAGCCAAACCACAACCTAAACAAGCTGTTTCTACCTGATTAGCAGTTTTCACAACTCGCTTAATTAAATCCCCTACTTGCCAAGGAATCAGCGCAATTCCGGTGAAAATCATCAGTACTGTTAGCAAGCGCCCTAATTCAGAAATTGGAACAACATCGCCAAATCCCACAGTTGTCATTGTGACAACAGAGAAATAGAATGCATCCAAAAACGTACCATAATTTTGAGGATTAACCGGATGCTCTACTTGATAAATTAAGCCAGAATAAATAAAAACAATTGCAAATAATGTAAATAATATTCGCGCAAAAATCATTCCATCTTCGGTGCTGATAGTGGCGAATAGAAATTTCCTATCGATAAATCTGATTAATCGTAAAATCCGAAACCATCGCAGTAGGCGGATAAAGCTGATATCCACCATTCCTAGAAAGAAAGGCAAAATCGCCATTAAGTCAATAATCGAATAAAAGCTAAAAATATACTTAATTTTGTTTTCTGCACTCCACAAACGGAGTGAATATTCCACCGCAAAGATAATGACGATCGCACTATCGACTAAATGCAATTGAAACCGCACAGAATCAGGAATATTATAAGTTTCTGCCACAAAAATCCCTGATGATATTAGCACCATAGCGGCAAGCGTTAAATTAATTGCTTTACCTATTGGTGTTTCCAGGTCTTTTAAGTAGAATTCTGTTTCTTGTCTGCTCAGTAACATATTCGACCATCATTAACTAATCTTAATTCCCAGTTATAGCATTAGAAATACGATATTATTAATCATTATCCTTATGTTAACCTTAGCTTATATGAACCCAGAATATTTTATGCGTTTAGCTTTGGCAGAAGCAAAAAAAGGAGATGCGCCTTATGGTGCTGTAATTGTTAAAGATAACGAAGTCGTTGCCGTAGCTCATAACACTGTTAATAAAGACAACGATCCATCAGCCCATGCGGAAATTAATGTTATTCGTAGTTTAACAGCTAAACTTAAAAACCCTTCTTTAGAAGGTTATAGCATATATACAACTGGCGAACCTTGTCCGATGTGTGCAACTGCTTGTGTTTGGAGTGGTGTAGCAGAAATTGTATATGGTGCTTCAATTCAAGATTTAATTACTCTAAATCAATCACAAATTAATATATCTTGCGAAGAAGTGATCGCTAAGTCATTTAGAAACATCAAAGTTACCAAAGGCGTTTTAAAAAATGAATGCTTGGATTTATTTAAATAAGCGTGATGAATTACGAATTATTTAACTTGATTCATTCAAATAGGATAAATATGTATTTGCCCAAATCGCAGCTTGAGTGCGATCGCGCAAGTTTAATCTGTTTAAAATATTCGTAACATGATTTTTTACTGTCCCCTCAGAAATGTAGAGTTCCTGAGCAATTTCTCGGTTACTAGCACCTGTAGCAATTAACCGCAAAACCTCTTTTTCTCTAGGAGTAAGTTCAGCTAAACTAGACGGTACAGGCTGTGATTGGGTTGGTGTACCATTAGAAAACTGAGTTAACAGCTTTTTAACTATACCTGGGCCTAATTGAGTATATCCTTTATAAATGGCACGAATAGCAACAGCTAATTCTTCTGAGGGTGTATCTTTCAATAAATAACCCATTGCCCCATTTTGCAATGCTGCTGATACATACTCATCATCATCAAAAGTCGTCAGTACTAATATTTTAGTTTTGGCAAAACGTTTTTGAATTTCTCGTGTCGCTGCAACTCCATCCATAATGGGCATTCTGATATCTAGCAATACTACATCGGGCTGAAATTCAGCAACTAAATTAATAGCCTGTTCACCGTTTTCTGCTTCTCCTACTATCTCTAAATCTGGTTCTAATTCTAATAACGCTCTTAATCCTTGACGAATTAAACCTTGGTCATCTACTAACAGCACTTTAATCATTATGTCAACCTCGTTAAGGGAATATTAACTATAATTTTGCAACCAGAACCAGGAGCGCTACTAATATTAAACTCACCTCCAAGTGCTAAAGTGCGATCGCGCATACTATGAAGTCCAAAACCTGTAGTATTTTGCCCTAAGTCAAAACCTCTACCATTATCTTGAATTATCAATCGCAAATTGCCTCTATTCGTAGCCAGTTCTAGTTTAACCTCTGTGGCATCAGCATATTTAGATATATTTGTCAAAGATTCTTGAGTAATCCGGTAAATAGCGGTGTTTATTTCAGGTGGTAGAGGATATTCCAGGTTGATTTGATAAATTGGTAAAAGACCATTTGAGCGATGAAAGTTTTCTGAAAGACTAGCGATCGCCCGTTCTAAAGATTGTTCTTGTAAGGGATTTAAACGCATAGTAGAAACAGATTCGCGGACATCTTTTAGGGCTTTTGAACCTAATTCTTTTGCTGTTGCTAGAAATGTTTCAGCCTTACCTGGGTTAGCTTGCCATAATTTTAAAGCAGTTTCTAATTGCAGATTTAAAGCAGTTAGAGAATGTCCTAAAGAATCATGAATTTCACGAGCAATGCGGTTGCGTTCTTCTAAAGTAGCTTGATTTTCAATTTGCATGGCATATTGGCGCAGTTTTTCATTAGCGATCGCTAGCTTTTCTCTACTTTGCCGTTCAGACAATACTGCATTCATCATCAACAACACAAAAACCAAACTTAAGCCAAATACCAGTGACGAATTCAAAATCAAAAATCGATATCGCTCTTGTGCTTGTGGCGATGCTTGAAAATTGAATAATTGATATTTTAGTTGTGTAGTAAGTAAAAATAAGGCAAATGACAAAATTGTAACGAATAAACGCCCATTTAGCTGAAAAATTAGGCAACTACGAGTCACTAAAATTATATATAGAAAGGGAAACAACCGAGCAAATCTCTCTCCAAAAAGCCCAATTATTAAAATCAATAAAATTTCAATGCCTGTGTAGATTGCCTTATTTTTATGGTTATTCCTGGGTAATCTTAAGCCCATTACTGCAAAAACAATCAGACTATAAATTGATAGTTCTGGTAATATGCTACAAACTGACAAATCTGGAAATGCCCCACAAATTGATATTTCTGGAGGCTTAGGACGAAAATGCTTTAATGGAGGTGGTATAAAGGCTGTCAATGCGGTGATTGCCAGTAATGTCCACTCTAGATAAAGTAGAGACGGAAAAGGATGTTTTTTAATTTGAATTAGATGACTCATTAGCCACATTGCTCCAGTTAAAAATGAGTTAAAAGTTAAGAGGTTGAAGTTAATAATTGATTTTTTCGGGTATTTTAGCGATAGCCTTTACTATTTAAAAATTTCGCTGGATGAAGAACTAAGAGTGAATTTAGACTATAAGTACATTATGTAATAAGCTAAACAATGATTGATAAATTAATCATAATCAAAAATTTTATTATTCCTAGCTCTCACTCTTTATTGTCAATCATGTTTGTTGAAATTCAATCATGACTAAAGTCATGGGTAAAACCATGACTTTCTCCTCATGTGATTACTAAAGAGAAATTCTTATGATAATGGCATCCAACCAGGAAAAACCCACCAGACAAGTAATGAAATTCAAAGCATTATCGCTAGTCGCTGGAGCCATCGCTCTCACTTTAACTGCTACTTCCTTTGCTGTTAATGCCCAAACAGCTTCTCCTTCACCCGTGTTACTTGCACAAACTCCACAAAAAGAAAGGGGCCCTTGGAAAGAATTGGGTCTAACAGATGCCCAAAAAACCCAAATCCAAGCAATTAAGCGCGATAGCCGCACCAAAATGGAGGCAGTTTTCACCCCAGAACAAAAGGCCAAGTTAGAGGCGGCGAAACAAGCACGTCGGGCTGAGTGGCAAGCGCGTAAGGCTCAGGGGCAAACAGGTCAAGGTCAACGGCAACCAGGTCAACGTCGAGGAAAAGGTGGTTATGGTGACTTAAATCTGAGCGAAGCACAGAAAACCCAAATCCGACAAATCCGGGAATCTGAAAAACAACAGATTCAAGCAGTGTTGACCCCCGAACAGCGCCAAAAAATAGAGCAATTCCGTCAAAATGCTCCTTCGCGTCGTCAATAAGGTAATCCCCAATAAGGGACAAAATATCCCATTGCTTTAGGGGGAGAGAAAGTCGTAGTGAAGCCCAGAAATTGGATAATTTATTTTTTGGAGTTTCCTAATTAGGACTTACGCACTGTACAAAATAACTATCTTGTGCATCAACCTAAATACGTTGTTTCGGGCTTTTATCAATCACCTTTGATTGAGTGCGTAGGCGTAGCCCGCCGCAGGCATCGCTAAAATCTCATTGAAAAATCTAGCTATCAGCCTTGAAAACTCTACCTGTTATTTTGGCTTTTCTGTCAATGCGTAAGTTCTACTAATAATTTTTCAAAAAATAGCTAACTTGACTTATGTCTAAGCATTGTTTTCCATAATCAAAAATTAATAGACTTCTTGCAGAAGATGCGGAAAGGGGATGAAATTTTTCTCCTTTCCCTTTCCCTATTTATCGAAACAGAATTTAGGAGTCAGCCCCTGTGGGTAAGTCAAAAGTCAAAAGCTGAAAGTCAGAATTCAGAATAAATTTTGTGCGACTGGCGGATAGCGCAGGGTCTTGCACCAGAGCATCAAGATTGGTGGCTCCTGAATTATGAATTCTGAATTCTTCTCCAATCCATGCTCAATTTAGTAGACTTTCAAGCTGGTTATGAGTTATGAGTTAATTCAAAACTCCTAGCTTGATAAAATGTCTAAAGAATTCGCAATTGGTAGTAAAGTCCGGGTTGTGGCACTACCGCCCTACGTCAAAACTGCTGAACCCATGCCCATGCTACGCCCGCCCGATGTAATTCACATTGGCGAAGAGGGTATAGTCATTGACCGCAGACCTGGTGGATATTGGGGTATTCGCTTTACTAGGGGAGCCTTTCTCTTAGATAGCCAATACATCGAAAGCACTGATACCCCACCCGAATCTCATTTAGAATGAGATTAGCAGCAACCAAGAATTGTAAACTTGTGTAAAGTTGTAATTCTGGTTTGCACCATGATTTCCCGCCGCACTTTTTTAAGCATATTATTTGCCAGCTGTATTTCTCTCATCAGCTGGCTGAATTTTACCCCTGTTGCTAACGCTCTTGGTGGTAAACTTCCTGCAATTAATCAACCCGCACCAGAGTTTACTTTGCCAACCAATACAGGTAATGGCAAAATTTCCCTCTCTGACTTGCGCGGTAAGTGGCTAGTTCTCTACTTTTATCCTAAAGACTTCACGTCCGGTTGTACTATAGAGGCTCGCCGTTTTCAGCAAGACTTACCCCAATATCTCGAAAAAAATGCCCAGATTATTGGCGTAAGTGCTGATGATATTGATTCTCACGCCGAATTTTGTGATTCAGAGGGACTAAAATTCCCACTGTTGGCTGACACTGATGGTTCAGTGAGTAAAGCTTACGGTTCGTGGCTCGGCTCCTTATCTATGCGCCACAGTTTTATCATCGATCCTCAGGGCGTCTTGCGCGAGACTTTTGTCAAAGTCAACCCAAATATTCATAGTTCAGAAGTGCTGGCACGATTAGAAAAATTACAGTCTACACCCTGGCTGTCTAATCAGTATTTAGGAGTTTGAGACTCAAGTACAGTACGAAGTTCCTGAGTAAGACAGTGGGGGGTTTGAATCCCCCACTTTCTTGTTCTGATACCAATTCACTAAAATTATGAAACAGTTGTAAACCTTGAAAGGCAAGTATCTCTAAAATTTTAATTGCGTTAGTGTCTCCAAGAGTTGCTCATTGCGTAGCTTGCTTCTCGCCTTTGGCTTTGCTTCTGAATTTTTACACTGGCGATAAGCCGGGGATATCATAGCAGTAGAATAAGTTAATTCTGCGCTTTGGTAATTGATATCAATTGTTCGTAATCCTTTGGTGTATCAATATCGATACAGCAATTCTCATTTTGAAAATAAAAGAAGATAAAGTCCTCTTGTTTACATAGAGAAATTCTGTCTAATTATGATTTATTTGAAAGATAATCATGATAATTAGTTGAAGAGAAACAATTTTAAAATTCTGCCCATGAAAAATAGATTTCAACTTATAAATATAGCTGAAATTCCAACCTATTTTGTAAATTCTCTCAATTAATAATCTTTACCTCCTCTCAAATTTTGACATTTTTAACTAGAATTTCCTTTTGTGAGCGGGATATATTCGGTAAGAATAAATAAGAAAAACTCCGACCAACTTTTAAACCAAATAAATTTTAATAAGGTACGAATATCATTAAAAAAACTAGTCCGAGTTGCTAATAACTCACGAACTTTTTGATAAGTATAATTAACTAAATCTAAAACAGTATGGAATAAAAAAGCTAGTAAATTTAAAGACAATAAGAATTCGCACAGATGATTTTGACCATGACCAAAGTTATGCTCTAAATTGTAACCGTGATTTTTTAGAACGTTATTACCTTCATTCTCAACTTTCCATCTACTGCGTCCAGCTTTGACAATTTCTTCAACATTGTCGCCAGTGATTTTATGATTAGTTATCCAATTATTTTTGTAGATGATTTTCTGGGTTTTCTCATTAATAACAGTCACTTCACACCAATTAGCTTCGAGACTTGAATCTCCATCTCTTAAGGGAACTCTAGAAGCATAACGATAACGATAAATTAGATTTTTTCGCCCATCCCATTGTTTCTTTTCAAGAGTTGTAACGTCTCCACTTCTTTCTAAAAATTCTAGCCATTCATATAACGTTTTATGTGACGTTTCTAGGCAAACAAAAATAAAATTATAACCTTGTTTTAGTGCTAATTGACAAATAGGTTGGCGAGAATACAAGTCATCCCCTAAAAGGGTTACAGGATAACCATACTTATTTTGATGATTATTATTTAACCATCTTTTAACAGCTGCATTTTCACAATCTTCTTTTTGATGTCCATCTTGCTTTTTAATAAATTCTGGCTCTAAATTAATTACTTGTTTTTGATTAGGAGAAACTATAACAGGTGTGACACAGCCATGAAAATAAGTTGTAGTTCCGTTTCGATGATTACGACAATTACAATGAGGGCAATTAATTTTCTTAGATGCAAAATATTCTGTGCCATCTAAAGCTACTAAAATTTCTCCATCTAAGTAGAGAAACTTTTTTAAAACTCCCTTTGACTCTAACCATTGATATACTTTTTGAAAGGTCAAAAAAATAGTAGTCGCTGGAACCGGATCTAATAAATTTCTTATTTGGTTATCGCTAGGAATTGCCTCAATTGAAAATAAACTTTCAGCATTATCTTTCCCCTTATTGCTATTCATTAAACGTTGATGCTCTAAAAAAGATGGTGACTGAGTAAAAAAGACTGAAAACGCAGCCATCACTGCATCTTCTACCTGATATTTAGTATTATTTCCGGGTTTCCTTTCCAGAGGGTAAGTCATGTAATGATGACCGTAAAAATTGCATTAATTCATGAATTTCTAGGGTCGCCGTTTTTTGAGCCATCTTGGATTAATTTGACGCGAGATGTGGATTTTTAACTTACCAATTTTACCTGAGATGACAACAGTTATAAATTTTTATTTCGCTTGAGTTCTCTTTTCTCAAAACAGAACTTTTTTCTGGATTTCCTTTTCGTTGTCAGCCAATTCCCGCAAATGAACTGAGTATTTATACTTAATCAATTGGTCAGCACAATTCGCAATTCGCAATTCGCAATTCGCAATTAAAGCCCACGGATAAATCCGGGGGCTTGAACCAAGCAAAGTTTAAAATTTATCTATCCATAAATAAATTTAGGGGCTTGTACCATCAAGGAATAATTGGTCAAATTGTTTTTTTAGCGATCGCTTCCCTCGCCACAAGCATCGCCTTTCCCAGAAAAATAGTTATTTTGTACTATATTTTGAATTTCTAGATGGGGGTTAATACTCTATTTATTTCAAAATGAGAATTGCTGGTATTTTTTAGACCATCCGCACATACCCCCTGATAATAATTTAGCTGAACGAACGTTACGTTTAGCAGTCACAAAACGAAAAGTTAGTGGTGGTTCCCGTTCTCTGGAGCGGTTTCAAGATACTGCCAATTTATTGACGGTTATTCAAACTTGTCGTCGTCAAGGACGTTCTGTAATTGACTTTTTTGAGCAAGCTATTAAAGCGATGGTTAACTCTGCTGTGCAGACCCCATCTTTAATCCCTCTAGCTTAGACCTGAATCCTTACGATCGTTGCTCCTACTGTGCTGAGAATCATCAATTGACCTAATTTGCGGCGTCTTAGGGCAAACCTCATCTGTTTACTCCACTCTCTTTTTGTTGGTAATAATATTGAGTAATTCTTTTGATTTCAATTCTTTATATAAATGACATTGTTAACAGAATACAATTTCATTTTGTTATCGTCTCTCTATCAGAAGATTTATGCCATAAGTCTCATTTATAGTTGTCATCATGTTCTTAATTTTTGTCTAATTTCCCGCTAACTGTAGATGCTTATACCCACGAAAGCCAGCTATTAAAATTCCCCGCCTCTTTAGAGACAGGGAGCTTCAATAAGCTGACATTCCACAATAATTATTTGTTTAGCATTACTGAAATGCCTTTGTGGACGCTGGCAAAACTTTTTTCTATCACGAAGGAATGGCTAGTGATAGATGTTTTTTCAGCTTACTTGCAAACAACTACTAATTAGACACTCAGACAATAAACCCATATTTTCTCAATACAGTCTTAGCTTGACTGCCAGATAAAAACTGGACAAATTGTTTGGCAGCAGAAATATTTTTACTGCTTTTAATTACTACTACTGGATAGACAATCGGTGAGTGAAGTTTTTCATCAGCAGTGACTACGACTTTTACCTTGTTGGAAGTTTTGGCATCAGTGGCATAAACTATGCCTGCTTGGGCATTACCACTTTCTACTGCTGCCAAGACTTGACGCACATTGTTACCAAAGACAAATTTTGATTTAAGCTGATCATAAAGTTTCAAATTCTTTAAAACTTCCTCTCCATATTGCCCTGCGGGTACACTTCTGGGTTCACCGATCGCAATTTTATTAATTCTGCTACTTATTAAATTGGAGAAACTACTGATACCAACAACATCCTGAGCCACAATCAAGACTAGACTGTTATTTGCCAGGTTAGTACGGCTACCTGGTAGCAACAATCCTTTTTGTTCTAAGGCATCCACCTGCTTTTGACCAGCAGAAATAAAGATATCCGCAGGCGCACCTTGCTCAATCTGTTGCTGCAAAGCACCAGAAGCCCCAAAGTTATAACTAATGTTGATATTTGATTTACTTTGTTGGTACAAAGGCTTAATTTCTTCCAGCGCATCTTTTAAGCTAGAAGCTGCGGACACGGTTATGTTGGTGCTTGATTGTGCTACTACAGAAGAAGGAGTAACCAATGGTAAACCAATTGCCAGGAGCAAGCCTGCAACTGCTATACCGAGAAAGCCAAGAATTTGTCTTCTTTTCATAGAAAAGGTGCAATATAGGTTGTTTCCAAAATTGATGCTAGGTAAAATCGTACCAGTAATACCAACTTTTAACCAACTTTATCGGTAAAATTCCTAAAAAAGAACAGGGTAAGTATTCTATCTTACAGTTAAAAACTTCTGAAATATCACGGTAAGCTAGTTGGAATTACAAGTGATTGTGTCATTGAAGAAGGAGTCAGAAGTCAGAATCCAGGAGTCAGAATCAATGTTCGTTGGGGATTCAGACCCCAACCAATTGTAGACACCGTGCAGACGATAGCGCAGCGTTAGCGACGCAGGAGCGTCTGGGGTTTTAAACCCGTTTATTCATCCACTAAATCGATTCAGAATTCAATTCTGAATTCTGGCGA
Source organism: Nostoc commune NIES-4072 (assembly GCF_003113895.1). Taxonomy (NCBI): domain Bacteria; kingdom Bacillati; phylum Cyanobacteriota; class Cyanophyceae; order Nostocales; family Nostocaceae; genus Nostoc; species Nostoc commune. Next base: position 6,068,906 of record NZ_BDUD01000001.1, on the reverse strand, counting down.
CTGACTCCTGAATTCTGTTTGATAAACTGTCAAATTAGCTGCTCAGTTTTTCGGGGTAAAATTTGCGATGACTGTAAATCTAAAGTCTTTAGAAAACCCAACCCATATAGCGGCCGATTCAAAAACCGCTTCTACCACTAAGAGAACCAGCTACGTTCCCTCGCAACATCGACGTATCCTTTGCATCTTTCCCAAGTACAGCCGCTCTTTTGGTACTTTTCATCACGCCTACCCACTCATGGGTAATGTCCGGGCTTTTATGCCACCCCAAGGTATTTTAATTGTAGCTGCTTACTTACCTAAAGAATGGGAAGTGCGGTTTATTGATGAGAATGTCAAATCAGCAACGAGAGCTGATTACCAATGGTGTGATGTGGTGATTGTGAGTGGAATGCATATCCAAAAACCACAGATTAATCAAATTAATGAACTTGCCCATCGAGCGGGCAAAATTACAGTTGTTGGTGGCCCCTCGGTATCTGGGTGTCCAGAATATTATCCTGAGTTTGATATTTTACATTTGGGTGAATTGGGAGATGCAAGCGATCGCATAATCGAGTATCTAGACCAAAACTTGGAACGTCCTCAAGCGCAAATTCGCTTTGAAACCAAGGAACGTTTACCTTTAACAGAGTTTCCCACACCAGCTTATCATTTGCTGAATATTAATGATTATTTCCTGGCAAATGTGCAGTTTTCTAGTGGTTGCCCTTATCGCTGCGAGTTTTGTGATATTCCAGAACTCTACGGCAACAGTCCCCGCATGAAAACACCAGAGCAAGTGGTCGCAGAGTTAGATGCAATGCGACAATCTGGCAATCTGGGGGCAGTGTATTTTGTTGATGATAACTTTGTTGGCGATCGCCGCGCCGCTATGAAGTTGCTTCCTCATCTGATTGACTGGCAAAAACGCAATGGCTACCCCATCCAGTTTGCCTGTGAAGCAACGCTCAATTTAGCTCAAAGTCCAAAACTGCTGGAAATGATGCGCGAAGCCTATTTTTGCACAATCTTTTGCGGTATTGAAACACCAGAACCAGATGCTCTCCACGCCATTTCTAAAGACCAAAATCTGAGTATGCCAATCTTAAAAGCAATTCAGGTTTTAAATAGCTATGGTATGGAAGTAGTATCAGGAATCATCATCGGGTTAGATACAGATACACCAGAAACAGCAGACCGAATTCTCGAATTTATTCGGGCATCCCAAATTCCTATGTTGACAATTAACCTACTTCATGCATTGCCAAGAACTCCTTTATGGCGGAGGTTAGAAGCAGAAGGACGGCTTGTGTTTGATGAAAGCCGCGAATCAAATGTTGAGTTTTTGATGCCCTACGAGCAAGTTGTTGAGATGTGGCGGCGCTGCATTACAACTGCTTATGAGCCAGAATTTTTATATCAACGGTTTGCCTACAACATAGAACACACCTATCCAAACCGCATCGAAGTACCTAACAGTCCAGCTCGTACCTCTGGGGCTAATATTCGCAAAGGTTTAACTTATTTAGTCAATATTTTGCTGCGAGTAGGCATATTTAGTAACTATCGTCAAACTTTTTGGAAAATGGCAAAGCCAGCATTAAAAGCAGGTAATATTGAAAACTTGATTCACGTTGGACTTGTCGGACATCATTTGATTAAGTTTGCTCAAGATTGTGCCAAAAACGAAGAATCAGCTTCGTTTTATTCTCAAAAAATCCTGACTAAAGTTCGTAGTTAATAAGCTAAAAGTTTTTTAACGATAAATTATTCGTAATTCATAATATTTCCTCGTTCCCGTGTTTCACATGGAAACGAGGAATCCCCAATAAATTACGAATTATTTTAACAGGGCATCAAAGCATCGAATCTTCCCAATACTGCCATATCTTCTGCATCTAACTCCGCCGGAATCCCACTGCGAATCAATTCCGAAAAGTCTTCATTGGGAATCATAACAGTCAATGTGTACAAGCGACTAGAACCAGTATTTTTAATCAAATGAGTACCAGTGGGAGGCACTAATAAACTATCTCCAGCTTTGATTGTGGCACTCTTACCGTCACAGATGGCGATCCCTTCGCCTTTGAGGACGAAAAACATTTCCACCGCCCACTGATGGCGATTTGGGGGTGTTTGTCCACCAACATCAAAAATTTCTATACAGCAAGTCAACGAAGTATTAGCACTTGTCGAATCGAAGATAATTGCTAATCGATTAGAGGCATCGGGACTGATGCGATATACTTGGTAATCTTTGCTAGATTTGATAACCGGAATTACACAACGAGTAGCGTACATTTATTTATCCCCTCAGAAGTTATCGATGGGTATGAAAATTCCTAAAATCGAGTTTTGAATCACATAATTTTGGATTTTGGAATTTGAATTATTCAATTCAAAATTCAAAAATGTCCTAGAGCAAGCAAATTTAAACACGAGAACAAATCTAAAATATTGATCGTTCGCGCAGCGTCCCGTAGGGAAGAAAGAGAATTTATGCATGAAATCAATCTAAAATCTAAAATCTAAAATTGATTCACTCCTCACCTGTTTGCAGCGCTGTTAAAATCTCTTGGGAGTCAGTCACAAAACCGAAGCATTGTTTAACATTGTACAATGTCGCCAACCAACAATATTCAGGAGAAGTGGTAGCGCTACAATCTTTAACTAACACACAGTCATATCCTAAGAAGCTGGCATCACATAACGTAACTAGAACACATTGATCGGCATTAACACCAGCAAAAAATAATGTTGTCTTTCCCAGATTCCGCAAGATACTATCTAATGGCGTATCCCAAAATCCACTCATGCGGTATTTGTCCACACAAATATCTTCGGGAATTTTTTCTAGTTCGTCTACTACTGCTGCGGCCCAACTACCTGCCATGAGTACTCTAGCACCATTGCTTGGCAGTGGATCGCCCAATCCTACACCCTCCCCTGTGGGGTTATAGACATGGCGCGAACTAGCACTAATATTGAGCAAATCGGGACGATTTCCCCAATTTATCCAAATGACTGGAACACCAGCTTCACGCAGTTCTGGAAGCAAGTTGTTCAAAGGTTCAATAGGCTGACGCGCTGGAGTTACGTCCACGCCGATATGCGCTAACCAGCCATCAGGGTGACAGAAGTCGTTTTGCATATCGATGACGAGGATAGCTGCTTTTGCCAAGTCTAGGCGCAGGGTTTTAGTTTCTGTTGATAAAATAACGGGTTGTGGGGCCTTTTGAGGACGAGTGATATCTGCGATCGCATCATTCACTGTCCACGCATTTGGTGGCACTCCCAATGTCCGTAATGGTAAATTCATAAAATTGCAATACCGAACGCCATTTTCTATTTTGTAACTTGAAATTCACTTGAGAATACAATTACTTAATCAAGGTTAAATATGCTAAATTTCACCATCTTGAATGTTTTGATTGCCGCCGATGATGATTATGCAACGGTAGATGTGCAGATTATAGATGGTGCGATCGCAGCCATTGCTTCTAATCTACAGGTAATCGGCACACCTATAGATGGCAAAAATAAGCTATTGCTACCTGGCTTTTTCAACGCTCACACCCACTCATCAGAGATGTGGCAACGGGGGATCATGTCAGCTTTCCCTTTAGAATTATGGTTGGCGGAACTGTATGATTTTGCTCCCCTCGATCCTGAACAGGTTTATCTCAGCGCCTTGGGTACTGCGGTGGAAACCCTACTTTCCGGCGGGACAAGTGTAGTAGATCATCTGGTGTTAATTCCCGGACTTGAGTTAGAAACCATCGCCATTGCAACTCGCGCTTACAGAGAAGTGGGAATTCGCGCCTTTATCGCCCCCTTAATTCAAGATGAGTCTCTCAGCGCAGGTATCCCATCTGGGGAATCAACCCAAACTCATGAACCTTATTTTCGCTCAACTGCGGCAACATTGGAAATTATCGAAGAAGCAGTAAAACAGTTTCATCGCCCGGATGAGGGCATAAATATTTTAGTTGCACCAACAGGGATACAATTGTGTACTGACGCTTTATTTGCAGGATGTAGTGAGTTAAGCGATCGCTATAATCTTTGTCGTCACTCCCATTTACTTGAAACCAGGGCACAGCAAAAACTTGCCCAAGAAAAGTACGGTTGTACTGCTGTGGAACATTTGAAAAGGATTGGGTATTTGAGCGATCGTACAACACTAGCTCATTGCGTTTGGTTAAATGATGCTGATATCGCCATTCTCGCCGAAACTAAATCTACAGTTGTTCATAATCCCTTAAGTAATTTGCGCTTAGGCAGTGGCATCGCCCCTATTTTAAAATATCGCCAAGCTGGAGTAAATGTAACTTTTGGTTGTGATGGTGCTTCTAGTAATGACTCTCAAGATTTGCTAGAAGCAATCAAAATGGGTTCTATTTTACATAATATTACAGACTCAAATTATCAAAACTGGATTACACCCAAACAAGCTGTAGAAATGGCATCCTTGGGAGGTGCAAAGGGGCTGAATATAGCAGACAAACTCGGTTCTTTAACTGAAGGTAAACAAGCCGATTTGGTACTTTATGATCTCACCAATTTATCATTATTACCCCGTACAGATCCTATTGGCTTATTAGTCTTAGGTCGTCCTACCAATGTTGTTGATAGTGCTTGGGTAAATGGTAAGCAAATTGTTGCTGATGGCAAAGTTACCACAATTAACGTTGATGAATTGCGACAAGAATTATTTAACCGCAGCCAATGGGAGACAAAGCGTAAGTCTGAAACCGTCGCGCAAATCGAGGCTCATTATCGCACGGTTATGGGATTGTAAAACATAAATTATGGTTTAACCTAATATAAAAACTGTCTCGTTCTACAATGATGACAGAAGTCTAATAAGGTGTGATTCTAGTGGATAACATGATATCTTGTAGTACTAGGCAAAGCCTAATTGAATTAAGGTTGGCTACTTATGAGTGAAGAAAACAATCATAATCAAACAGATCCGCAATTTTTCAATGCTACTTTTGCTCCGTCTGATGCTGAACGCCTTGCTGCTTTGGTGCGCCAGCATCCACTGTCTGGTTTTGAACACTTTCACTTTGTTGGCAACTTAATCAATGCGCCATGTGGAGATGCCAATTATCAAGGTTCTTACGATTTGTATGTTGACCTCCAGAATACCGCCATGTTTTTCTACAATAATTTGAAGTGCGATCGCTAAGTCCTTATTTACAACATCAAAACCCTAGTAATTGACTACAAACCCATAAAAACACGCGGATTTTTGTGTATGCTTTGTGTCCAAGTGCCTTTGCCATACATTTCCGGGAGTAAACATGGAACGCGCTATTTCTGCGTTGGGGATTTTAGTTTTTATCGGTATATCCTACGCCTTCTCGGTTAATCGTCGTGCGGTGCGTTGGCGCATAGTGGCGTGGGGTTTGGGATTAGAGTTTGCATTGGCGCTAATGATTCTTAAAACTCCTTGGGCTGATTGTCGGCAAGTGGGGGCTTTATTGGGTACAAAAACAATTCTGAATGAGTTTATTGCTTTTTTGGATTTGAAGACACTAATTGAAAGTGGTAAAATTTCCCAACGTGCAGTAATTATTGCGACTTACGCTTTATGTAATTTTGCCAATATCGGTTCAATTGGAATTACTATTGGCGGCATTACTGGAATAGCACCTAATCGCCAGCATGATTTAGCTCGCATGGGTGTAAGGTCAATGATTGGCGGATTGTTAGCGGGTTTTATTACCGCTTGTATTGCTGGGATGTTGATTTAAAGGAGGCGGGGGGGAAAGAGGGTTTTCCGATTTTGGCGATCGCCCTTACCCCCGATGCTGGAGAAAGCGATCGCTGGATGAGTCTTAGCAGCCGGGTTTCCAAAACCCGATAAGTATTGAAACCAGTACACCAACTTAATTACTAACCTCAATTGCAGATTTGCTAGTGCAAGGGTATAACTAAAACTTTTTATAATGATGCTGCCCAGTAGCTTAAAACGCAAGAATACGTTGCATTTATGTGAAAATACTAGATTGAATGGTGGAGTAAAACCGGATTTATTATCCTACCTCCACAGGAGTTCTGAGTAAACATGTTACATATTAGACACTTTAAAAATCCTAATTTATCCGTGGATTGCTTTTTATAAAATTGGATTTTGTAAAAAAATAATTCCTAGCCAAAAATCTTGGCGCAATCATGCCCAAAGTTTTTGATTGCGATCGCTAATTTTCAGTCTAGTATTTGAAAATTTCCCATTAGAAACAACTATCTAAAGAGTGAAAGTTATTCCTCGGAACCCAGCCATTAGTTAGTTGTATAATTTCGCTCAAAGATTAATAATACAATATATCGTCAAAACAAATTTTATTTTTTAGATGTTGCTAATCATGATGCATGTAGCTTGACGGCATTAACCATCTTCTGCAAATATAAAGAGATGGCTATTAAAAGCTAATTATTCTAGTGCTTGGCTGCGATTTTATCATTTATAAAATCGCTTAGTTGCATGTAAGAATCTTTATTTTTGCAACATTCCATATAGCATAATATTGCTACTTATGCTTATTAGTGTTATGTGCGGTTTTTCAAAAACCAAATAGGAATTTTGTATTATGTGTGGTGAAAATTTAGATAATAGAGGATGTCTCCATGTTTAGTTCGTTTCGTCGGCCATCAGCAAGGGTTGCTTTAGTAGTTTTGGGAATGACAGCTGCTACAATCACTCCCATAGTAATTTCTACCCCAGCTTCGTCTCAAACTACTGTTCCATCTACGACACCATCGCCTGAAACACAATCACCTGCGACACCATCGCCTACTTCATCAGTAAACTTGTCTGATGTTTCCTCAGATTATTGGGCGCGTCCTTTCATTCAAGCTTTAGCTGACAATAACGTAATTAGTGGCTTTCCTGATGGCAGCTTCAGGCCGAATCAAGGTGTGACTCGTGCAGAGTTTGCCGCCCTAATTCAAAAAGCTTTCCCTAACCAAAATCGAATTCGGCAATTAAGCGCAGGTGGATTTAGAGATGTTCCTGCTGGCTATTGGGCAGCTTCTGCAATTCAGAATGCCTACGAAACTGGATTTTTGGCAGGTTATCCTGGTAATGAGTTTAGACCAAATGAACAAATACCGAAGGTACAGGCGATCGTTGCTATAACCAGTGGTTTGGGTTTAACCGGTAGCACCACTGGAAGCAGTACTGACCTCAGCACCTACTACAACGACGCTTCAGCTATCCCGAACTATGCTGTTGCTAGTGTGACAGCAGCAACGCAATCTAATATTGTTGTTAACTATCCAGATGTAAAACAACTCAATCCGCAACAGCCCCTAACTCGTGCTGAAGCTGCGGCACTCTTATATCAAGCTTTGGCTAGACAAGGAAGGGTGCAACCCATTGCTAGCAATCTTCCAGCTAGTCAATATATTGTGGGTGCAACTCAAACTGGTACTGATATTGTTTCTCTTGCTGCATCCAGTACTTCTTTGACAACTCTGACTTCTTTATTAAAGACAGCTGGTTTAACAGATATTCTTCAACAGCCTGGCCCCTATACAGTCTTCGCTCCCACCGATCAAGCATTTGCTGCTTTACCTGCTGCTACCTTACAGCAGTTACAGCAACCAGAAAATAGAGATGCATTGATCAAGATTTTGTCATACCATGTCGTTCCTGGTGCAGTAACTTCTAGTCAACTCTCGACTGGAGAATTGAAAACCTCTGAACAAAGCCCTGTAAATATTCAAATTGATCGCGCTAATAATCAAGTCTCGGTGAATAATGCCAGAGTTATCCAGGCAGATGTCCAAGCTAGCAATGGTGTTATCCATGCAATTAATCAAGTCCTGATTCCGCCTGATGTTAACATCAGTCAGTTAAATCAACCAGGAACAGGAACCCCAAATGCTACAACGCCTCAGGTAAGGCCAGGTAGAACTACTCTTGGTGGCCCTAGCTATATTGGAGTTGCTGGTAACATTGGTTTGAGTGGCAGCGATACAGCTCTGAGCGATGGTAACTTTGCAGCGATTAGCAAAATTGGTCTGACACGCAATATATCAGTGCGACCATCAGTGATCTTTGGGGATGATACACTATTTATGGTTCCCTTGACTTTGGATTTCTCTCCCCGCACAGCAGGTTCGGTGGGCAATAGAACCTTTGCTATATCTCCTTATATAGGTGCTGGTGTTGCCATTGAAGCTAATCTCGATACTGATATTGGATTACTGCTAACTGGTGGTGTAGACCTTCCTATTGGTTCTCGATTTACGGTGACAGGTGGTGTAAATGCTGCTTTTCTAGATGAAACTGATGTAGGGCTACTATTAGGAGTTGGCTACAACTTCTAAGTAAATAGAAGAAAAACACGCGATAGGGTAGCACAGATGTGCTACCCTATTGTATTCAAAAAAATTGAAAACAACTATAATAGTAGGTTTGTATCAAACTGTATTAAGGTCGCTTGATGGCTAAAGTAAGCCCATCAGCGATCGGGACGAGGGAGAGCGTTACCCGTTCGTCATGATGTAACTTCTTGTTGAGCGCCCGGATAGCTTGGGTGCTTTCATCTTGATTTTCTGGGTTAGCAACTTGTCCTGACCATAAAACATTATCAATAGCAATCAATCCACCTGGACGCAACAATTGCAGCGATCGCTCATAATATCCATCATAATTTTCTTTATCAGCATCAATAAAAGCAAAATCAAATGTCTCGGCTTGTCCAGTTGCCAACAGATGATCTAAAGTTTCTAAAGCTGGTGCCAAGCGCAGATCGATTTTATCGGCAACCCCAGCCTCTTGCCAATATCGGCGGGCGATCGCAGTAAATTCTTCACTCACATCAGCAGCGATTATCTTCCCATCAGTCGGTAGCGCCAAAGCTACAGAAAGTGAGCTATAACCAGTAAATACTCCAACTTCCAGGGTTTTCTTGGCTCCAATAAGCTGCACCAAAAGTCTCATAAACTGCCCTTGTTCTGGTGAAATCTGCATTCCACTTCGCGGATGGCTGGCGGTTTCTTGGCGCAACTTCAAAAGAATCTCCGGTTCCCGCAACGAAACGGATAAAAGGTAATTATAGAGTTGGTGATCAAGACCTATAGATTGTTTTGGCATAGTAGGTAAAAGGATTGAAAGAATCTACAGTTATACTATCGCCTAAGAGTGGTTTATCAAGAATGCCCAGTCAGCTTAATCTCTATTGTCTTCGTCTGTAGCAAAAATAAAAAGGCATTAGCTTCAAGAAATTCTTAAGATTTGGGAAGACTAACTTTATATTGATGCGGTTATGGCTGACCTATAGCAATGAAGATTTCTCAGAAACTGGTTGGAAGTTTTGTTAGTGTTTCTTTATTAACAAGTGTTGTTGGTGGAGTTGCAATCACTCAAAGCCAAAAAATAGCTGAAAAGTTAGCGATCGCCGAAGCTGAACACGTTGCCCAAGTGCTTGCTGTTTCCATCGCTCACGATGCTTATTACGATAAAAAATCTATTACTCTTGAAGATTCAGACGAACTGCAACACTACGTAAATTTGCTGCATGATCTACAAAAGCGCGACCTCGTGGTAGTCAATCGGCAGAAGCAAATTTTGGCCGATGCCGTGCCTGAAAATGTCGGCACCATTTTTGAGCATGACCAAGGTAACGAAATTTACCAAACGATCCAGGATGGTAACCTTAGAAGTTTTTTGGAAAAGAGTGTCGATTATCCCCAAGGGATTAAACTCATTGTCACTCCCCTGAAAAATGAACAAAATCAGATCAATGGTGCTGTGATTCTAGAGTGGTCATCGCTGTATGACGAGGCAATTGCCCAAGCTAGACCTACAATGATTGTAATCAGTATAACCAGTTTAAGCTGTATCATTTTGGCATTGAGTCTAGGATGGCAAATTTCGAGCAGCATTGCTAAACCACTGCAATTAGTGACAGCAGTAGCGCAGCAAGTAACCCAAGAGTCTAACTTTGACCTGCAAGTACCTGTCATCACCAAGGATGAAACAGGCATTTTAGCGACTGCGTTCAACGATCTGATTAAACGTGTGAAAACACTGCTGACTGAAAAAGAGCAGCATTCAACAGAACTTCAACAAGCTTTAACTCAGCTTCACAAAACTCAACTTCAACTAGTCCAAACCGAAAAAATGTCGAGCTTAGGGCAACTGGTTGCTGGAGTTGCCCATGAAATTAACAATCCTGTGAGTTTTATTCATGGCAATATTACTTATATTGATAACTATACTCAAGACTTGCTGAAATTGGTTCAGGCGTATCAGGCGCACTACCCAAATCCGCCTCAAACGCTCCAAGCAACTTTGGATGAGGTGGAACTCGACTTTCTCAATGAAGACCTGTTCAAGCTGCTGCAATCAATGAAAGTTGGTACTGAGCGGATTGGGCAGATTGTTTTATCTCTGCGTAACTTCTCCCGCCTGGATGAATCTGAATTTAAAACTGTTGACCTTCATGAGGGTATTGAAAATACGTTACTGATTTTGCAACATCGCCTCAAGGCAAAACTAGAGTCTCCTGCAATTGAAGTGGTTAAAAATTACAGTCAATTGCCTTCAGTTGAGTGCTGTGCTGGACAACTGAATCAGGCATTTATGAACTTACTGGCGAATGCGATCGATACTTTGGAGGAATCTGCTCGACATCAGAGGAAAAGCAATCTACAAATACAGCCTGGTACAATTTGGATTTCAACTCAAGTGACTGCTGATAATCAGGTACAGATTGCGATCGCCGATAATGGTTCCGGGATACCTAAAACATTACAAACACGCATTTTTGATCCCTTTTTCACGACAAAACCCATCGGTAAAGGTACAGGCTTGGGCTTATCCATCAGCTACCAGATTGTCACGCAAAAGCATCATGGTAAAATGTGGTATAATTCCACACCAGGAGAGGGTACCAAATTTGTGATTGAAATCCCAATTTGCCAACCTTAACACAGCAACAAAAGCTACTGATGACAGTGGCATTTATAAGTCTTTAACCGTACATGATATTAAACCTCATGTCATGCCTTTTTCCGATTAGTCAAGCACCTGCTGCGGAAATATGGTTATCCAGCAGAAAATCAAGAGAAGGCGATGGTACTGCTACAGACGAGCAATTCGGAAATTTAAAAACTTGCCAAAATGGCAACCAGATTCTAATTAACCAAGTTAAATTGTACAAAGATAAACGACTTCAAGGGTTTTGTTATCAGGGACTACCACGTAAGTAAATTCCTTTTGTAAAACACTATTTATTAAGTGATTTACAAGAAAAAACTATCTCTACCAATTATTTGCAGAGGTTTTTCATCAGCAGATAAATATTAATAATCAGGTTTGGTATTTGCTGCAACAGGATTATAAATGCTTATGGGCGTTGTGGTTGAAGATACGTAGGATGTGTTAGCGACAGCGTAACGCATCAAAGCTGTGATAATAGTGCGTTACGAACTCCGTTCTAACACACTCTACAATACCTAATTTCGTTCAAAAATCAAATAGTAATCCTATAATCAGGTTTGGTATTTGCTGCAACAGGATTATTAAATGCTTATGGGCGTTGTTGTTGAAGTACGCATTAACCCTAAAATGAGGGCAACGTCTGTATACATTCCTGTTCACTTCAGCAGCAAATGGCTGAGTGGGAGTTTGAAAGCTGACTGATATGCTTCCTCCCACTCTCTTTTTATTTTTCTATTGATAAATAAAGTTTCTCTGCCCGTAACTATGAATTATTGGTCAGTATCCCGTAAAAACTCAATAATTGCTGCATTCAGCACTTCAAAAGCACCAGAAGAGGCATCATGATAACAGTTAGACAAAATTTGTAATTTAGAATTGGGGATATACTGATGCAGTTTTTCACCATGACTAGCAGGAAACCAACTATCTTGATCCCCCCACAAAACTAATGTAGGACACTTAATTGCACTTAGGTTATTTTGAATTTTGGTGAGCATATTCGGCTTATTTTCTTGCCAATTCTCAATTTCTCTCGCTGCTATTTGTAATTCTTCAGCGACCTTTGCAACTGTACCAGGTAGCTCAATAAACGGGTAAGTTATCCAAAAGACATCTTCCTGTGTCAAAATTGATGGATCAAATAATACTCTACGTCTTTCTATCGCCATAATTTCTCTAAATAGAGGTGCAAACAAATATGCAAGACGTAAAGAATCAATTGTTTGGATTATTTCTAAAGGCGTTTGGGCAAGCAACCACATAGCCCAATGGGGTAGACGTTCGGCAAATATAGGTACGTTTACGACTACAAGCTGCGCGACTAACTGCGGATTTTCTTGAGCAATGGCAAGGGCAATCAATCCCCCCAAAGATTCAGCCACAATTACTGCGGGTTCGTCACATAATGCTTCAATAACTCTTTTAAACTCAATAACTTGATGACCGTTGTGTTCTCTACGCGAAAATGGTTTTTCAGAAAAACCAAAGCATTTAGCATCAAAACAAATTACTCGAAAATATTTAGATAATGGTGCTATACTATGACGCCAATTATAGCTCCAGCTACCCATACCATGTAATAAAATTAGTGGTTTACCTTTACCTTTTTCGCCATAAGCAATTTGTACAGGATACCCTTGTGCATCAGTAATAATTAGACTTTGCCGCCCTTTAGGAAAAGTAGCTTGCCACCAATCTTTCATTCCGTTATCAATAAATAATTTAACCGCCAGTTAAGGCGTTCCACAGCATTCTAACTAGTATTACTGGTAATGCTACTAAAACAATGGCAATCAGCAACAATCCTACCAAAACACCAAAGATAAACCACCTGTCTGCACTTTTTTGCTGGCTAGGAAACTTTAAGTAATCTTCCAACAGCTTGATATTATTAGTGTTAGCTCGCCAGGCAAAATCAAAAAAGTCGCCCAAAACTGGGACAGCGCCTACTAAGCCATCAATGATCACATTTAGAACCATTTTGCTTAAAGTGGCTCTAGATACACCTAGCCGCGCTGCTTCTAGGATGATGTAGCTAGAAAACATGATTCCTAAAAAATCACCACCAATAGGTATTAATCCTAAAATTGGATCTAGACCAAAACCAATCTGTGTACCAGGAATGGTAATAACATTATCTAGCAGCCGACTTAACTGGCGTAGGCGCTTCAAGGTGGGTGCTTTGGCATCAGGTTCAATCATCGAAAATCGAAAAGGAGAATCAGGCATGAAGGCGATCGCTAAGTTTGTCTTGAATCGTTAGATATTCTACTCCCCTATTGAACTTTTGCAAAAATTTTCTCAGGGATTTATAACGATATTTACAAATTAATGTTTTTTACGAGATCCTGACGTGCTTTTGGGCGCATATCTTCGCCGACAGTTACGTTCAACTGATCGCCGATTAACAGAACCGCAGCACTCATCGATAGCCAAAGCATTAAAACTATCACAGCCCCTACTGCACCATAGACTTTATTATAATTCCCAAAGTTCGCCACATAAAGCCGAAATAGAGCAGACAATATTGCCCAGAAAACAGCTGCTAAAATTGCTCCAGGCATCATTGGTGTGCCTGAGTTCCACTGGCTTGGGCCATAGCGATAGACAAAGCTAAAAGCAACAGCAACAATACTTAAAGCTAAAGGCCAGCGTAACAGCTGCCAAAGATGCAACAAGATGAGCAAAGAACTATTTCCGCGCACTACCATTCCCAGCAGCAAATCGCTGGTAAACACTAAGAAAGAAGCCAACACTAAAAGCAACATAGTACCGACTGTCAATCCCAGAGAGACGAGCTTGGCTTTCCAAAAGGGACGGATGTTTTCTGAAGGAATTTGATGGATTTGGTCGAAGGCAGTCATAGCAGTACTCACTGCCCCAGAAGCAGTCCAAATTGCTAATACGAAGCTCAGAGAAAATAAACCAGTGTTTTTAGAGTTGGTAATTTCTGTAGTGGCAAAATCACGAATCAGAGCCAGGGCTTGGTCAGGTAAAACTTGACTCAGTTGTGCCGCCAGTTGTTTAAAAGTAGCTTGTAAAGATTCTGCCAATAAGCCAATGGCTGTAACGATCGCAAGAATTGCCGGAAACAGCGATAACATAGCATTGAAGGCGATTTCTGAGGCGAGTCCAAAAAGTCGTCTTTCCATTGTCCTAGCAAAAGTTTTTTTGAGAGTGTGCCAATTGAGGTGGCGAAAGAAGCGTAAAAAACGAGGCTTTGGCATGATTTAGAGTTAAAACTAGTTAGCTTTATTAACTACTTTGCCAAATTTTGCGTAGCGATCGCATTTATCTTTTTTCCGCAATAATACTTAGTGGGGAGTGGGGAGTGGGGAGTAGGGAGTAGAGGGGGCAGGGGAAGAAAACTAATGACAAATGACAAATGACAAATGACCAATGACTAATGACTAATGACAAATTATTTATGAATCAAGATTTAACGCAAGAGTGGTTGACCGAAATCCAGACACTCAAAGAGCAGATGGCGGGGCTTCAGAGCGATCGCGATTCTGCTTGGGAAAGTGCCCAAAAATGGCGTCAGCTTTACAACACAGAAGCAGAACAACGGCGCACGGATGCTCAATTGTCCCAACAGGCGATCGCATCCCTCAAGGCAGAATTGCACAAACTTCAGGGTCTTGAGATGGAGACACTGGCTGCTGGAACACCAGTAACAGCGATCCAACAAGAAATAGAACAACTAAAATCTGTAGAGGAATTGCAAGCTAAACTCATCGCCGTAATCAAAGAACGCGATCGCCTCTTGCAAGCTTTGAAAACTGAGCAGGATAACCACGCTCAAACCCGCAATAGCCTTACTACTGCCTTGGGTGATGCTATTGATAGCTTGACACAAGAACGAGCCGCAGCAGAAAAAGAGAGTAAATAAGCTTTTTTGAATTAAAAATTCTTTTCCCCTGCCCCCTGCCCCTATTCTTGTCTCGGCTGAATGCCAGATACGAGTAATGCCTCTATCGATTTGCTATCTAGGGGTTTAGAGAAGAAATATCCCTGTGCGTGCTTGCATTTCATGGCTCTAAGTAGTGCCAGTTGCTCTACAGTTTCTACGCCCTCTGCTATTACATCTATATTTAGACTCTGGGCTAGGGTGATGATCGCTTGAACAATTTCCAAGTTTTCGCCGTTAGCACCAATTTTGGTAACAAAAGAACGATCAATCTTCAAGGCATTACTTGCAAAGCGGTGCAGGTAGCTCAAAGATGAATAGCCTATACCAAAATCATCTAAGTGTATTTGGATATTCATCTCTTGCAGTTGCAAGAGCATAAAAGTTGCTGATTGCATATTCTCCATCAGTACGCTTTCGGTAATCTCCAGCTTTAAATTGCTGCCTTCCAGACCAGTCTCTTGCATAATTTGGGAAATATGCTCAATTAGCCCAGACTGTGAAAACTGTTTAGTGGAAAGATTTACACTGATTGTCAAGGGTGGGTCAGCAGGAAATTGTATTTGCCAAGCACGCATCTGCCGACAAGCTTCGCTCAGTACCCAATAACCAATAGGGATAATCAACCCAGTTTCTTCTGCTAGTGGAATAAAGTTGTCTGGAGAAACTAAGCCCTGTTGCGGGTGCTGCCAACGAACGAGAGCCTCGAAGCCAATAATTTTGTAAGTTTCTAACAACACAATTGGCTGGTAGTAAACCTGAAACTCTTGGCGTTCAATTGCCCCCCGTAGATCCATCTCTAACTCTAATAGCTCCGTTACTTGCCTGTACATGCTTGAGTCAAATATCTCATGGCGTGCCTTACCCAATGCCTTAGCACGATACATTG
This sequence comes from Nostoc commune NIES-4072, assembly GCF_003113895.1. NCBI lineage: Bacteria > Bacillati > Cyanobacteriota > Cyanophyceae > Nostocales > Nostocaceae > Nostoc > Nostoc commune. The sequence continues at coordinate 6,053,162 of NZ_BDUD01000001.1, read as the reverse complement.
CAATGTCAGCATCGCGCAGTAGTTCTTCTGGTAAGTTGTAATTACCCTTATTTAAAGCGATGCCAATGCTAACGGTGGTAAATACCTCATATCCACTAAGTTGGAACGCAGATGTCAAAGCTTCGTGTATCCGCTCCACTACGCCAATTACGTCATTGATGTTGTTGAGATCCTCAAGCAAAATTGTAAACTCATCTCCCCCTAGACGCGCAACTGTATCTCCAGCACGCAGGCAGTTCTCCAGCCTGCGAGCAAGGGCAGTTAGTAATTGATCGCCAATTGTAAGGCCAAGACTGTCGTTGACAACTTTGAAGCGATCTAGGTTAGGACTTACGCAAAAATTGCTAAAAAGCTTAATTTCTCGAACCGCCAAGACGCCAAGAGCGCCGAGAATTCGTAGAGTGTGCGTAAGTCCTATAGGTCTAGAAAGAGAACAGCAAATGTATAGTTTGTACGTCGTTTTGACAGCATCAGCGCCCGTTCTAGTCGTTCCATAAATAAGGCGCGATTTGGCAAACCGGTTAGTATGTCGTGAAAAGCGTCATAAATTAATTGCGCCTCTGCAACTTTTAGAGCAGTAATGTTCCGAGAAATACTTAAAACAAAAAATACTGAGCCATCGCTAGCTAATTCAGGCACAAGACGGGTATGGTAATGTTTTGTTTGGGAAGCGATCGCTAAACTGCATTCAAACTCCGTCTCTTGCTTAGTTTCAAAAACTTGCCCAAGCTTGCGATCGTATATCCGACAAAATTCTTCTGGCAGATTTAACTCTGCGTTTGTTTTGCCAATAAATGTTTCGGCTGATATTCCTGTAACCTTTTCGATAACTGGATTAACGTAAACGTAGCGCAATTGAGTATTAAATCGGGAAATAATATCAGGTGCATTTTCAACTAGTGCTTTGAATTCTTGCTGGCGACGCGCTAGTGCCTTCAATATCTGCTGACGCTCGGTGATATCCTGAAAAACGCAAACTGCACCCGTGATCTTACCGTTGTCATCTTTAATCGCTGCAACACTATCATCAATTGGGATTTCTGTACCGTTTTTAGTAATCAGTATCGTTTTTTCTGGTAGACCGACATTAACGCCAGACTCAAGGACTTGCTTGATCGGACTTTCAATTATTATCCGAGTCTCTTCATGAGCAATATTGAATATTTCTGTTGCTTCTTTACCAAACGCATCAGAATAATTCCAACCCGTCAGTTCCTCCGCCATAGGATTCATAAAAGTTATAGATCCAGATGCATCGCTAGTAATTACAGCATCTCCAATACTTTTAAGTACAGTAGTCAACCATTGTTCATTCTGTTTTAATTTTTTTTCCGTTCGATGTTTGGAAAGTGTAATTTCAATAGTGAACTTTAATTCCTTTTCTTTGAAAGGCTTGAGAATGTAGCCAAATGGCTCTGTTTCTTTTGCTCGATTCAATGTTGATTCATCTGCATTAGCAGTAAGATATATTACTGGAATTTTAAAAATATTATGAATTATTTGAGCGGCCTCCACACCGTCCATCTTTCCTTTGAGATGAATATCCATTAAAACTAAATCTAGAGAATTATCTGCTGCTTTCTTAATTGCTTCTTCTCCAGAATCGGCAAGCCCCATAACAGTGTATCCAAATTTTCTTAGCCGATTTTGTATATCCATTGCTACGATGATTTCATCTTCAACAACTAATATATTTACTGCGCTCATGATTTTTAAACTTATAGTTTCAGAAATTCTTAGTTGGGAATATAATTTTATACTCTACTCCGTTATAGCTGATAAAATCGATATTGCCTTGTAGCTGATGTGTTAGACCTTTGACTAATCGCAAACCTAATGATTCTGTAGCTTGAAAGTCAAAATCTTGGGCAAAACCGACACCATTATCACTGATAGTAAGTTTAAATAAATTTGCTTCTATGGAGCAGAAGTCAATACAAATTTCTCCCAATTCTCTTTGGGGAAAGGCATATTTTAGGGAATTTGAAATAAGTTCATTGATAATCAAGCCGCAAGGAATAGCTGCATCAATGGCTAAAAAAACCTCCTCAACATTCATTTTTAAGGTAATAGCACTGGAATTAACGTTATATGAATAAAATAAATTAGTTACTAAATCTTGGATATAATCAGCAAAATTAATCTTTGCTAAATCTTGAGATTGATATAATTTCTCGTGGATCAGAGCCATTGAGTCAATCCGGTTCTGACTATCTTTGAATACCTCAAGGGCTTGATTGTCCTTGATATACTCTGCTTGCAGGTTGAGCAGACTAGAAATAATCTGCAAATTATTTTTGACCCGGTGATGAATTTCTTTTAATAGCACCTCTTTCTCTTGAAGCGATGCTTTAATCTGCTCCTCTGCTTGTTTACGCTCCCGTCTCACTAGTGCCTCACGTAACTCGCGGGCAACAGCAGGGATAAGTCTTGCTAAATTGCCTTTGATGATGTAATCATGGGCACCAGCTTTCATGGCTGCTACTGCGGTATCTTCACCAATAGTGCCTGAGACAATAATAAATGGCAAGTCAAGTCCACTTTCCTTGACTTGCTTTAATGCAGCAGGAGCGCTAAAGGTGGGCATAGAATAATCGCAGATGACAATATCCCATGTTTCCCCTGCGATCGCAGCTTTCATGGCTGTGGGTGTATCAATCCGTTCAAAGGTTACTTGATAGCCACCACGTTGAAGTTCACGCAGCATCAACAAAGCGTCATCTTCTGAATCCTCAACAAGTAATACGCGCAGTGGTATACCCATGTAATTCGTAATTCGTAATTAAGAAAGTCAGCCCTGCCCCCTGCTTATACCCCGATACAGTTCAGTTAAGCTTTTTTCTCTCCCCCTGCCTCCTCTGCCTCCCCTGCTCCCCCTGCCTGCCTTAACAGATAAATTTGCTTAACTAAACCGTATTGGCTTATACCCTTGGCGGTGATTCGTTTAACACAAACCAGTACAATCCTAGTTGTCGCACTGCTTCACTGAATTGAGAAAAGTCTACTGGTTTACGAACATAGCTGTTGGCACCCAAGCTATAACCATTGATTAAGTCTTGCTCCTCTTTGGAGGAAGTGAGAATGACGACGGGAAGGATTTTTGTCCTTTCGTCGGTTCGCAGGTGTCGCAAAACTTCCAAACCATCCATTTTAGGCAACTTCAAATCTAGCAGGATGAGATTTGGCATAACGCTCATGTCGCGATCAGCGTATATACCTTTACCAAAGAGGTAATCTAGGGCTTCTACCCCATCGCGTGCCACTATTACCTCGTTCAGAATATTGTTTTTCTTGAGTGCGCGTAGGGTTAGCGCTTCATCATCAGGATTATCTTCTACAAGTAAAATCATGTTGTGTGTTCTCCTATAGATTAGAGGGTGAAGTAAAATGTTGCGCCTTGCTCGACTGCACTTTGGGCCCAGACACGGCCACCATGACGGTGGACAATGCGCTGCACAGTAGCTAGTCCGATGCCAGTGCTTTCAAACTCAGTCATGGCGTGCAGGCGCTGAAAAGCACCGAAGAGTTTGTCAATATAGGCCATATCGAAGCCTGTGCCATCATCACGGACAAAATACACATAGGTGTCATCTTGCTGTAAAAGCCCAAATTCTATGCGTGCTTTTTGATTTTTCCCTGTAAACTTCCACGCATTACCCAGTAGGTTTTCTAGCACGATCCGTAAAAGATGAGTATCACCATTGGCAACCAATCCCGGTGTAATTACAAACTCTACTTGGCGTTCTGGTTGTGTTTTGTGCAACTCTGTGGCGATCGCTTCTACCAGTGCGCTCAGATCCACATTTTCATAACGCATCTCACTACGCGTCAGTCGTGACAGATTCAGTAAATCGTCGATCAGTTGTGCCATTCGCTGGGTGGCTGCACGCACTCGCTGGAGGTAGTTTTGGCCTAGTGCGTCGAGGTTATCACTATAATCTTCTAGTAGCGCTTGGCTAAAGCCGTCGATGCTCCGCAAGGGGGCCCGCAGATCGTGAGACACAGAATAACTAAATGCTTCCATCTCTTTATTAGTGGCTTCGAGTTGTGCTGTGCGTTCTGCAACTCGCCCCTCAAGCTCGACGTTCAAGCGCAGAATCTCTGACTCTGCCCTTTTACGCTCATTAATTTCAGTTTGCAATTCTTCGTTAGTGTTTCTCAGTTCGGCAGTCCGTTTGCTAACCTCTATTTCTAACTCATCACGAGCTTTTTGCAGAGAATTTTCCATCCGCTTGCGTTTGGCGAGTTCCTGATTGGTGATCATGGCTGCTAAACCGACGATCGCAGAAGCAATAACGCTGCCAAAAATAGTCAGCAAAGTTGTTTGATGAGCGCTGATGTTCGCCTCTATCGACCTCTGTTTTAACAACTCATTCTCTTCTTTCTCCATATCTCTAGTCAGCATTCGGATGTCCTCCATGATCTGCTGACCCTGATCTGTCTGAAGTATTTGCAGCGCGGATTCTAAATTTTTGCTCCTGGCGTTAATCGCCTGTTCCATCAAAACTAGTTTTTTGGCAACCAGGGGTTCAAGGCGATCAAGCCGCCGTTGTTGATTGGGGTTATCCGCAGTCAATTGCCGCAAAGTCTTAATTTTCTGAGTAATCTCGCTAGTTGCAGTGCGATAGGGTTCTAAATACCGTTCTTTACCCGTGAGAAGATAGCCCCGTTGTCCAGTTTCTGCATCTTTAATCTGTGACATAACTTCTTTAGTCTTTTCCAGCACCTCGCGTGTATGTGTTACCCATTGAGCGTTTTCTCGATACTGAAGCAAACTAAGATACGAAATTACACCAACACCAGTCATAATTGCGACTGCTATTAGAAAGCTGCCCGTATTCTTTTTGTAAATAGCCCATTCCATTTTTTACCTTCCTAGTTGAAAAAGTAGCTGCTGACTAAATTGGTAAAAACGGTGAGCCAGCTCTGTAGACGGGTAACACCTATTAGTGCAGCGTTAACGACCTTAGAAAGTCCTTACCCCCTACCCCTAAGCAAGCTACGCGTTAGCGTCGTACCCCACAGAAGGAGAAGAGTGACTAGCAGCTCAAGTCCAAGCGGCTATATCTTCGTTCTAACCAAACAAGACACATGAAAAAATTGGCTTGCTGAATAAGAAAACCTATATAGAGACGCGATATACGCGATATATCACGTATCTACATCTTGATTCATACTCTAAATCAGTAATGCCAAAAGTTTTTCACGGTACTACTCGTCATAGTCGTGCTAACTGATACCAAGTTTCTTAACTTCTAGAGCAAATTAGGTCTAATTTCTAATAGCTCTAATAAAGGATACCTACATTAATTAATTATTGGGAGCGTATATTTCCTGACTCATAAGAAGGCAAATAATAAACTTTATTGAATTATTCAGTATATCCCGCAGCCATTTTCTAGATATTTTCGCTTGCATAAATCATGTAAATATGCTATTTGAATTCAGGAATTACACTTAAAAAGCTTTACCTATATTAGCTTGATATCAGCTTGATTTACTGAATGTTTAGACTAAATAGAGACATAAAGTAGTGTCAGTGACGCTTCAGAATTGCTGGAATAAAGTAAAAATAATAGGGTCTGGGGATAATTAACTTATGCAACCAACTCAAGGCAAGGTAAAGTACCCATGTTTAGGCCCTTAATTATGATTGTTACTGCCGCTATACTTTTTAGCAGTTCCTTGACGCTGGCACAGACTAAAAACCCCAAAGTACCGGATAAATTTCCTCCTAATCCCCTAGAAATTACCACACCCGATCCACTGCTACCACGTCTGCCCAAAGATAAACAGCCGTTAACTCTCCAAGAACAGCAAAAGTTAGAACCGGCGCTAGATGCATTAAATCAAGAAGCAGCAGCGAAACTGCAAGCAGGAGATCAGGTGACTGCGTTTGAAATTTGGAACCGGGAACTTCGTTTGCGCCGCTTTTTAGGTTCATTAGCAGAGGTACAAGCACTATCACGAGTCGGGGCGATCGCCTGGAAGCAAAATGATGCACAAGAAGTACAATATATAACGCAGCGATTGCAAGCAATTCAAAAACAGGCACAATCTCAGAAAACAACTGCCCCAATTGATCTCCAATTGTGGCGATCGCTAGGTCAAGCTTATCAAAATGTGCGATCGCCACAACTCGCTGCTGAAGCTTACGACCAAGTTTTACTAGTGGTGCGGCAGCAAAAAGATACAACAGCACTCATAGAAACCCTCAAGACAATTGGAGAGGTACATTTGAGTTGGTTTGATTACCCCAAAGCTGCGCCAATCTACGAGGAATTGTTGAGTTTAGCTAGTTCTCAAGGCGAACGTGTAAACGAGGTAATATATCTCCAACAACTGGCTGAAATTTACGACCGGACAAACCAACCACAGCAGTCTTTGAATGTACTTAATAAACTAGTAGAAATTTACGTTAGTGAAAATAATCTTACTGAAATACCAGAATTAAAGCTAGCGATCGCTTCAGATTATGAATCTCTAGCAAAGAAAGATCCTAACTTACTGCTAGAAGCTTTTAATAATTATCAAGAAGCTTATACTACTGCTTGGCAATTAAAGGAGTACGTTCGTGCTGGTGAAGCTTTACAGAAGTTAATTGCGCTGTATCGTTCTCAAGGACAAACAGACGAGGCTTTGCAGGCTAGCCAAATTCTTGTGGAAACAGAGACGCAAGCGGCCAATTTTTACGGGCTGATGCAAGCTTATGACCAAATTGGGCAATTGTATCTAGAACGCAAAGAATTTCCTCAAGCACTAACAGCTTTTCAAAAAGGGTTAGAAGTAGCGCAACAACTCAAACATGAGGAAGCATACTTTGCTGGGCAAATTAAAAAAGTCTCGAAAGAAAATTTTTAATACCAATTATGTATAGGAATCCGGTTTGATTTCTGAAAATATACGTAGGATGTGTTAGCACAGAGAGTACGGCATCAAACCCTTGATAATAGTGCGTTACGAACTCCGTTCTAACACACTCTACAATACTTAATTTCGTTCAAAAATCAAATAGTAATCCTATATAAAGATGTACAGAATATTAAACGAACCGCCAAGTACGCCAAAAATAGAGAGTTACTCATTTAGTACAGCTTCACATTAAATTGGTATCAATTACAATGTAATTTTGAAAACCAGCGTAGGCGCAGCCCGCCTTCGGCATCGCTTTACCATTAAAGCCGCAAACGCTTATACCAATTCTCCAAAAGGATGCAACAGATATAAATTACGAAAGCCTACTGCATCTAAGTTTTTTAATTGCGTAAAGCCTGCGGCATAGCTGCGCTTAGAGTGTAGCGGGGCGTTAGCCCATTGCGTTAGCGTAGCGGGGCGTAGCCCATTGCGAATTGCGAATTGGTATTATTTGCTAAGATTTTCAGTGCGACAACATTGAAACAGGGCAACTTCTCATCACTATGCCAACATCTACAATTGACGATAAAGATGCAGCAGCTATCCAAGCTGCCAGAATTGGGGTTGCAATATGCGATCGCACCGCCTGGGGACGTATCAAAGTAGCTGGCGACGATCGCCTCAACTTCTTACACAACCAAAGTACTAACAATTTCCAAATACTTAAGCCAGGACAAGGTTGTGATACAGTTTTCGTGACTTCCACAGCCAGAACAATTGATTTAGCAACCGCCTACGTTAGAGAAGATGCAGTAATCCTGCTAGTTTCACCCAACCGCCGCCAATATCTCATGGAATGGCTGGATAAATATATTTTCTTTGCCGATAAAGTGGAATTATCTGATATTACAGAATACACCAACACCTTCAGCCTCATTGGCCCACGAAGCGACGCTGTTTTAGAAAAGTTGGGTATTGGCGAACTCATCGGGCAACCTTACGGAAGTCACAAAGTATACACCATTGCTCCGGCTGAAGGAGTGCGGATTGCTGTGGGTAGTGGGTTAGCTGCTCCCGGATATACTTTTACTTTCCCCAATACTGACAAAGCAACAGTGTGGAATAAATTGTTAGAAGCTGGGGCAGTAGAAATGAGCGATCGCGCTTGGGATGCCTTGCGAATATTACAAGGCCGCCCCGCCCCAGATGCGGAACTTACAGATGATTACAATCCTCTGGAAGTTGGTTTGTGGCAAACAATTTCTTTTACTAAAGGTTGCTATATTGGGCAAGAAACTATTGCTCGATTAAATACATATAAAGGTGTAAAACAACACCTTTTGGGTATAAGACTCAGTGCCCCTGCTGAAGTTGGAAGTGCGATCGCAGTTGGAGATGAAAAGGTCGGCAAACTTACCAGTTATACAGAAACGGCTGATGGTTACTTTGGATTAGGTTACATTCGCACTAAAGCGGGTGGCGTGGGGTTAAAAGTCAAAGTGGGAGAAACTGAAGGTGAAGTCATAGAAATCCCGTTTGTTTCTCATGATTACCCATAACTAATTCAAGTCAAAATATCTTCTTCTTTATTCCTAGCGCCGTAACAAAATTCATCTACCCAAGAAGCTATACTACGGGCATTAGTGGTTTCTAGATTCACTTTGCTCTTAACATTTTCTGGTTGAATATTCGGGCGTTTGCTGTTGCTTTTAACCTCAGTAGTAATTGCTAGCAATGCTCCTGAAGGGAGCCGCCCAAGGGGCGATGTCTGACGACAAGCTGCAAAGCAGCTACGCACCGGTTTACCATTACTATTAATCTCAGTGGTAATTGCCAATGATGCGCCCACAGGGATTCGGACAGATGACGCGTTGCTATTAAGCTCAGTAGCTAATGCCACAGATGGCATAGTTTTGGCTTTAGTGTTAACCTCACTGGTCATTGTCGCCGATCCTCGTGAAGGCAACTGACCAGAGTGCCAGCGTACTGGTTGATGTTCCCTTAGCAAACCAGAGGATGGCGTTTTTACCGGAGTATCTGGAGCAATTTTAGTTGCAGCTACTACCAACTCCGGTTTGCGTGTGCGAACTACCTCAGTAGTAGCTGTAATCGATGGCACAAGTTCATCGGCGCGTGATAAGTTGGGATCTAGAGTCTTGGCAAGAGAATGAAGCGCAATCTTGCTGGCAGTTAGAGCCGATGACAAATATTTATCTTCAAAATGCTTCTCATCTGGCGACTTGCTTTCAACTTGGCTTATTGCCATAGAATGGTCTAATTTCATTAAATGTAACTCTTCATCAGGGTTGAAGTTAAGACCTAAAGCGGCGACTATTTTATCTGGATCGTTATTCAGCTCCAACATAAAAGCAAGTATTTCATCAAACTGGGGTTCTAAAACAGACAGTGTTGCCAAAATAAAACCGGACAAAGGACGGCGCAGACCATCGTAAGTGCCCCAAATTCGCATTTTGACCAGCCACGAAATATTTTGCTCGTAGTAACTCAGCCATTTTTGTTTTAAGGATTGACGCAGCTCTTGGATATTCATTGGATGCCTCACTTCAGTCAACAAGATTGCAGAGATTGATATTATTAATTAGTTTGATTTCTGGGGATGAAACCGATAATAGAGCATCTGTTGAACTCTTTGACCACCTAGCAAATGATTTTCTATCAGTAGAGATACTTCATGGGGTTGAACGCCGCTATACCAGATCATATCGGGTAATACCAGCACCATCGGCCCATTGCCGCATTGTCCCAAACAGCTGCTAGCAGTTACTGTTACACCAGGGATTGGCAAAGATGCAAAAGCTGCTAAAACCTTAACTGCACCTTGCTTTTTGCAAGTGCGATTTTGACAAACCCGCACACACTTAGGAGCAGATGGTTGGTCTATTGTAGGGAAGTTTGATGGTTGAGTTATGTTTGACATTTTTTAACGAACCACAGAGGCGCAGAGGACACAGAGGAGAGAGAGATGGGGAGAGAGGGAGATGAGGGAGAATAAATAACCCATGCCCCATGCCCAATGCCCAATTCCCCATAATTAATCTATTGAAAGTCCTTTTGAGGCTAGCCATTCAGGGTTAAATATCCGCGACTGATACCGGGAACCACTATCACATAAGATAGTGACAATGGTATGTCCTGGCCCCAACTGCTTCGCTAAAGCAACAGCCGCGCCGACATTAATACCCGTTGAGCCGCCCATTAACAGCCCATCTTTTCTTAGCAGTTGGTAAACTACCCGTAAAGCTTCTTGGTCATCGATTTGAATGGCATCATCGGCAGGTGCGCCTTCCATATTGGCTGTGACACGACCATTACCAATGCCTTCAGTGATGGAATTTCCTTCTACATTGAGTTCGCCGGTTTTGACATAGCTATAAAGTGCACTACCCAGTGGATCGGCAACAACGCATTTAATCGCCGGATTTTGTTCTTTCAAGTACAACGCTACACCAGCATAAGTACCAGCAGTACCAGTTGCAGTTGTCCATGCATCTATTTTACCATCTGTCTGTGTCCAAATTTCCGGCCCTGTGGTTTCGTAGTGGGCGCGGCGGTTGGCTAAGTTATCAAACTGATTCGCCCAAATAGCGTTTTCCAACTCAGCAGCAACTCTGCCAGATAGCTTAACATAGTTGTTTGGGTCTTTATAGGGTACAGCAGGGACGCGACGAACTTCTGCGCCTAGTGCTGTCAGTGCGTCTATTTTTTCTTGTGACTGAGTATCGGGAATAATAATTAGGCATTTGTAGCCTTTGGCGTTGCAAATATGCGCCAGCCCAATGCCAGTATTACCAGCAGTTCCTTCTACAACTGTGCCACCGGGTTTGAGTAAACCTTTCTCTTCTGCATCTTCAATAATATAAAGTGCGGCGCGGTCTTTGACGGAACCGCCAGGATTGAGAAATTCAGCTTTAGCGAGGATTTCACATCCTGTTTCTTCACTGAAACTGTTTAAGCGAATTAGGGGTGTGTTACCAACAGCGCCGACGAAGCCATTCTTAATATCCATTTTGGCTATACCTGTGTGAGTATCTATAAAAATTTTGGCTTATAGCGATCGCATAATTTACAACTAATTTGCCTAAAATCCCATATCGCATTTCCCCACTCAGCAAGCCAACAATAATCATAGTTGTCTAAGCGATCGCATCTGGTAATCTGATATTCAGGGTTAGCATAAGCTGGATATATTGTCGCCAATTAATTCTAGATTAACGCGATCGCATTTCCCCTTATTCACTCGTTGAAACTTGACTGCGGTCAAACAACCACCCATCGCCGACAATCTCCTCTAGGCGTTGATTGAGTCGGGGGAGGAAATATTCTGGATCGTTTAGCCGTTGCTGAGTAAACCAATGTTGCTTGCAAAATGTTCGCTTCTTCCTGCTCAAACCCTAGTAGCGCAACTCTGGGATCTTCAGGAGAAGTCGCCATGAACAGCAACCGCAATGGGCGATTTTGCACGCCAATCACTTGAGTTTGACGCTGCTGCACAGAACGCACTGGTAAGACGGAAATATCCTCGCGTTCTAGTAAAAACCCTCCACCATCATGTAGCAATTCCCAAGGCAAATGTGCCAATCCCAAGGCTACCCGTTCGGTTTCGGGGTTCAACCCCTGCGCTTCGCTGGTTTGAATCAAATCTAGATAAATCGTTTGCTCATCCGCGTCATTCAGCGACTTTCTCAGCCATCCCTCATTACCATCCAGCCATTGATAAAGTCGCCGTCCCAACTGCTTGAGATCGGGTAAGCTATCTTTTTGTTGAGAATAATAATTTTGCTCACACAAATCAATGAGCTTTCCCAACTCCGTTTTATCCAGGCGACGTGAGCCATAATCACAGCGTAGTTCAAAAGTTTGCTGTTGGCTGAGGGCGAAGGTGAAGTTTAGGGGCATGGCTGACAGCAGTGGTTTCCACAGTAACCTTCACCCTATTATTACCTTTTTCCCGAAATTATCGCCGATATTCGCCGCCGCGATCGCCGATTAGCTGATACAAATCGCGGGATTGGCGAGATAGTGCATTGATGCGATCGCAGTTCAACTATAAAAAAATCTTTGCTGTTGTTAGGGCTGTGGCTATATTGATTGATTGTTATATTCGTCCAAAACACAAGTCCATTCGTCCAGAACACAAGTCCGTTCGTTCAGAACACAAGTTCATTCGTTCAGAACACAAGTTCATTCGTCCAGAACGCAAGTCCATTCGTTCAGAACACAAGTCCGTTCGTTCAGAACACAAGTCCGTTCGTTCAGAACACAAGTCCGTTCGTTCAGAACACAAGTCCGTTCGTTCAGAACACGAGTTTTTTCTCAACTATTTGTTGTTTAGTTTCGTGTAATTACTGAGCTAACAATCAAATCTTATTAAAAAAAATACTTATTTTTGCAAGCTTTACTGAACCACTACATTATCCCATTGAGCCACTCTAGAAAGATAAGTTTAGTAAAAGGTATGCATTGATGCCACGCCAAAAAAGAACCTCTCCTGTACTAGAAAAAACCGAACAGAGAGTAATCGGATTTAAATCGATTGATTCCAGCCTTGACTTTGGTGATTCTATCAGTTTAAAGAATTTAACTGAGTTAATCGGGCAACTCCGCAACCAGATTGACCAGTATAATATGATGCTAACTGCCATTGACTCAGCAAAGGCAAAAATAGAAACCCTTGAAAAGAGCATTCGGGAAACTTCAGAGCGCTTAGTCAGTGGTGTAGCATTGAAGTATGGCAAAGACAGCCGGGAATACGAAATGACAGGCGGGACACGCAAAAGCGATCGCATTCGTAAAGCCACTATCACCCGTTTAAAATCCACCGCAGACTTAAAAGCAACTTCTAAACAGACGGCGTAACCAACAGAAATTAGGCATCATTTACAGTGAATGATGCCTATTAGACATCTCCGAAAACGAATGTAGAGAGGTTGCAATGCAACGTCTCTACAAGGGTTTCAGGTAACGCATAATTAATTTCTGGAGATGCCTATTGCGTAGGCGTAGCCCGCCGCAGGCATCGCATGATCGCACTGTTAAGCACTTCCTTTGATTCTGGAAAGCAAATGCATTTTGTGGTGGCTAACTCTATAAGTTTAGTAAGTAATCAAAATTTAAATAGTAATTTTACTGTGGTTTTTAAATATATACGTAAGTTACAATACAGCATAATTAACGAGTAAATGCTGACATTTTTTCATTGTCTTAGACGGGATGGATATCGATGACATCTGAAAGCAACCGCGAAAAAGAACTTGAACAGCGAGAACGTATATTACGAGAACGAGAAGTGGAATTGCGACTCCGGGAAATGGAAAGTAATATCCATGCTACCGATGCGGCTTTTCATCAAACTGTGAAGCATCAGCCAGAAAATTCCCAAAAACCTTGGATGAATAAAGTAATTTTGGGTGGAAAGCTGTTTGCTCTTGGTGTGGTAGCACTAGTTGCTGTGAGAATAGCCTCAGTGTTGGCTGGATTTATTATTGTTGGTGCGCTGGGGTGGATGTCTTACAAATTATTTTTGGAATCTAAAAAAACCAATCTTTAATTAAGGTGTATTATTATGACTGATCAAGTAGCAACTGATAGATTTATCCAAGATTTAGAGCGGGTTGCTCAAGTGCGATCAGAGATTTCTGTATGTTTAAGTAAACTAGCCCAAACAATTAATCAAGCTGAGTTGGCTGGAGATTCTTCATCGGGAAAACTCAGTTTAGAACGAGATATTGAAGATATTACAGTAGCTAGTAAAAATCTCCGCCAAGGTGTATTTCGCCTTTTAGTCTTAGGTGATATGAAACGTGGGAAAAGTACGTTTCTCAACGCCTTAATTGGGGAAAACTTATTGCCAAGCGATGTTAACCCTTGTACCGCAGTCTTAACAGTTTTACGCTATGGCCCAGAAAAGAAAGTTACCATTCATTTTAATGATGGAAAAAGCCCACAACAGCTAGACTTTCAGAACTTTAAATATAAATATACCATTGACCCGGCTGAAGCTAAAAAACTAGAGCAGGAGAAAAAACAAGCATTTCCCGATGTTGATTATGCAGTAGTTGAGTATCCCTTAACGCTACTAGAAAAAGGAATTGAAATTGTTGATAGTCCGGGATTGAATGATACAGAAGCGCGAAACGAATTATCTTTAGGTTATGTAAATAACTGCCATGCAATTTTATTTGTGATGAGAGCTTCTCAACCTTGTACCCTGGGTGAGCGTCGCTACCTAGAAAATTATATCAAAGGTCGAGGATTGACAGTTTTCTTCTTAGTTAATGCTTGGGATCAGGTGCGAGAATCATTGATTGATCCTGATGATGTTGAAGAATTACAAGCATCTGAGAATAGATTACGGCAAGTATTTAACGCGAACTTAGCAGAATATTGTACTGTAGAAGGTCAGAATATTTATGACGAACGAGTGTTTGAGCTTTCGTCAATTCAAGCACTGAGACGACGGTTAAAAAATCCCCAGGCTGATTTAGATGGGACTGGCTTTCCAAAGTTTATGGAAGCCCTTAATACTTTTCTTACCAGAGAACGTGCGATCGCAGAACTCCGTCAAGTTAGAACCTTGGCTAGACAAGCCTGCAATCATACCCGCGAAGCAGTTGCTAGACGTATACCATTACTTGACCAAGATGTAAATGAGTTAAAAAAACGTATTGATTCAGTAGAACCAGAGTTTAACAAACTCACAGGTATTCGAGATGAATTCCAAAAAGAAATTATCAATACCAGAGACACTCAAGCAAGAACGATTTCCGAATCTTTTCGCGGCTACGTTTTAAACTTAGGTAACACCTTTGAAACCGATTTCTTACGCTATCAACCTGAATTAAATTTGTTTGATTTTCTCAGTAGTGGTAAACGAGAAGCATTTAACACCGCACTACAAAAAGCCTTTGAGCAATACATCACTGACAAATCTGCTGCTTGGACATTAACTGCTGAAAAAGATATCAATGCCGCTTTTAAAGAACTTTCTCGCAGTGCTGCACAATATGGCGCGTCTTACAGTCAAGTCACAGATCAAATCACAGAAAAACTCACTGGACAAAACGTCAAAGTAAATGCCACTACTACTGCTGAAGAAGATAATTCTCCCGGCTGGGCAAAATGGGCAATGGGATTGTTATCACTATCTAAAGGAAATCTTGCTGGTTTCGCACTAGCAGGAGCCGGATTTGATTGGAAAAATATTTTGTTAAACTACTTTACTGTAATTGGCATTGGCGGAATAATTACAGCAGTGACAGGTATTTTCCTTGGCCCCATTGGGTTTGCACTGCTAGGTTTAGGAGTAGGATTTTTACAAGCAGATCAAGCGCGTAAAGAGTTAGTTAAAACTGCGAAAAAAGAGCTAGTCAAACATCTACCCCAAGTCGCACATGAGCAATCTCAGGTTGTATACAATGCTGTAAAAGAGTGTTTTGACTCTTACGAGAGAGAAGTGGGTAAGCGGATTAATGATGATATTCTTTCTCGCAAATCTGAATTAGATAATCTAGTGAAGCAGAAACAAACCCGTGAAATAAATCGTGAAACTGAGTTCAACCGTTTAAAAAACTTACAAGAAGATGTAATAGCTCAGTTGCAAAAAATCGAGGCGGCGTATAGCAATTTATTAGCTTATTATAGTTGATAAATCTCATTACTCTCGTTCGCAGCTAGAAGCTGGGAATACCTATTGGGAGGCTCCGCCTCCCATAACTATAAGAATATGAGGTAATTGCATTACCAGGCGGAGACTGGGAACGAGGAACTATGCAACAACAGTATGAAGGTTATAAGGATTTAGCAGATTCTCTCAAATCGGCATCTGCATTACTGAATTTAGAACGCAAATCGCAACTGCATGAAGATATAATTACCATCTGCAATCATCTCGTTAATCCTAGCTTTCGGATTGCGGTATTTGGCCCCTTTAATCATGGCAAATCTACCTTACTGAATGCCATGTTAGGAAATCGCACCTTACCAATTGATTTAATCCCCACTACAGGCGCAGCGATTACTGTCAAGTATGGTTCTGATGTGCGAACTCGCATCATGTTGGTAGATGGTACAGAAATATATCGCAGTGGTACAGAAGTTTTACAACAATTTGCTATTCTTGATGGCAATAGGCAGATGCGAAAAGATGTAGCATCTGTGGAAATTTTTTGTCCGCATCCTTTCTTAGAAACAGGTGTAGAATTTTTAGATTTACCAGGAACGAATGATAGAGATGAACAAGATAATTTAGTCCGAGAACAACTTTTAGGTGCAGATTTAGTTATACAATTATTAGATGCACGTAAATTAATGACTTTAGGTGAACGGGAAAACTTACGAGATTGGTTATTAGATCGCGGTATTAAAACAGTTATATTTGTCGCTAATTTTCTTAACTTACTCGAACCCGACGAGCAAAAACAAGTTCACAATCGCTTGCTATTTGTTGCAGAAAGCTTTCGAGCCGAATTACCTCCAGGTTTTAGTAATTTATATCGCGTTGATGCTTTACCTGCTTTAAGAGCCAGATTAAAAGGTGATGTTGCTGCTGCTAATAGTAGCGGTTTAGCGGCTTTTGAAACAGCTTTGCAAAATATTGTAGGGATTTTGCAACCAAATCGTGGTAGTGTGCGTTTGCCAAGAGTGCAAGCGATCGCTTCTCAAATCCAATACTCATTAAAAGCTAAAATTGACCCGATTGCTCTTGAAATAAAATCCCTTGATGATAAAGAAAATACTAAAATTGAAATTAAACGAAAAGCCGCTAACTTAATCTATAAAGGTTTTTCTACTAGCGTGGGAGAGTTACGCGATTGGCTAGCATTACCCAAGCTACTGACAAAATATCAAGCTGATGCGGCAGTTGCATTGGCAGAAAATAAATTTAAATATTGGCAAACAAATACTCTTAAAAAAGACCTAAACCAATTACAATTTGCTGTGGTAAAATGGCTTTATCAAGCTTACGAATTTTTCCAAGAAGAACGACCACAAGATTTAATAATTCCCTTTCCTAGCGAACCACAAATCATATTACCATCAAAGCCAAGCAATACTGATGATTTGAGTGAACCTGGTTCTATCGCTGTTGGTGGCGGTATTGGCTGGTTGTTAGGCGGCCCAGTTGGTGCTGCTGTCGTCGGCAGTATTTCTTATTTGCTAAACAAGAATATCCAAAAACAAGACGAACAATTAGCGAAGGAATCTTATCATCAGGAAGTTGCTAAACTTTGTATAACTGCAATTGAAGATTATTTATCTAGTTTCAGCAGTCAAGGATTATCTATTTTGGCTGAATATGAACAGAAAGCCGAAAAAGTAATTTGTTTTGAAATTAGTCAAGAGCCGCTAGAGATTACTAAAAAACGTGAAAGTTTGCAACACTTACAAAACGGTTTTAATCAGTTATTGCAAGAGTTAGAGAAAGTAAAAATATCATCAAATTATCAACCTTATAAAGATATACCCAAATTCAGTAATACTAATAGAAAATATTCACCACAGCCAGAGAGAGTTCAAACTTACCCTCAAAAAGATACTAGTGTTAAGCAACAACAGGAAAGTACTGCTAAGAATACTCAGACAAGGGTAAAATCTGTTTCTCCACCACCGCCAAAAGTTTCTCCCTCTCCACGCAAAGAAGACTTAGAAGCGAAATTTCGTGATTGGGAACTGAATGAGGAAATTGCGCGAATGAAAGCAGAGATGCAATCGCCTAGTTCTCAAACTGGTAAACAGCAAAATACAACTCAAAGCAACAAAGCACGTAACCAACCAAAAACCCAGACGGAAAAAGATAAGATTACTCGCGCCTACAGTATTTTAGGATTGCAAACAAATGCTTCTCAGGCTGAGGTAAAGCAGGCTTATCGAACTTTAGTAAAAAAATGGCATCCAGATTTGTTTGTTAATCAGCCACAATTGCTAAAACAAGCACAAGAGAAAATGCACTTAGTAAATGAAGCTTACACAACTTTGAGTGATAAATGACCAACCAGATCCCCGACTTCTTAAAGAAGTCGGGGATCTTTAGATTTCAGTCTAGCAATTTGATTAGAATTAGAAAATTGTTAGGTGAGATTTATGCAACTGCTATCTTTGAGGAATGGGTTTTTGGCGTTAACATTAACTGCGATCGCTTCAGCAGGTGGGTTAATCACAGGCTGTACCAATACTGCTTCCCAGAACCAAAGCCAAACCCTAAAGGAAACTGTCACTAATGCTAATGACAAGCAGATGATGAATCACGGTAGTGGCATGAATCACAATATGGGAATGGATTTAGGCCCAGCCGATGCTAATTTTGATTTAAGATTTATCGACGCTATGATACCACACCATCAAGGGGCTGTGGAAATGGCGAATGTTGCGCAACAGAAATCAAAACGTCCTGAAATCAAAAAATTAGCAGACAATATCATCAAATCGCAAAACCAAGAAATCACTCAGATGAAGCAGTGGCGACAAGCTTGGTATCCCAAGGCGGGAGAGAAACCAATAGCTTACAACAGTCAAATGGGTCATACGATGGAAATGTCGTCTGACCAAATGAAAACTATGATGATGAGTCAGGATTTAGGTGCAGCTGATGCGGAATTTGATCTGCGCTTTATCAATGCGATGATTCCTCACCATGAAGGGGCTGTAACAATGGCGCAAGATGCCTTAAGTAAGTCTAAGCGCCCTGAAATCAAGCAATTAGCCCAAGAAATTATCAAGGCACAAAATATAGAGATTAAGCAAATGCAGCAGTGGCGAAAAAGCTGGTATAACAAGTGAGTCTAATTTGTAATTCGTGCGTTTCCGAAATCAGTCTCGTTTCCTGGCTGACTTATGGGGGTGTCAATACTGCTGGGTTAAGGATTTTTAACTCGGAATTGGGTTTCGGGAAAAGGTTACTGGGTTTAGGTTAAAGGTTTTTTCTTTCCCCTTTCCCTTTCCCCTTTTCCCCAAAACCCGACAAGTATTGATGGGGGTGTAGAGCAGGTCAAATGAGGAAAATTCATTTTCAGCAACGGGCGCAGCGCAATAATTGACTTGATAACAGTCTTTCACCTCATCGCTAGTGACTTGGCTTTCTCCCGACAAGAGCAGAATCAATACTGCTCGGGTAAAGGATTTTTAACTCAGAATCAGGTTTGGGGAAAAGGTTACTGGGTTTGGGTTAAAGGTTTTTTCTTTCCCTTTTCCCTTTCCCCTTTTCCCCAAAACCCGACAAGTATTGAGAGCAGAATAACCTTGTTAACTTGATCCTGCTCTGCCCAATATGCGATCGCACCGTAGTCGATTAGGTAATTGATGGTATTCAAGGTAAAGGAAAAACAGAAAACTGTAGTATGCGGTATGTAAAACTTAACTGCAATTCCTTTGCTTAACTTTTCGTTATATACTTAGAGATTTTCACAATCACAGCTTAAGCTTTTACTTTTAAAATGAAAGACAGTAACATTTGTTACTACTTGTCATTTTAATTAAGTAATAAAACTTAAAAATCCGATAACTTATTTTTATTCAAAAGCAATAGTAAAAATACTGTAAATAGTAAAATTTTAGCAATAAAAATAACTGTTATTGTTAATAACAATTTTTCAAGAAATGGCTATAAATACTGATTGATTTAATAAAATTAGAAATTATATTTGTTTATAAAGAAAGGAATTTTAATCAATAATTAGAATTTGATTTCATCTAAAACTTACTTACGTAATATTAGTTTGATTAAATAAATCTCCTTTCTTTGGCAAATATCCTAGCTAGGCTTGATCAGCCATTTTTCAACTAGCTAATAACATTGAATATTAACATTAAGTCAAATTTTACTAGCAATTAGGTGCACTATTCAACAGTATTTAATTTGTTTAAATACTGCTCTGCCAATGTGAAAATATTCAATGTTTATAAATTGTCAAAAAGTGGCGTTTTCAAAATAAACACTGAATCTGGAGCAATAAGAAATGGTTACTACAACTGCTAGAGGCATAATTGAAAATTCATATCTTAAACAAGATAGATTGCATCATAATTCTTCAGTTACTATAGTTATTCCATGTCTTAATGAAGAAGGAAATTTAGAAAGACTCCTACTTAATATAGAAGAAACATTTGAGGATATGGGCTTTAGTTTGCCAGTACTAGTGGTTGATGATGGTAGTACAGATAATAGCTATCAAATCCTCAAGCAAATGAGTGAAAAATGCGATTATTTAAGAATAATTCGCCATCCCTACAGGCTTGGTGTAACTGGAGTATGGAAGACGGCATTAGATGATGTCAAAACTGATTGGATATTTTGGGGACAAGCAGACTTAGAGTCAGATCCTCGGACTGACTTACCATTACTATTAAAAGCTTGTGTACCAGGGGTAGATGCAGTGGCTGGTTGGCGGCAAAAACGGGGTGATGGGAAGATTCTTGCTTCTAAATTAGCTAATACCACTTGTCGTTTACTCTTCGGTTTAAAAATCCATGATATGAACTGGATTAAACTAGTCCGTCGTGATTTATTATCGACTCTGCCAGTAGAAACAATTACCCATCGCTACTTATTGGCAGTATTAGCAGCACAGAAATATAACGTTATAGAAGTTGCTACACCTTGGCATCCTCGGCACTCTGGAACAAGCAAATTTGGCAAAAAGCGTCTTCTTACTTCAGCTATTGATTTTGTCAAGTTATGGTGGTGGTTTCAAACTCAAGGTCGTCTAATTAATCAACGCCAAGATAAAAAGATTGATTCAGCTATAAACTATGTTGGTGTTATTCAACAGGAAATAGTCTAATCAATTAAACTATCCAAAAATAAACCCAGAGAGAATTAGTCATATTCTCCTGGGTTTCATTTTTATCCTAAATGTAGTAATTTTTTCACATCTATGAATATTGAAGATAAACACATTCTTGTTGTCACTTCTGTATATCCTATGACTGCTGACGGCAATCATGGTGCTTTTGTACGTGAGGCAATTTTACGCTTGCAAGCAACAGGGGCTAAATTTACAGTATTTGCTCCTGCCTACGAAGGTTCTAAAAGCCACGTATTAGATGGAGTAAAAGTATATCGCTTTCGCTACTGTCCAAAACGTTTTGAAAATTTGGCAAGAGATGGTGCTCCTACCAAGTTGCAAAGACAGCCTCTTTATTTGATAGCTGCTGCTTTTTATATCTTGTTTGGTATGTTGCAATTGTTTTGGGTATGTTGCAAGGAAAAGCCAAATTTACTCCAGATTCATTGGCCTTTTCCTCATGGGTTAATTGCTTTACCTGCGAGTATATTATTAGATATTCCGATGGTATTTAGTTTCCACGGAGCCGAACTCATGTTAGCTAATAAGTTCAGCTTTGTGACACATATCCTCCGTTGGTTAGTGCCTCTGGCTAAAGGTGTGACAGCCAATTCTTCTTTTACTAGTGGGTTGATTCGTAAAATTTATGATGGGCCTGTTACCGTTATCCCTTACGGTATGACTATAAAGCCAAAGCCACCTAAAAAACGTTCCCCAGAGGAAGTGCGATCGCTCCTGTTTGTTGGTAGGTTAGATGAACGTAAAGGTTTGCGATATTTATTAGCAGCTCTACCTTCGGTTCTAGCGAAATATCCTGTACGCTTACGCATTGTGGGTAAGGGAATTCTCGAAGATGAGATTAAATCACAGTGTGATGCAATAGGTCTAAATGATGTAGTAGATTTCCTTGGCTTTGTTAGCAAAGAAGAATTAGCTGATGAATACGCTGGATGTGACATATTTGTACTACCGGCAATTGTAGATAGCAAGGGCGATACTGAAGGCTTAGGAATAGTAATAATAGAAGCTTTAGCCCACCAAAAGCCTGTAATTGCAAGTGCTGTAGGCGGAATTGTCGATGTAATCCATTCTGGAACTACAGGATTATTAGTACCAGAAAAAGACCCAGAAGCTTTAGCACAAGCAATCTTGACTTTATTATCCAATCCCACTAAAGCCCAAACAATGGGTCAACAAGGTTTAGCAGATATACAAGTTCGTTTTAACTGGCATCACATTACACCTATGTGGCAGCAAGTATTGGCAAACGCATTGAACAACACTGTAACCGGAAAAGCTACCGGAACTATTGCTTAGTAAAAATTTGCGATTAATTGTGATTTTTATGAGGAATGTTAGTTTGTTCTCCATTCAGGGAAGTATTCATATAGCCTTTACACGATTAATTGCAATTTTCATGAAGAATGTTAGTTTGTTCTCCATTCAGGGAAGTATCTATATAGCTTTTACAAAGGTACTTAAGTAAATCAGACTTGAATAAGGTTCCCGTATACTATGACACAACAACGTCTTCTTTTAACTCGCGGGATTCTCACTACTTGCGTAGTAGCCCCTTTAGGTTTAATGGGGATTTTAAGCTTTACCGTACTTTTTCCTGCTCTCAAAGACCCAGGATCTAGATTTTACTCTTCAGGTTTTGGTTATCCAGCTTTACAACGTATGGCTGGCAAACCTATTCAAGTAGAAACTGCGTTAGTCGCGTCAAAAGCTTTAGAGGATAATCTAGCCGCTCCTGGTGAATCTGTTGGTATGCAGCAGGTGAATGTTCGTTCTTTAGTATCGGGGCCTGTAGAAAAACTTTTCGTTGAGGAAGGGCAATGGGTGCGCCGAGGTCAACCTCTGCTTCAGTTACAAAAAGCTCCCTTTGTAAATCAAGTAAATACGGCTCGCAATAATCTCGCTATTGCGGAAAAGAACCTTGCAACCGTGCAAAGCTCCGTATCACAAAGGTTATCAGACTTGAAAGAGGATGTTAGGTCTGCTCAAGACAGGTTTTATACAGCTAAAACTAGATTAAGAACAATTGACAAACTTGCAGATCAAGAATTAAACAACAATGTGCAGGCTGCTCAGGTAAGGGTAGTGACTGCTGAAGAGAAACTTAGACAAATTAAAATTTTAGCAGATCAAGGAGCAATATCCAAGTTTCAACTCTATGATATGCAAGATATCTATGCAACTCGCAAAAGAGAACTAGCAGCTGCTCAACAGGGAATTATTAGTACCCAAAGCCAGCAATTTACTAACCAAGATTTCTACATTGCTCGCCAAAACGACTTGATTTCTTCTCAGCAAGCTCTGTCATTAGCCCAGCAGACACTAGATAAAGATGTAAAAAATGCTCGGCTAACAGTTGACAACAGGAGAATAGAACTCCAAGAGGCTCTGAGAAATTTAAGTAGAACAGTTATATATGCTAGCACCGATGGTTTAGTGAGTTCGGTAAATATTAATGCTGGGGAAATAGCGGATGCACGAGACCGTAACTCGTTAGTAACCTTAACTCAGAATGTTGTATTTAAGGCTTACATTGATCAAGCTAGGCTTAACGCTGTGAAAGTGGGCAATAACGCTATAGTCCGGTTAGTAGCATACCCTGGACGTACTTTTGAAGGAAGAGTCATTCAGCTCAATCCAACCGTACAAACTAATACCAATAAGCCTAGTAAAGTGGGTATTGACCGACAATTTACTTATTCTGTTTGGGTTGCTGTTAATAATTTACAAATGCCTCCAGGTTTGCAAGGTTATGTGCAGTTTACTGATCAAAGTAGAACAGCTTTAATGATTCCAGAAAGTTCTGTTACTCATTTGTCTGCTGGTGAAGGTATGGTGATGGTTGCCGAAGCAGGCAAAGCTGTCGTGAAAAAAGTCAGGTTAGGAAGAACATTTGATAATCAACGCGAAGTACTAGAAGGCTTAAAACCTGGAGAACAGGTAGTACCTTCTCCCTTAGCTCTAAATCCAGGCGATCGCCTAGAAGCTAAGTCTGCATTATTGCCAATCGCAGAGAGAAATTAGCAGATGAATCAAAGTTATTGGACTAACAGATTTTTTGCCTTTATTAATTGGTTTAATCGAGAAAGGGTTACTCTGTTAATCGGCTCTATTTTACTATTACTAGGAGCCATCTATCCTTGGTATCGGTTACCTCCAGAAACCCTAGAAGCATTCGGTACAAATCTATTTTGGGCAAATGCTGTGAGAGTGCCATTAGCTTTGTGTGCGATCGCAGGTTTTACTTACACTTTTATATTTCATATTCGACAAGCTCCACGCTTAGTTTTTTGGGGTGCATTAATACCAATCTTACTTTTTCCCTATTTCATTACAACTTGGTCGCCTGCTGTATCTTTTATTGCAGCAGAGTACTATAACCAGGGAGAAAAAGTATCATCTCATGTAGACAAAAATTTCTCAGAAGTTCAAGCTCAATGGAAACAGAATATAGTTTTAGATAATCCAGATATTCCTACTTCTACTTTTGGCCTAAAAATTGAGGATAGCCGATTTTTTCAACTTCCATCATGGGATAAAGTTATCCTTGAAGGATTTAGCTATAAAAATAGTTTTTTTGCTTTTATTGGACAAGGTTGGAGCTTTAGCCTAATTGGAGTGCTAATCTGTCTAATGGGCTTTTATCTAGCCTGGGAACAGCAGGGAATTAATTCTCTAACTAAAGACATGAAAATATTAGTGCCTGTGAGCTTACTATTATTTTCTGCTATTTTAGGCTCTCACATTTATTTTAATATTATTAATTATCAATTAAATGTGCAGTTTGCCAAAGGTGAATATTCTCAAGTAGTAAACACCAGCCAAGTTTTAACAAGATTGTATCCACCTTTGCAGGGAGATGAAGAATTTTTAGAGCGCCTGGCTAGAGCAGAGTTATATACAGATGTTCCTGAACCAGGATTAGTTAATTTCATTCAAGGTCTAGAAAATTATAAAGATAGTAATTTTTTAGAAGCAGAAAGCTATTTTCAAAAATCTTTAGAGATTCAGCCTAACCGCTTTTTAGTAAGAGGATATTTGGTTGCAGCACTTCTAAATCGAGGAACCAATTATTTCAACGAACCTAATACTAGGAATGCTGGCACAGCAGCAGATATTTTTGAAAAAGCATTCAGCATATTTCCGGGTCATGTTGAGGCTTTATATGACCTGATGCTAGCCAGGGTTGTTAATGGAGAATTTCAGAAATCGGCTGAAGTTGCTAAAAAAATTATAGATGGCCAGAAGTACTTTCAAGAACCAGGGATTGGTTTAATGGGACAAGCCTATGTCCATCTAACTTGGAATGAATATAACAAAGGCAATATTAGTAAAACCTGGGAAAGATACCGTCAATCGGTTGATACCAAAGCTTGGAATGAATCAGGAATAGAGGAATAATAATGGAACGTTCAGAGCGTTGGTTGCCATTGGGCTTGATATTAGCTTTAGGATTACTATTGGGAAGTTTGATATTTTCTATTTGGGAGAAAATACCTACTTCTGTAGAGCGCGTAAATTGGTCACAACAAGCCCAATGGATTGGGCCTCAAACACCTAACTACCGTTTTTATACACGCAATACCTTTAACTTACCTGATAATGCAAAAGCAGGCTGGCTAAGATTAAGTGCTGATAATGACTTTAGTTTATATGTAAATAACAGACCTATAGCAAGAGAAAATAGTGTTCTCAATAATTCTCTTGGATTAGGTGCAGGATTGAGAATACCTTTTCAAGGCATTAATGATAGTAATCATTACAATACTAAAACATCAGTCAATTATTTACTGGCTAGTTCCAATGATTGGAAATTAACAGCATATATAGACATAACTCGTCATTTACGTCCAGGTAAAAATGTTATTGCATTAGAAATTCAAAAAGGACAAACTACTCCTCGTGTAGTTGTTGAGGGGTGTGTTTATCCTACAGATGATGCTACACCGATTAGTTTATCAACAGGAGAAACCACCTGGAGAGTTTCTAATCTGTCAGAAACTCGTCAATCTCTCCAATGGTTTGACCGAGATTTTTCAGATGAAAATTGGCCAGAAGCTAAGGTACTGGGTTCAGTTCGAGAAGCAACTTACAGTCGCTTAAGTAAAAATTTGTTTGACCGCCCTCTACAGGGAAATTGGATTACAGGAAATCAAAATTCTCAAGGACAAGTATGGCTCAGAGGTAGTTGGCAGATACCAATAGATCAGATTTCTCGCGCTTATATTCGATTTGCTGGGCAAGGTGCATATTCTCTGTTAATCAACGGCAATCTTGTTAATAGTTACACAAAGGGAAATAGCAACCAACTGCATCTTTTAGAAATTACAAGCTTGCTTAAACCTGGAAATAATACATTAGCTGTAAGCTTAATTAGCTCACTAAATACAGTATTAACAGAGACTAACTCTATTAACCCTAATAGTATTCTTAATTTCTTTCTAGATGGATGGGCAGAAACAACAACAGGCGAAATTGTTGGCGAAATTACTACTGATAATACTTGGACAGGTTTAAATCAACTTGTATCTAAGTGGACAGAAGGTGCTGGTGAGGATAAACCTGTAAGTCTTTTAGGTAAACCTAAAGCAGAAGGTTTCCAACGCAATTTTGAAGGTAATGCCTATCTGCTCAATTACCCTAATTATTTATGGCATCAAAGTCTATGGTTAATAGGAGGAGTTGTCTTTGCAATAATTTATGCTTCACTTTTAGGTTTATGGCTGGGATATGGGAATCGTTGGTGGGATAACTTTGTTGCAGGATCTGCAATACTCTCACCAACTACTTTGTTTTTAGCCGCCATTGGTTTGCTGAAACATCGCTTTGCAGAAGCAGAGGTTGGATTATTGTTTGCCCAGCCAAACAGTAACTACGTAATATTATTTGGGTTTACAGCCATAATTGTATTGACATTAGTTTACATTCGCATCAATAGAAAGATTAATAAATTACCTCTATCTTTGATTTGGTTCTCGCTGGGTTTAGTGGCTTGTGTTAGTTTCAGCTTGGCATCGGGTGGAAATATCTTTCTTGTCTTTAGTTTAGCGTTTGTAGCAGCGATTATTGCGTACATTTTCGTTTGGATGCAGAGACGGGAAGAATCACCAATCCAAGTATTGCAAGATAAATTTAATCTTATACAGCAGAGATGGTCTATTTGGGGCGAGTGGATATTTCTCATCCTCATCGTCAGTGTAGGGTTTGGGCTAAGGGTTCATAACCTCGGTTTTATCGACTTAGACTCTGATGAAAATACTTCCCTAGATGCTGCTAGAGGTATCTTACGCACGGGCACACCTATAGCTACTTCTGGTATTTGGTACACTCGTGGCCCTTTTTATCACTACTTGCTGGCTCTTTGGTTACGACTATTGGGAGATTCTATAGTTAATGCTCGTTTGTTATCCGCACTTTGGGGTACAGCTACTCTAATTTTAGTCTATATATTTGCTCGTCAGCTTACTGGAAAAGTTTGGATTGCTCTACTAGTAACAGCAATTTTAGCTATCAACCCTTGGGAACTTTGGTATTCACGCAATATCCGGTTTTACCAGGTTCTACAATGTCTAACTATTCTATCTTTGTGGTCATTCTTCAAGGGTTTTATTGAAAAATCTGGAAAGTATTATCAATACCTTTTCTTTATCGCTCTTACTTTAACCTTAATAACTCAAGAGATTAGCTTAACTCTAATGCCAGTATTCTTAATTGGTTTCCTTTATTTTTATCGTCCGTTTAGCTTGTTGCAAGACTGGCACATTATCTTAGGATGTGTAGTTACTTTAACTATTTTTATATATGACCTTGGTTTTGCGGCTATCCGTCTTTTAACTCCTTTAGCTGCAATATCTGACAGTACGGCTAGTTATCTAAGGCTACATTTTTCTGATGTCACAATGCTAATTTCCAATATATTTATTGGTTCTAATAGGATGCAAATAATTTATAGTTACTTCTTCTGTATAGGAATACTTTACTTTTTTAAAAAATCCAACCTTATATTATCTTTCTTTTTTATTTTGTTTATATCTCAAGTAATTATTGTAACACTTCTTACTTATCAATTAGAAGAACGCTACATTTACAGTGTTTATCCAATATTTATTTTGCTAGCTATTTATAGCATGATATGTTTAGTAGAAACTATTGGGGATCACTTACAGGTAACAACAAATGGATTTATACCTGTTAGAAATGCTATGTTGATATCTAGTTTGATAATAATAATTGTCAACTCACAACCAACTGAAGTATTAGCGGCTTATTCAGAAGTAATTAATAGAAGTAATACTAAAATTTTTGGGTATATACAACAACATAAAAATTCAGCAGATATAGTTATTTCACCTACACCTTCATTTGCTGCAATTAACTTAAACGGGTTAGATTATTTTTTAATGGGAACAGAGTATTTAGATGCTATTTACTGGCATAACGGAAAATTAATTGATAGGTGGGCTGGTGGAGTAGTAGTCAATAATATAGATCAAATAAATCATATATTAGAAAAACATCAACGTGTCTGGATTCATATAGATGATGCCAGAAGAGGGAGATTTGAACGTACTACTTGGGAGTATATCGAAACATTAGGTAAACCAGTTATAGATAGTTTTGGAACTCGTTTGCGATTTTGGCAGCTAGAAGATGGATTACCAAAAGTTATACCCAATCAAGGCAAAGATTTAGGTGCTTATTAATTTATATATCTGTACTTATAAACTGATTAATACAGGTCTACATATACAATATATAAGAAAATGAAAATCAAACCAATCATATTCATCAAAACAACAGTAAGTATTGGTCTACTTGCTTTTGTATTTACTCGCATAGACTTTAGTCAAGCTTGGACTCAGTTTAAACATTTATCTTTACCCTTTATCATCCTAGCTTTAGTCTATTACACTGGTTGCCAATTGTTGAGTTGCTGGCGCTGGCAGGTTGTTCTTAATTCGAGCGGTCATTCAGCACCAATGAGCAGTTTGCTGAACAGCTATTTTGCAGGAATGTTTCTCAACATTTTTTTGCCAGGCGCTCTTGGAGGAGATGTATATCGTGTTTATAGAGTTGCTCAAGTAACGAAAGATTCAGAAGTTGCATTAGTATCTGTATTTTTAGAAAGATTTACCGGGTTAGCAGCTTTATCTGCTTTGGCTTTAATTGGTTTGCCTCCCGCTTTTCAATTAATAGGACGCTGGGATATTATTTTGTTATTTCTTGCTTGTGTAGGTGCTTTATTAGGAGCAGTATTACTCATATCAAGTCCCAACCTATTAATATTAGCAGAACCTTGGTTAGAAAAGTTTCGCCTCGGCAAAGTAGCTGCTCGTTTTGCTAAAATTCAAATTTTGTTGCGAAAATTCGCTCAGGATCGTACAGCCCTAGCTGTATCAATGGGGTTATCAATGTTACTCCAATTGGCTATAGTTTATTACCACTACCTTGTGGCGCAACAGTTAAAAATACCTATTTCTTATTTACAGCTTTTAGTATTTATTCCCATCATCGTAGTAGTTACCTTGCTGCCCATATCTTTAGGAGGGCTGGGTCTAAAAGAAGGTTTATGGATTTACCTGTTCAATCGTATTGGCTTAACTACAGAACAGGCTCTGCTGTTATCCTTAACAATTACAGCCTTAAGCTGGCTGTTGAGCTTGCCAGGAGCTTTTATTTTGCTTTTGGATTCAACAGGATTTCAATTAGCAAGGCAAGGAAAAATGGAATGAAATAGCAGGATAACAACTTTGAGATCGGGAAGGAGAAATTAAACGGTGAAAAAGCAATATTTAGCAGCTTGGTTAGTTTTGTTATTGCTGCTAATGACTAAAAGTACTATGGTTTTTGCTAAACAACATAGCAATTATCCCAATAGGCAGTTTGAAGTAGGTTTAAGAACAGAGCAAAGTAATCTATCTCAGCGTCAATTATCCCAAAAAACAGATTTTGAGCATGAATCAACTGATTTAATCGCAAATGTTATTTACCGACGTTTGTCAGGTTTGTATAAATCAATGATGCCTAATGGCGCTAACGGTACAAACGTGCGTTGGCTGCGTAATCAGGCAAGAGGTTGGTATATCGAAGACCAGCGATATGGGGAAGACCTAATCATTGGTGGCTTGATTAAGAATGATCCACAAGCCATTCAAGCAGGATTTAAGATGTTTGATTGGGGGTTTGCACACCAAGTTGATGATGGTAGCTTCTTTATAACAGGAGATCGCTTTCACAGCACATCTTTCTTTGTAGAAGCTGTTACTCATGCCCTTTTAGTAATAGAACAATCTCCATATTCTGAAAAGTATGCTGACCAAGTAGCCAAATATAAATTTTTGGTGCATCGTGCAGCTAGATGGATAATTAAGCCAAATATCTGGAAAATCGGAATCGGACGTAATAAACCATACACCCATCGACGTTACTTAGTTGCAACAGCTTTAGGACTTACCGGTAAATTAACAGGCGATCAAGAACTGATTGAGTACGCCCATAAATCTATTGAAGATGGTTTATCTCTGCAACGTCGAGATGGGGTTAACCCGGAAAAGAATGGACATGACAGTAGTTACCAGATGGTAGGTGTGATTTATGCCCAGCGATGGGTGACATACTTTCCGCAAGATGAAATAACCTCTAAAGTTGTAGCGATGATCAATAAGTCGCTGCTATGGGAGCAGACAAGAATCTTGCCTTCTGGAGAAATTAGCACTGAGGGCAATACCCGCACTGCTGGACAGGAAAAAGGACGCTCTGGTAAGGTAAAAAGTATGGATAGGAGAACAGCATTACGTGCTTTTGCTTATTGGGCATCTGTTACAGGTAATCAAAAGTGGGAAGAAACCGCTCACAAAATAGCAAGTTTTTACTATAAAACTCGTAGATTTTAACAGAAGACAATTGTTGAATTAGGAAATATAATGCTCTATATAATTTTAGAGTTTTCTCGCGTTCTTTCATCTACATCTATAGTTTGTTCAGTGAGTTCCACTCAACCATTAGGATATGTCCCTTCAACAGTAGTCAACATTTTTAACCTCACTGCTTGTGAATAGTTAAATTGCTTTA
This sequence comes from Nostoc commune NIES-4072, assembly GCF_003113895.1. Lineage (NCBI taxonomy): Bacteria > Bacillati > Cyanobacteriota > Cyanophyceae > Nostocales > Nostocaceae > Nostoc > Nostoc commune. The sequence continues at coordinate 6,022,419 of NZ_BDUD01000001.1, read as the reverse complement.
TAGAACTTTAGCTACCAAACTTTACTCATATTAAGAATAAACCCAGGCAATACCGACTCACCGCTAACGGTAGTAGGATTATCTAAACATTCCTCTGACAATCCAGGACGATAAATATAAACTTTACGCTGCTTACGATCAATTAACCAGCCTAACTGTATTCCTGGCTCATTCATATATTCCTCCATTTTTTCCTTCAAAGTCTGGAGGTTGTCGCTAGGAGATTTGAGTTCAACTACAAAATCTGGACAAATGGGAGCAAACTTTCGCTGCTGTTCTGGAGATAGAGCATTCCACCGTTCTAGTTTAATCCAGGAAGCATCTGGAGAGCGTTCTGCACCTGTTGATAGCTTAAATCCAGTACTTGAGCTAAAAGTTATACCTGTACCATCTTGTTCTGACCAAACCCATAGCTGTCCTGAGATATTAACTTCTCGGTTTCCTGTCTCTGAACCAGTAGGAGGCATAATTACCAATTCTCCGAATTTATTTCGCTCAATGCGTAAGTCACGATTCACCTGACAGAATTCAAAAAATTGTTCGTCTGTCATTTGCATTGATGACGGAAATTGCAAAACCAAAGGGGATGAGAACATAAGGATTTCCTCCAGGTTCGGATGCCTAGCCGACTAACTATATTCTCACGCAAAGAAACAAAGACGCAAAGTTATATCTTTGCGCCTTTGCTTTTTATCCGAAATCATTTTCAGATTTACTTGTTAGGCTGAGGAGTCATCCGCAGATAAGGTTTGATTTCCTCGTAACCTTTGGGGAATTTCTCTTTGAGTACTTCTGGATCTTTCAGTGAGGGGACAATTACAACATCCTCTCCATCTTTCCAGTCAGCTGGTGTCGCCACGCTGTAATTATCAGTCAATTGCAGAGAATCAATCACCCGCAACAGTTCATCAAAATTGCGTCCCGTGCTGGGAGGATAGGTGAAACTCAGGCGGAGTTTCTTATTGGGATCAATCACAAAAACCGATCGCACTGTCACAGATGCATTAGCGTTGGGGTGGATCATGTCGTAAAGCTCAGAAACTTTGCGATCAGCATCTGCCAAAATTGGGTAGTTGAGAGTGGTGCTTTGAGTTTCTTCAATGTCTCCCACCCAGCCTTTGTGAGATTCTACATCATCAACGCTGAGTGCGATCGCTTTGACATTACGCTTGTCAAATTCTGGTTTTAGCTTGGCAACTGTGCCTAATTCTGTTGTGCAAACAGGTGTAAAATCAGCAGGGTGAGAAAACAGCACAACCCAGCTGTCACCTGCCCATTGGTAAAAATCGATGTCGCCGTGTGTTGAGGCTTGCGTAAAGTTGGGTACTGTGTCACCTAGACGGAGAGCCATGAGAGATTCCCTGTAGTTGAAAGGCATATATATTCTAGTATCCCATCATGACATAAAACCCCTATTCCCCAATCGGACTTTAGCTGTTTGAAACAAAATTTTAGGTTGTCAGTACTCTCGGATATAAGTATGCGGGAGGTAAAAATTAGTAAAAAAGACTAAAGATTAGGTATTGAAAATCGCATACTTAAATCTGTTGTCTGCGTTGGGTTAAATTAATTTCTTGTAGAACTTACGCATTGACAGAAAAGCCAAAATAACAGGTAGAGTTTTCAAGGCTGATAGCTAGATTTTTCAATGAGATTTTAGCGATGCCTGCGGCGGGCTACGCCTACGCACTCAATCAAAGGTGATTGATAAAAGCCCGAAACAACGTATTTAGGTTGATGCACAAGATAGTTATTTTGTACAGTGCGTAAGTCCTATCTTGTCCAGAATTTTTTGGTAGGCTTGGATTGTTTGCTTTGCGATCGCATCCCAGCTAAAATTCTCCAATGCATATTTTTGGGCGTTTAATCCCCGTCGTTGGCGTTCTGCGGGATTTTCCAAAGCTTCTTGCAGTAACTCTAACAGTGCTTGCACATCTGTTGCACCCACCCAACCCGACTCGCTATCACGTATCTGTTGACAAATATGAACTTGGTCAGAAATGACTACGGGTATACCTGCTACCATTGCTTCAGCTACAGCAATCCCAAAATTTTCGTAGTAGGAAGGCAAGACAAATAAATCAGCAGCTTGTAGTAAACTAACTTTGAGTTCACCAGTAACAAAGCCAGTAATTGTAGTGTGCGATCGCAGTGGTGAATTTTGAATTTGGGATATTATCTTTTTTTCATAATCTGGCTCTTGGGGATTTGTCCCAGCTAAGACAAAATGAAACTTATAACCAATAGCTAACAGCCTCTCTAGCGCCGGAATCAACAAATTTAACCCTTTTTTCGGATCAATTCGTGACATAAACAATACTAAAGGCACATCCTCTGGTATTTCTAACTGACTATATACATTTTTAATGGGCGATTGAGAGGGAATCACACCCAACGGAATCACCAAATCTGGCGTAGATACTCCAAATTTTTCTGATATTTTAGCTTCTTGTTCGCTAGTAAAATGAATAGCTGCTGCACCAGCTAAATTTTGACGTTCTATAATTGCAACATAAAGCTGTTTTAATTGTTTTTTCTTCCGTAAATCAGCCGGATCGAGAGTACCTAAAGGACGGAAAATATAAGGTAGATTTTGCTGACGACACACAATAGCAGCAGCACTACTTATAGGAGAGAATAGAGCATGAATATGTGCTATGTCAAACTCGTGAGCATGACGTTTTAGCCAGTTTAATAAATCCAGGGAAAATTTGTAGCGACGAAATGGAGCGCAATGAAAGTAAATTATTTCATAACCATTTTGTTTAATAGGGCGATTTAAAGGTACATCTAGAGATGTTTGACCATTATCACCATTACTATCAGTTGTAAGAATTGTAACTTCCACTCCCTCTTTTACCAAAGCTGGAGCTAGCCCTAATACCATTTGACTGGGGCCGCCGTAAATTAGAGAAATTGAGGGAACAATTTGTAATATTTTCATTTTTTTGTCATTTGTCCTTTGTATTCACTAATGACTAATGACTAAATCTTGATAAAACTCTAATTGCTGTTTAGCCAAAGCTTTGTTTGTATATTTAATCATTGCTTTTTGATAACCCATTTCACCCAGAGTATGAGCAAAATCTGGTTTATCCATTAATTGAACTAAGCAATTAGCAAGGGCTTGAGCATCACCTTCAGGAAATACTAAACCAGCATCGCCAATTACATAGGGAATTTCACCAGAATCAGAACCAATCACAGGTACTTGGCAAGCCATTGCCTCAATTAGCACATGACCAAATTGTTCTTTCCAGCCAACAGAAGTTAAGGTTTTAAACTTGTAAGTTGTTTCTGAAGGCAGTACCAAAGTACTCATTAAATTAATATACTTTGCAACTTCGTTATGGGGAACACTTTCTATCAAAGTTAATCGTTCTTCAATATTATTTTCTGCCGCAATTTTGAGTAATTGGCTTTGCAACTCTCCTCGTCCCAGTAGAAGTAATTTCCAAGGTTTATTTTTCAAAGTGATTAAGGCTTGCAAAAGCGTTAACAAACCTTTCTCTTGCACAAATCGTCCAACAAAACCTACAATAAAATCTTCTTTTTTAATATCCAACTTAGCTGCTAACTCTGGTTGAGCTTTGGGAGTAAATAAACTTTCGTCTACACCCAGTTGCGGCATAACTTTAATTGCCCCTTTATATCCCCGTTGCCGCAAAACTTCTACTCCATCTTGATTACCAGAAATAATGCCGTGGCTGTGATTGAGGTTATATTTTTCTAATAAAGCAACTGGTAATTTCAATTGATATGGTAAATTCCACCAAGTAAAAAATACATTTTTTGCCTTGAGTCCTAATAGCTGATTTAAGACAATCATCTGAGTATAAGCTAGTCCTCTAGACCCTTGTTCCACTTGGATGATTTGGGGACGAAATTCTTTTAACAAAAAGATCAAATCAGCGCCAAAGGTAAGGAGTCCCTGATGATTTTGGCTAAAATTAGAAACGGGAACTATTTTAAATGTGCCTTCATCACGGTATTCAGTTTCAATAATTCTGTTTTGCACGCCACCTGGTTTCCAGCGCTTTGGAACTACAACCGTCACTTCAATTCCCGGTTCTAGTTGAGATAAAGAACGTAGTTTTTCACAGTTGAGGTCTACGATATAAGTGTGACTAGCAACTAAAATTCTCATTTTTCATTTATTCTTTGTTATTCACTAATGACTAATGACAAATGACAAATGCCTAAACTTGTTCATCCAATCGGCTGTAAATTTGACCATCGTTCCATAGTGATTGAATGACAGTACCCAAGGCTTTGAAAAAACCTAAAGTGTAAAAAATAGCGCGAGTGGCAATTTTTATGGGCGAACCGCTTTTGTGACAAGGTGGGCGTCCCAGAACGTGACAGTCAAATAAACGGGCATATAAGCGTAAAGCTTGAGTTGCAGTCAGGTTTTTCAGCCCTAGTAAAAAATGGTTGTGATAAAAGGTGAGTTGATATTTTAGCGATCGCATACTAATATCATGACAACCCCCTGTTTCTTCGCCTAAATGCACCAAGTGGGCTTCTGGGTCGTACCAAATTTTATACCCCGTCTGTCGCACCCGCAAACAAAAATCTGACTCTTCGCGTACAGCACTACCGCGAAACCTCTCATCAAACCTTAGTCCGTACTTAGTAAAAATTTCGCGGCGAAATGACATATTACAACCCCTCGCTGTCAGTACTTGCTGGGGTTTAATGGTATGTACTAAATCAATATGATACCAAGCAATTCCTGGGTCCATAGCTTGAGGAGGCAGATATTCAATCTCTAAATCTCCTCCAGAATCACCCAATTTCATTCTGTCAAATACCCGTCCGGCTACAGCCCCCACGTCTGGATTTTGTAGATAATTTTTCACATGGGCTGCTAACAATCCTGGGGTTAGCTGAACATCATCATCAATAAATAATATTATTTCACCAGATGACCGCCGTACTGCATAATTCCGCGCTCCTGGCAAACTTGCCCAATCTAAGCGCAACCACTTAATTTTACCTGCCCCCGCCATCTCTTCTAGATAGGCTTGAATTTCTGGCTGGTGTTTTGCGGTTTGGTCTACCACTAAAACTTCAAAATTTGGATAGTCTTGTTTCAAAACATCTACAATGCTATCTCGTAAGGCTTCCTCTCGACCATAGGTCGGGATAACCACAGTAATTAATGGCCAATTATCCATAATTTTTATTAAGTGATTTTTCTACTTTGATAATAACCTTATAAAACTTAATTTTCATTTACTTCAATAAGCTATTGTTGCTTTAATTTCAAGTTAGTCAATAGCCTAAGTCCTGCTTAAAAGCTGTCTTTAATTCTTTATTCTCTTGCTGCTGCTGCATAAAGCTCATCAAATAACTCATTTTGCTTTTCAGAGTTATGCACAATTTGCGCTTGAGCTAACGCTCCTGCGCTTAAAAATTCGTAATGTTCTCGCTTATCACTTCTATCAAGAAATTGAATAATTTGTTGCAATGCTTGCTCTGCCAAATAATCATAAGTACTATTTAAAATTTCCCAATATTCATTAGTTTTAGTTTTTTCTTCATACAGCCAATTGCTCCAGTGCCTAATTTCATTAATTGGTAAATTTAAAATATAGCCATTTTCGCCATGACGAATAAACTCTGGTAAGGCACATACATTTGTTGTAATTGCAGGAGTTGCAACTGAAAAACCTTCGATAATACTATAGCCATAAGTATCATGTAATGTCGCCATTAATTGAAAATGACTTTGCGATAATAACTCAAGAACTTTGTCATTAGGAAGATTTTTATGAAAGACAACATTATTTAAATCCAACAGCTTTAAATCCTCTACATATTTGGTTTCATCGGGAAAATCCGTCGGTACTCCTGAACCATGTCCCAGATCGGAAATTATATGTAGAGTAATAGGTAAACCTAATTTTTCAGCTTTTTTAGCAAGTCTTAAAGCAACAACTCCGCCTTTGCGGGCAATGTGATTTCCTATAAATATAAGCTGAAGGTTTTGCTGTTGATGATAAAGTTTCGATTCATTAACCCTTACTGGAAAGCTTGGATGGATTACATCCAATTTTTTACTTATTTTTTCTTTTATCTTCCAACCTTCTATCCGCTTAATTAATCTCAATTTGGCATAATCTGAGATAGCTATCAGTTTATGGCAATTTTCTAGTACTAATCGATTATTTAACAATTCATAAATTGCCGCTTCACCTTGATTTTGAGGATTTCTATATAAAAAGCGATGATCTTCAAAGGTGATAAACCAAGGTTTGTTTGTATATAAAATTTTGTTGAAAGAATGAATAGCTTGGTATCTTCCCCATACAGGTTGCCAGGGAAAAAAGCTGCTTAAAGGATACCAAATTTTTTCTATAGGATATCTGCCTGTGGGGAAAGGTTTGGGGCGGATGAGTATATGCCGAGAATTTCGAGGTAGATTTGGAGTACTAAGGTGCTTTTGACCTACTATGATAACTTTTGCCATTTTCCTTTTAATTAAATTGTTTTTAGACGTTTTTTCTTATTCTTTTGCTCAGGGTTAGCATCTTCTATATCTTGTTTCTCCAGTTCAGGCAATTTAAAAAGAACTCCCGCAAAAAACCAATAATAGACAGCAACCGGATCAACATCCAGAGGATAGTAATAGGTGTTGTAGCTAATAAACAATATAAACACCCACAAAGCTGCTCCGTAACTGCGGAAATTACGGTTCTTTATGGAGCGATAGGTTTTAAAGCCAATAATTGTTAAATTTGTTACTAAACCCAGAAAAGCTAGCACTCCAATAATTCCAACTTCAAAAAGTACTTTGGGATAGTAGGTTTCCACTAGCTTTGTTTGACCCATTACGCGGGCAGAGTTAGTTGCTCGACCTAAGCCACTTCCTAATGGCCCGTCTACGTTTTTCCAATTTTCTTGAAATTGCTGAACGATAAAATCTTGAGGTGGTGAAGCCTCCCATCGACCTGTAAAACTCTCGGTTCTCTCTTGGACGACAGCAGGGTTAGTCACCATTGCTATTCCTAAAACTAGGGCAAGTCCTATCCCTATGGGAATAAATCGTTTTAGGTTGCCAATTTGACCAGTAAGCAATAGCAAAATTCCGAAGCAGATTGGTACTAAAGCTAAGGCGATTCTCTGTCCAGAAATTACAGCATTGATAAAGACTGTCACTAAAGAACCTAAACCGACCAGCCGCCATATTGGGGAGGGGTCGGTGAAACCGGTGGCAAAGGTAAAAAAGGTGCTGGAAATTAAGAACCATGCCCATTGCCAAGGAGCTACAAATGTCCCTGGTAGGCGAATAACTCCTTCTTCGGGACTATATAAGAGCGCTCCACCAAAATAACAACGGGCTTCTAATGATGTGACAAATAGGGCATTTCCTTCAAGACCCCTAGTGCCTTGACATACACCAGTTAGTAGTAACAGGTATTGAATAAATCCCAGCACACAGCAAACCAGTATTAGGACAATCTGGAGGCGCGATAAAAATAGAAAATCTCGTTTATCACGAATTAGATAGTAAGCGCAACCAATCAAGGGGACATAGCCTAAAAATACTTTTAGTCCCAGAATGCCCATACCTAATGGTATTTCTTGGGGTGCTTTTTCCAATAATCCGACGCTAGGCGGGTTAAACTGCTGTCCACCATTAATAAATAATAGTGTTAGCAGACTACAACCTAAAACAATATAAAGTGGAATTTTAATGCCTTGGGGAAGAATTAGGGGTAGCCCCTGTTTACGGCAAGTCTGCCAAAGTCCAATTAGAGCTGGAATATAAAAGGCATCTTTAGCTAATTGGAGTATGGGACTATTGCCCAAGTAGTAGGTGATAGTACCCCCAATCGGTACGTAAATGATGAAGGTATATAGCGCTTGACGGGGGTATTTGTAGGAAAGGGATATGATAATTATCCCTAAGACACCAGGGATTGCTGCTTTAATTCCAGCTACGAAAAAAAGCACAATGCCAATGAAGAAACCGCCAAAGGTGGCGGTGGTGAGTAAGCTAATGAGTTCTTTACGTGCTTGGGCTGCTTTGCGCTTTTGAGCTAACTGTTCTTTGAGGTTAAGGGTAGAAGTTTCCTTTTTAGCCTGCTTTTTCGAGTTTTTAGATGGTCGGGATTTTGATTTTATTTTCGGCATAATGGTGCTGTAGCCTATCAGCCTCAAGGAAATATATTATAGTTGACAAATTTCTCTGGATTGCTGTAAGTCATACAATCCGAATTCATCCATCACTGATTTATTTAATAATTTGCGATTAAAAATGCTAAATTTTAATCTTTTTGATAATTCAAAAAGATTTTCTCCTGTATCCAATATATAAACTGCACCTGGGAATGGTAATGCTTTAATAGGTTTTGCTCTATTATTTAAAATATCTTTGACTTTAGCGTGGTCTATATAATATCTATAGTACCCATAGCCACGATTATATTCTGCGGTTTCAGGCAAATTATTCAAATCATATCGGATAATGTTACAACTGCCGCACATTTTATAAAAATTGTTTCTTTTAATATATATATAATTACTGCCTTCTTGATATTTATAACCTTTATTTATAAACCATCCATTAGAATCTGGATATTGTTGAATAAATTTAGCTAAATTTTTACTAACACAATCATCAGCATCAACTGTCATAGTGTGAGTGGGAGAAAATTGACGAGCATAAACTAATCCTTTTAAGATTTTACGCCCTTTATCCGTATCTCCTTTAGCTACAAGGTTAGTTTCGTTTGGAGGAGAAAAATCAACTGTAATATATGTGATATGAGAATGAGTGAATTCTATTTTTGGCTTTTCGTGACAAACAACAATAACGTGAAAGTTAGGTGAGGTTTGATTATAAACTGATTTAATGCATCTTTCAAATAATTGTGTAACACGTTCCCAGGAATTGGAAACTTTTGCACTTTTGAGTGGGATAACAAAAATAAGCATAATATTATCTTAGAACATATAGCTAAGAATCTCGAAATAAATAATAACACGTTCAGAGTGATGCCAGGACTAATTATCTTGACACAGTGAGTTTTGTTGATAAGTAATAAGTCGGTCATGATCTAACAATGCAAATACAAATGTTACAGCTTCTACAAATTAACCAGCCTTGGTCATTAGTAGAAGCTGTGATGAAAAATTGGCGCTTGTTAAAAGCTGAGATAATAGCTAATTTAGTCCATCAGATGGTGTTGAACTTTTGAAACTAATTCATTTGTCCAGTAGTTGGTAAGTTCTGCATTAGCAGCTTCTACCATAACCCTGATTACTGGTTCTGTACCAGAGGCGCGAACCAGAATTCTGCCGGAATCACCCATTGCAGCTTCAGCAAGAGCGATCGCTTCTTGGACAGGTTGACAATCTTGCCATCCTAAACGGCGATCGCGATCTACAACTCGCACGTTTCGCAACAATTGCGGATAGGTCTGGAAGCTTTGATCTACTAATTCACTAAAGGGAACACCTGCCTCTTTCACCAAAGCTGCTATATGTAATGCTGTTAACAAGCCATCTCCAGTAACAGCATAATGACGGCAAAGAATATGACCTGATTGTTCGCCGCCCAGCATTCCCCCAGTCCGCAACATTTCGGCTTGTACGTATTGGTCGCCAACTGCGGTACGAATTAGGGTACCGCCAATTTGTTGCCAAGCTTTCTCAAAGCCTAAGTTAGCCATGACTGTAGATACAATCAGGTTATCTGGCAGTTGTTGGTTTTTTTGTAAGTGGCGTCCCCACAGATAGAGAATATAATCGCCGTTAACTTGCCTGCCAGTATTGTCTACTGCTAAGACGCGATCGGCATCCCCATCAAAGGCAAAGCCAATATCGGCGTTGTGTTCTTTTACTGTGCTTGCAAGAATATCTAGGTGCGTGGAACCGCAGTTAACATTAATGCGATCGCCATCTGCTTCGTTATGCAAGCAGATTACCTCTGCCCCCATTTCTGTAAATACTGCTGGTGCTAACCCGACTGCTGCACCCCATGCCAAATCTAAAACAATCTTCATCCCCTGAAGCTTTATGGCACTGTTCAAGGGTTTTTTCAACGCCTCGCTATAATGCCCCACTAACTCGAAACGGGAGTAATGCCGTCCGCAATTACTCACTCTAGCAATAGGTGATATTTTGCCACGCAACCCGGCTTCAATTTCTGCCTGCAATATTTGGGGTAACTTCCCACCATCAGCACTAAAAATTTTAATCCCATTGTCTTCTGGGGGATTATGGCTGGCAGAAATCATCACTCCGCCAATGGCATCACTGATACTGGTGAGATAGGCAATGCAAGGAGTGGGGCATAATCCCAAATACCAAACCTCTAATCCTGCTGCTGTTAACCCTGCACTCAAAGCCATTGCCAGCATATCGCTGGAATTTCTAGAATCTTGTCCGAGAATGACTGGCCCTACCTGAGTAGCATAGTTACGTAAAACAATCCCCGTCCAAAAACCAACTTGCAATGCTAGGGGGGCACTCAATAATTCTCCCACTCGTCCCCGAATCCCATCTGTGCCAAATAAAGGATTTGCTGGTAATGAGATTAAATTTAGTTCAAAACTGCTCTCAATCCCTTTCCCCAATCCGTCAATTTCAGAAGCAGAATCCCCCGGAATGCCCGGTGTCCGAGTTATAAATGAAACCATTTGTTTCAATACTCCACACAATCACACTAGAAAATAGCATTTAACACTTGATTCAACAATTCTGACAGAAAACTTTTTCTCAAATCTTGAACCACAAAACCGAATCACTGGAATTAGTGGCTAAACAACCTTCGTGTAGCCTTCCGTAGGGTAAATCCCCTTTGAAGTTCTGATCTAAATCTATAAAAAACTGTCATTTAACGGAACTCGCATTTTTCATGTTAGGCGATATGATAGCGATCGCGTTAATGGGATGCTCTCAAAGCTAGTTTTAAAAGAAAATTGAGTTTCTTGCAATTGCAAAGCCAAGAACCTAGATTTTTTGCCTAAAAACCTGATTTTTCAACTCGGATAACAGTGTTCAGATATCAGTTTAACAAAGAAGAGCGAACAATTTTGAACCGCATTTTTCTGTAAAAATGCATAATTGCCTTTCCAAGTTTATCTATAGCTTTGCTCATGAAAGAGCGCTTAGGGTATAAAATCTTTTCGTGATCTTCAAAATACTGAGAAATTTCGTCCCTATTTGATTGACCTTTGCTAATTTTTACTAACTCAATTTTATTATTGAAAAATGAAATGCCTTCCATCTCACTCCATCTAACTGCCAGCCCAGCTTTATAAGCAGCTAAACCTATTGCACTCCCTTCACCTTCATAAATTCCATTTAGCTCAAAGTAATTAGCAAGCATATCCCATTGTTGCAAAAACTCAATTTCTTTACCTGAATCTTTAGTGACTGAGAATAAGTACTCGTGAACAAAACTAATATCTTTCCAACTTGTTTCTAAATTAAGAACTTTTGTTGCATTTTTAACAACTGTAAATTCTCTCGCAAATTTACTACTAGCAGTTCCTGCAATAACTTTAGTAAATTTTTTTGGCATATCCATACAAGCTCTAGCGCTAATTCCTGGTGTTAGCAGCCATTGCATATCTTCTGGCACTGGTGCCAAGATTCGCATATCTGAGTCGATGAATATACACGAGTTAAAGAGTGACAAAGCTTTTGCGATCGCAAATCTTTTATCGTGGTAACATTTGACACCCTGCTGTTGATGCTTAAAAACTAAAACTTGAGAATATTTACTAAATTCTTCAGGATGATCAGTTAAGATAATAAAAGAAGTATTCGGGGAATATCTCTCTATATCTTTTGCTAATAAAGAAGCAAGGGCGCTATATTTTTTCCCTAGTGCTAAAGTACAAAAACAAAAGTCTTTTTTTGATTGAATCATTTCTTTTCCTGTTATTTTTCAATAAAGAGATTGAGACTTTAAAAGTAGCTATTTTCTTTTTACAAGCTATTAATTGATGTCAAAAAACATCAGAAATCAGCTATCTATTAATGAATAAATAGCTAAAACCCACATTAAAGCTAAGATTGAATGATTAAAAAGAAAGTGTTTCTTCCGAATCTTCCACTTGTTTTTCTTCTGCCTTATTCATTCAAACTAAGTAAAACACTATTTAATTTTTTCCAATTCCAAAAGAGAAAGCTATAGCTTTGGCAATTCTGATTTGAAAAAAACCTCATGAGGTAAGAAGAACCGCCAGAGAAAACCGGGAGGTAGTACTGCGCTAGATTCAGCATCTATAGGTAAATATTGAGAACGATAGGTTTTGATCGCCTCATTTTTTTTGGATTGCACTGTGTGAATAGATAATCGATAAGCACCTGCTAATTCGTCCAACTTGAGATCCCGAAATAGTAAGGATTTCCAAAGCAACCAGATGGCATACTCCCACAAATCAACCTTCACTCCAGCTTTGATAATCGCGGTCTTAACAAGTTGATAAGTAATCTCATGATCTCGACTCCGATCTTTTTTGTGAGTTACGTAAACTTCTTGAGGGCCAAAGGTATGCAACAATTGCGCCATTTCTTCAATGGTTTGCTGCTGTTCGGCTTCTGTCATCTTGTGTAGTGAGCCATCAGATTTATTAAGAAAGTGAATATCTTTTGAATCAACACCCAGAATGTTTAAAGCTGTCAGTGCTTCTTGTTTGCGAATTTGAACAATTTTAGAGCGGCTAATCTTGGTATTATCTTGATGGGAACCCCCTCCATCTGTGACAAAAACAACCTTAATAGGTACACCTTGTTCTCGCTTGAGTGCAATAATTCCACCACAGCCCAGTGCTTCATCATCTTGATGAGGAGCAAACACAATCAGCGATTTATTGCTAACATTCAGTGGTTGACTACCTCGATACAAAAGCCAGTAGAACTGTAGCCGGATTTGAAGTTCTCGCAATCGATAGTTAAACAGCCATAGCTTGTTGTGCAAACTAACCTTTAAACGATTTAAAATATTTCCCATATTCATATTGTTTATGTAATATTTATTGGAATTAGCTAGCTTAAAGGTTGAAATGTAATTTATTGGGTAGTTACAACCTAATATATTACAGCGCTTCCGGCTATTATGCAATACAGCTTTTCTCCTTGCCCTCTCCTATCAAAGCTTTCAGATTTGAGGATGTACCTCATAGCTGCCGGAAGTGCTGTAATATGTCAGTAGTCATAGCTAAAACAGTTTCTATGTCTATATTTGAGAATTCAAGTTAACTAAATCATTGAGATAAAAATTGCTGTATAATACATCATTAATAATGAGAATATACGTTTTTTCCTCAGCTAATCTATTTGTAATATATCACTTGCATATTGTATGCTCCTCAGTATCTGTACTTAAATTAGTATTAATTTTTGATTTTTTTGAGATAAACACTGAAATAAAAACAACTCGTTAATTTATTAACTAGGCATTCATCTAGGTAGAATTAATCCGAGGATTAAGAGATGTTTTATTTGGGCATGAAGTTACCTTAATTTAAAAATCTACGCTACTGTTGCGTGTTATTGCTTTCGTAATTTTGGAAATACAAAAGCTGATTTTATGACTGGAAAATAGGGAATGGGCAATGGTGAGGAAGTAATTTTCATGCGTACAGGGCAATTATTTCCTTAGATTTTTAATGTATAAAATAATACAATACTATTATAGCTTAAAAAATTTTAATATAAATTCTCATCAAATAGTTTTAAGGTAACGTTTTAATGGCTTTTTTAGCCGTTAGTGAATTAAAACTTCGGCAGTTAACTTTTTAAAAGTTGAGAAATTTAGCATGAGCAGCAATTTAGCAACCAAATTACGTGTAGGCACTAAGAAAGCCCACACCATGGCAGAAAATGTAGGTTTTGTCAAGTGCTTTTTAAGAGGAGTAGTCGAGAAAAACTCTTACCGGAAACTAGTTGCTAACTTCTACTTCGTCTACTCAGCGATGGAAGAGGAAATGGAAAAGCATCGTCAGCACCCAATTCTTTCTAAAATTAATTTTCCCCAGCTAAACCGCAAGTACACCTTAGAGCAAGACCTAAGTTATTATTTTGGTACTAACTGGAGGGAGCAAATTAAGCTATCTCCGGCAGGTGAAGCTTATGTAAAGCGCATCCGAGAAATATCTGCCACAGAACCGGAACTATTGATAGCTCATTCATATACTCGTTACTTGGGTGACTTATCCGGGGGACAAATTCTCAAAAATATTGCTGTAACGGCGATGAATTTGTCTGATGGACAAGGAACAGCCTTTTATGAGTTTCCAGAGATTCCTGATGAGAAGGCATTCAAAGCCAAATATCGTCAAACTTTGGATGAATTACCCCTCGACGAGGCTACAACCGATCGCATCGTTGATGAAGCTAACGCCGCCTTTGGCATGAACATGACGATGTTCCAAGAATTGGAAGGCAATTTGATTAAGGCGATTGGAGTAATGCTTTACAATAGCCTTACAAGGCGTCGTACACGCGGCAGTACTGAACTCGTCACAGCTGAGTAAACTTTATTAAGTAAAATTTTGTAAATCTAGGGGCAAGCTTCCTGGGTTCACCTGAATCAAATCAGGCGATCGCGGGGATGTTGCCCCTACTGTTGTTAGCGATCATGGCTATTATGTTGTAGCTTGTTAAGGTCTTGTGCTGCGTGTTGATGACCAGGATTTAGTCTAAGTGCTTCTTGAAAAGCAGCGATCGCTTCATCGTTTCTATCGCTGTAGTTAAATAATATATACTTACCTAGTCTGTAGTAAATACCAGATATCGGCTTCGGCTGAACTTTAGCAGCGAACTGGTGAAAAACAGCTATAACAGAGGAAAATCACTGCTTGTCAATATATATTCATCAGTACACCCATTGGGTTCAAGAGCAATTACTTGACAAAATGCAGCGATCGCTTCTTCTAATTTTTGTATATCTAACAACCACATTCCTAACTCAGTGTATATCTGAACACTAGGCTCGATGAGGAGGGCTTGTTGATAAAATGTCAACGCCGTTTCTGTTTTATTCTAATAAGATAATAGCTTTGCTAATCTTACATAAGCTAGAACATCATTAGGTTTTTGTTTGATTACCGATAGCCAAAGGTCTTCTGCTTGCTGGTAGTTTCCTATGTTTTCAGCATATTTTGCTTGTTTTATTAACAGCTTAATAGTTTTAGCAGAATTCATTTGCGGTAATCTCGCTAATTCCTATCTACAGAATATATAAACCCTGATTCCTAATCTAGTCAGCGATCAGGGAAAATATCAAGAGGCACAATTAATTAAATAATGGCAACAAAAATTCCTGTCACAGTAATTACAGGCTTCTTAGGTAGTGGAAAAACCAGCCTAATTCGCCACCTGCTACAAAACAACCAAGGACGGCGCATTGCTGTTTTAGTCAATGAATTTGGCGAACTCGGTATTGATGGCGAATTGTTAAAATCCTGTCAAGTTTGCCCAGAAGATGGTGAGAGCGACACTAATATCTTTGAATTAACCAATGGCTGCTTATGCTGCACCGTCCAGGAAGAGTTTTACCCGATGATGCAAGAGTTAATCAAGCGGCGGGATAGCATCGACTGCATTTTGATTGAAACCTCTGGTTTAGCCTTGCCAAAGCCACTGGTGAAGGCTTTTCGCTGGCAAGAAATTCGCAACGCCGCTACTGTGGATGCGGTGATTACTGTGGTAGATTGTGCGGCGGTAGCTGCGGGAACATTTGCTAGCGATCTAGAGGCGATCGCAGCCCAACGGCAAGCAGATGATAGTCTAGAACACGAAACACCCTTGCAAGAACTATTTGAAGACCAACTTGCTTGTGCAGACTTGGTAGTATTAAATAAAATTGACTTGGTAGATGCCGAGACAAAAGCAAGAGTTGAGGAATTGATTAAGCAAGAGTTGCCCAGAGTGGTGAAGATTGTCGAGAGCAATGGTTCTCAACTAGATGCATCTATATTATTAGGATTCCAAGCCGCAGTAGAAGACAATTTAGATTCTCGCCCTAGCCATCACGATACCGAAGAAGACCACAATCATGACGAAGAAATTATCTCAACTAATTTAATTTTGGATCGTACATTTGACCCAGAAAAGTTGCAACAGCAGTTGGAAAAATTAGCACAAGAACAAGAAATTTACCGAATTAAAGGTTTTGTAGCAGTGCCAAATAAATCCATGCGTTTAGTGATGCAAGGCGTAGGAACCCGATTTGATAAATTTTATGATCGCCCTTGGAAAACTGAAGAGGCTCGGCAAACCCGCTTAGTTTTTATAGGGCGTGATTTGAAGTCTTCAGAAATTGAATCGCAACTTGTAGCTTTATAAATATACCTAGATTCCCGACTTCGTAAAAGTTGTCGGGATTTATTCGGAAAGTTGCGAGTTATAAACCATTAGTTAATTCTGAGCAAAAAATAATAGCTAAAAACCTTGCAATTTACAAAACTATGACCATCTCCCAACTATTTAACATTGCTAACCTTTTCGTCTTGCCTTTTTGGGCATTGATGATTTTATTACCAAATTGGAAAGTTACACGGCAGGTAATGTCATCATATTTGCCTTTTGTGCTGTTAGCTGGAGCGTATGTGTATTTGTTTATCAACAGCATTACGCCAGAAAATGCCCAAGCTTTATCGAATCCCCAATTAGCCGATATTGCGCGATTTTTTACAGATGAAACGGCTGCTGCAACGGGTTGGATTCATTTTTTAGTGATGGATTTATTCGTCGGTCGCTGGATTTATTGGGAAGGACAAAAAACAGGTATTTGGACAATTCACTCTCTGGCTTTGTGTTTATTTGCTGGCCCTATAGGATTACTGTCTCACATCTTGACCGACTGGATTGTTAAGACATTTTTTCCTAAATCTCAGCAGAATGAAACGGTGACGGTGGGAGAAAAAGCTGCGTCATAATCTGGCACATAGTTATATATAGCAATGATAAATTCTTTGTGAAAAGCCAGATCCCCGGCTTCTTAAAGAAGCTGGGGATCTGTAGATTGATAATTAGCAAATCAGTTTGCTTTTAAGCTAATTAGCATTTAAATTGCACAAGAGTAAGGCTGGAGCTGCTTGCTACAAACAAATCACTCTGAAAGTTACCACATGAACCGTCCAACTCAAGTGACTTGAAAATGATTAACCGTTGTCGTGTCTATAGTCGGCATCTAACCAACAGCGTGGTAAAACTTCACCTGAAGGAAAAACGAGATTTTCTTTTTTAAAACTTTCAGGTTGCTGTTCTTCTTGACCTTCTTGATCTTTTGCGTGAACAACATCATTATTCGGGTCAATTAATTCCTGAATTTCAACAATCTTTACCAATTCGCCACTATCTTTGACTTGTAAAAGCATAGAAATTACCTCAATGAGTTTGCATGAATGTTCAAAGCGAGTCTCAAGATCAACTCGCTCAGATGTGAACCGATTTTGAACGCGGAGATTCCTTAATTATTAAAGGAAATTTTTATCAGATATCCATACACAAATTACACGAGATTGATTTGTGTGTATCTGGAAAGTTCATTTTTATAAAATAGGCGCAGTAAACATATACCTAATTCCGAAGCTAAAACCGAATCAGGGAATGCTGATTAATAAAATTGTCCAACTAAAATAATCTTAGTTTTAGCAATTAGAAATCACGTTGATATTTTTCCAAGATATCTATTAAAGCTACTTGGCATTGCAGGGGTAGTAAATCGATTAAGGGAATTTCACGTTTTCCGCCGCCAATTTTTATTGGAATCGATCCCAAGACTTGTAAAACTCGGTTTTCATTTACAGCGTTGGAAGTAATTAAAGGATACAGTTGCTCGGCAACAACTGTATGCAGTTTGGCATTAGATAAATAAAGATGCCATTTAGCAACGTCTATGTAGACATTTTCGCCAATTTCAGCTGCTAGGGCTTCTAGTAGTTCTGTGGTGTTAGTCTTAGCCATAAAAATAACCCTACATTAAGAAAAAGCGCGAAATCTCAGGCTTTTTTATATTATGGCTCAATTAACAGCCTAATCCTACTACCAGAGGTTACAATCGCCCCAGCATGAGTAATCCATCTTCAGGTGGATTTTGGCGGAGTTTCGGTGTAGTTAGCGATCGCACTAATATAAATCAGATGCACCAACACTATTCCTGTCCAACTTAAAGTCACCCAAGGCAGCCACTCCCAAGTAGTGCCTTTCAAGATGTGGAAAAACCACAAACCAGAATTAATAGTAGCAGCGATCGCTACATGCACGGCAAAATTCATTCTGTCATCGATCTTGCGGTAATCAGGGTCTTTGCGATCGGGTTTGCGAGGCCAACGAGGAGGCATAAATATTTGTTACAGATTTAAATACACCCTATTCATTCTAAGGTTTTTATGGCAGTGGTTGCTATTAGACCCTTATAACCAGTCATAATTGAACTGGAAGTCAAGAGCCTGTGGGTTAAATCAGATGACGATCTTTGAGCAAATAGACCCCGATCTCCTCTATCCAGATAGCGACGGCAAACCAATGGCAGACAATACAGAGCAATATCGTTGGATTGTCCTGATTAAGGAGAATTTAGAGATTCTGTTTGCTAATAATGATCATGTTTTGATTGCAGGAGATTTGCTCTGGTATCCCGTCCGTTCTCGACTGATTACACCGACTGCACCTGATGTGATGGTTGTCTTCGGTAGACCAAAGGGAAAACGTTGTTCTTATCGTCAGTGGCAAGAAGATAATATTCCACCGCAAGTAGTCTTTGAGATTCTTTCTTATAGTAATGATACCAAGGAAATGGAGCGTAAGCTGGAGTTTTACGATACATACGCTGTTGAAGAATATTATTTATACGACCCTGAAAGTTTTCAACTAGACGGCTGGTTGCGGCAAAACAATCATTTGAATAAGCTATGGCAAATGGATGGTTGGCTTAGTCCCCGCTTAGGAATTAGATTTCAAACAGGTCTTGGAGAGTTAGTAATTTACCGTCCAGATGGACAGAGATTTTTGAATTCCCTGGAACTCAATCAACGCGCAGAACACGCTGAGTTCTTGCTAGAACAAGAACGCCAACGGGCTGAACAGTTGGCAGCATATTTGCGTAATCTTGGTATTGATCCTGATAATCTTCCGTAACTGGGGAGTGGGGAGTGGGGAGTGGGGGAGCAGGGGAGGTAGGGGAAGAAGAACTATTGCTATTGA